>NZ_AZFK01000017.1 GCF_001435775.1 Limosilactobacillus ingluviei DSM 15946 | reverse complement strand
TCAGTTAAGGCCAACAGCATGCGCTGTTGGACATTAGGCATGATTTGATGATTAACCTTAATGCCTTGAACTCGAGCTAAGTCTGTGACTAAGGCGGGACATTCCGCACTAACGGGGCAGAGATACTTCTGTTTAGCAATTACGAGTACCAATGGTCGGCCATTAATTTCGAGCCCCCGCAGATAGACTGTTTTAAAGCCATTTTTCCGCATCAATTGACCGCAGACGGGACAAGCATTGGGATAAGATTGACGAAGATAAAGTTCACAGTGTTCTTGGCGGGCAAACGGGTGCCGGGCAGCCGGATTGGCGGGAATAATTTTAAGTCGCTCATTTTCGGCTACGCGAGGATCGAAAGTAATAAGATTATCTGTTAAACCGGTTAAGCTTTTGATATAATT
>NZ_AZFK01000088.1:64266-70439 GCF_001435775.1 Limosilactobacillus ingluviei DSM 15946 | reverse complement strand
CCCCCAAAGGCAACACTTTCATTTTTAAAAGTGTCAACCTCTAAGGGTATTGTACGCAGTTTAATTGCGAAAAACTTAAGTCGATTATTTTAGAGTGAACGACCATCGTCAGCTAATCAGCAGTAGACTCAACCAGCGGATTATCTAGCAAAAACCAGTTTCTATTCATGCGTTCCTGCCCGATTGCTTCCAAATTAAAATAACGAATTCTGCCATTAAAGGATAAAATTCAGTTGCTTGAGCCACGTTTCCCAAATTTATCGCTGGGCCAAGCGCCGCTAAAACCACGAAAAAGGCCTGGACCGAATACCATCGATCCAGGCTTTGGCTAGTGCTGACTAGAGGATTCGAACCTCCGACCTACGCATTACTAGTGCGTTGCTCTGCCAACTGAGCTAAGTCAGCAAATCTTTAACATAAATAATATACCAGATCTCCCCGCCTTTGAAAACCCCCGTGGGCAAAATCACTAAAATTTCTGCTTGCCTTCCGCGCGAAGGCGGCTTACCGTTAAAGAAAAGCCCGAAAGGAATGATTGACATGACCAACGCTTACTTGATTCACGGCACCTCGACGCGCGACGATGACTGGTTTCCCTGGTTGGAAACAGCGGCCGCCCCGCAAATCCAGCTCAACCGCCTTTGGCTGCCAGAGCCCTTCAATCCCGAACGGCAAGCTTGGGACCAAGCCGTTGACGACCAAATTCCAGTCCAAGACGGCCTGACCCTAGTCGCCCACAGTCTCGGCTGTCTGACCGCGGTTCGCTTTGTCGCCCGCCACGACCTCCACGACGTCCGCTTGCTGTTGGTCGGCGCCTTTGACCGGTCACTGCCACAGTACCCGACCCTGACTGACTTCATCCTGCCCCGCCCTGACTACACCCAGGTGCGCCCCAAGCTCAGCCGGGCGACCGTAATCGTCGCCAAAGACGACCCGATCGCCCCCTATCGTCAGGGGATCGCGATGGCCAGTGACCTGGAAGCCAAACTGATCGTCCAAGAAACCGGCGGCCACTTTTTAACCAACGATGGGTTCCGGAAGTTCCCGCTCGCCTTGACCGAGCTCGATCGGCTCAGCAAATAGCAAAACCAGGCTACCGGTCGAAGCCAACCGCGCCGCTGGCAGCCAGCTTTAGCTTCATCTGTGGTATAATAAATTGTAGAAATTCATGAGGTTCATTGGACTTCAACCCCAACAGCCCGCCGGGAAGCGCGAAGTTTCCGGCGGGCTGTTTCTTTTGTTTGATTTTAGCTGCTTACTAACTCCAGGGATCCGCCGATTTTTTATTTAAAAATCACGCCCTGACCACGGGCGATACTGGCAAAATTCCGGCTAACGTCTTGGTTTTGGGTGGTCTGCCAAAACATCCCGCCGTTGGTGGCCTGGCTGACTAAGACGACCGGTTCGCCCTGGTGATAGGCAAAGGCGTAGGTGATGTGGAATTCGCCAATCTGCGCGACCTGGGTGTCCACGCGCTTGTTGTAGTTGTACATCGCGACGACGTTGTAGCTGCTGGCTCCCGTCCCATCCGCTGACCACTGCATGGTCGTAGTCGCCCCATTAACGGTGTTGTTCTCCGGCAGAAACTCCGGGAAGGTCGTCCGGCTGATCGGCAGGTAGGCCTGGTGCATCGTCGGCGCCCACCGGTCCATAAAGGTCCGCAGCTGCGCCGCCTTTTGATCGTTCCACGCCGACGTCGCAACTTTACTGGACGTGGTTGACTGCGCTGGCGCCGAACTTGATGCGGCTTGGGTGCTGTGGTTAGTCGCCGCCGACGTTACCGCACTGCTGGTAGAACTGCTGGACTGCTCCGCGCGGTAGTGCTCTTTACCACACGCGGCCAGGGTCACAGCACTGGTCATGATTAGGCTGGTTAGGAAGATCTTTCTCATGTTATTCGCGTCCTTTCCACTGGATTGCCCGCTTTCTTTTTATTGTAACCCCTTTCGGCTTAAAGCACCAAAAAAGCCCGCCATTACCAGCGGGCTTGGCTGATTTATTCAAAGATAATCACGGGCTTAACGACGGCTCCCGCCTCAAAGTCCGCAAAGGCTTGCGCGAGTTGGTCAAAGGAGTAGAACTTGATCAACTTGTCGATCGGGAACTTCCCCTTTTGGAAGTACTTGATCATTTGCGGAATAAAGAGCTGCGGAATCGCATCCCCTTCGATCAGCCCAATGATCTGCTTGGATTCGCCCATCACTTCCATCCCACTGATGTCCAGGGGTCCGGCAATCCCCACCAGATACAGCTTACCATCCGTCCCCAAGGCGTGCAGGCAGTCCTTGATCAGGGGCGTGTAGCCGATGGTGTCGATCGCGTAATCCAGCCCGCCGGGTACGATCTCACGCAGGGCCGCTTCGACATCGTCCACTTGCGCCGTGTTGATTACGTCCGTCGCTCCCAGTTCCTTGGCCAGAGCCAGCTTATCATCGTGCCGATCGATGACCACCAGGTGATCGAGGTTATAGAGGTTGGCAGCCATCACGGCAGCCAAGCCGACCCCACCGGCCCCGGTAACGACCATCGAGGAGCCAAAGGCCGGCTTGACCCCGTTGATCACCGTCCCGGCCCCGGTTTGAAAACCACAGCCCAGTGGCCCCAAGTAGCGCAGGTCCACCGCGGCATCCACCTTCACCACATTGTGTTCGTCCGCTACCATGTGCGTGGCCAGCGACGATTGGCCAAAGAAGGTGCTGACCGCTTCGCCACTCGGCGTGTGCAAACGGTGCGTCCCGTCGTAGTTAGCGCCACCGAAGCACAATTCATTTAAGCGCACGCACTTGGCCGGGTGCCCCTGCAAACAGTTGGCACAGTGCCCGCAGTAACCGAAGGAAACCACCACATGATCCCCGGGGGCAACCGTCGTGACCGCACTACCGACTGCTTCGACGATCCCGGCCCCTTCGTGTCCCAAGGCTACTTGGTAGGGGCTCATGCCGAGGTCGCGCCCCGCAATATCGGTATGGCAAATCCCCGTCGCAACGGTCTTGATCAGAACTTCATTGGCCTTAGGCGCATCCAGTTGCAAGGTCTGGACTTGAATCGGGGCCCCTTGCTTGGCCACCACTGCTGCTTTGATTTCCATCGTTTTATCTCCTTGTTTGCTCAAATAATCACAATTTAATTTTAAGCTAATTTAAGACAATCGTCAATCAATGTCGCGATGAAAAACAGATCCGCACCAGGGGCAACGAAGCATTAGCCCAGCAAACTTTGGACCAAGCGGGCAACTTGTTCGACCTTATTAATCCCGGTCGCTAGCGGATTGCCTTCCGAATAGATGGCCAGGGTGTACCCGCGGCCGTGGTTCGGCAAAAAGCCGATGCTGTCGACGTACCATTGCGCGTTAGACCACAGGCTCAACCACCCGTTCTTCACGTAGTAATCACTGCTGCCGGCGGAAATTCCCCAGCGTTGGCCCGCACTGACCGTGTGCATCAGTTCCCGCAAGTAAGCTTGGGAGCGCTGATTCAAGTAGCCCGAATGATCCGTCAAGTAGATCTGGGCTAACAGTTTTAATTGGTCCTGCGACGTGGTGCGGGTTTGCCCCCAGTGATAGGTTGGGGTCGTACTGCTCATCCCCAGTGCCCGGTAAAGATCTCCACCGGCCGTATTGCGTCCCAATTGATTGGCGATCGCCGTCGCCGCGGCGTTGTCACTGTTGCGAATCATCTTTTCCGCCAGACTGCGTTGATAAGCCGACAGGTTCCCCCCGGTCTTGTGCAGCAGTTCTGCCAAAAGAGCCACTTTCACCGTGCTGGCGGTGATAAAGCGTTGGTTCGCATTGCTGTAACTGTAAACTTGCCCGGAGACTTGGGATTGCACGGCAAAGGCGATTTTGCTTCCCAGCCGGTTGATTAAATTGTTAACTGCTTGCAGGTCCCGGGGGGTCCCATAGCGATCAAAGGCGTACCAATGCCCGTCCAGGGGCAGAATCGTGCTGAGTGCTTCGGCCCCATCCCAACGATCAAAGTAGCGGCGCTGACCGTCAATGGTTTGCCAGCCGTACAGCATCTGGCCTTGATCATTGTAGTAGACGATTTTACTCCCCAGGTTAACGTACTGGCGGGTCGTCTTCGCCCCATTTTGCGGGTTGAAGTAGTACCAGTGCCCCGCTAAGTTGCGTTCCCCCTTAACCATCGCTGCCGTGGTCGGATCATAGTAAACCAGCCGCCCATCCGGTAGGGTCTGCCAACCAGTCTTGACCGTGCCATCAGCCCCCGCCAAGTACCACTGCTGGCCCAGGTAATGTTCGCCGGCCGTTAGGACCACGTAGCCCTGAGCATCAGTTGTAAACGTTTGGCCGTGGTCATAGAAGCGCTGGTTCGCCCCAAGCCAGCCACCGTGGCCTAAGAAACGCAGCTTGTGGGCCTGCTGATCATAGGTCGCCGTATTCGTCAATTCTTGCAGCAACTTTCCGTTCACCGCATCAAAGCGGTAGTAACGCTGCCCAATTTGTTGGTCACCATGCAGCATCCCAGCGCCGGTGAAGCCATTTTGCTTGGGCGTCACGTCGTAGTAGACCCGCCGCCCATCCGGTAAGGTAAACCAGCCCTGCTTGATTGCCCCGTTGTTTTGGTCAAAGAAGAGCCACTTCCCACCGACGGGCTGCTCACCGTACTGCATTTGCCCTTGCTTGTTGTAGTAGACTAGGCGCCCGTCCGGCAGGGTCGTCAGCCCCGTCGCCATCACTCCCTGGCCATTAAAGTAATACCAGTGGCCATCAACATGGCGTTCTGCTTGCTTGACCATCGCCGGGGCAAAGTAGGCCCGCTGGCCGTTAACGGTTTGCCAGCCCGTCTTCAGACGCCCATCCCAAGTGTCAAAATTGTAGGTTTGCTTCCCAACTGCCTGGACCCCGTGGAGCATCCCGGCGCCCGTGAAGCCATTTTGTTTGGGCGTGACATCGTAGTAAACCCGCCGCCCATCCGGTAAGGTAAACCAGCCCTGCTTGATCGCCCCGTTATTTTGGTCAAAGAAGAGCCATTTCCCGTTAACGGGCTGCTCACCGTACTGCATTTGCCCCTGTTGGTTATAGTAGACTAACCGGCCGTCTGGCAAGGTCGTCAGTCCCGTCGCCATTGCCCCCTGGGCATCAAAGTAATACCAGTGGCCATCAATGTGGCGTTCCGCTTGCTTAACCATTGCCGGGGCAAAATAGGCGGGGTGGTGGCCGTTGACGGTCTGCCAACCGGTCTTTAGGTGGCCATCCCAGGGATCAAAATTATAGGTCTGCTGGCCGACTGCTTGCACCTCGTGGAGCATCCCGGCGCCACTCAGGTCGGCTTGCACATCGTAGTAGACCCGCCGGCCGTCCGGCAAGGTCGTAAAGCCCCGGTGCAAGGCCCCGTTGATTTGGTCCAAATACAGCCAACGGTTGGTATCCGTAAAGTACTTTTCCCCGTGCACCATCTGGGCGGTCTGGGCGTCGTAGTACACTACCCGACCGTCTGCCAGGCGCTGCCAGCCCGTGGTCTGGGTCCCATTAGTCTGGACATAGTACCACGCCCCGTTGCGCTGCACTTCATGCCCGCTGGCCGTCTGAATTGGGGAAGTAGCCTGGGCTGGGGCGGCAGACGTCGCCGGCGCCGGCGTTTCCGAAGTTGAAGTTGGAGCTGGGGATTGCGCAGTAGTCACCGAGGACGGGGCCGCTGAAGTAGTAGCCGTGTCAGCATAAGCAATCTGACTCCCCAAGGCTACCCCCATCACCGTAATGGCAGCAATTAACCACCGCTTGCCGGCTTTGTACATTTTGAAGTGTTGTTTGATCATTCTTTGAACCTGCTATATAAAATGTAGAACAACATAGAAGAGTAACCCTTTTATGTTGTTAGAAAGAATATAGTTTTCCTTTCTTAAATTTTATTCATCATCGTTAAAACGCCAGTATTCCCGCTCACCCAACTGGGAGTCAGCGACAGGGACTGACTAGAATGACCTCCAGGGGAAAGGGCTTCCCCAGAGCCAATAGCCTGGCTCCATGACAACTTAAAGCAAAGCTAACAAATTAGCGACCGCATTTGCATCGCGGTCTAGCGTCGCGCCACACTGGTAACAGATATATTCATCATGTTTCGTATGATGCTTGTGATTACCAACCAAGGTGACCTTATCATCACCGCGCTTGATATGACCACAAACGGAACAACGCTGAGTGCTCGGGTAAAAGC
>NZ_AZFK01000088.1:45218-64256 GCF_001435775.1 Limosilactobacillus ingluviei DSM 15946 | reverse complement strand
GACGTTGGCCACCCGCCGGTAATCACGCTGCAACTTGGCTCTCGTTTTGGCGTAATTTTTACTTTGGGTGGCCAACCGACCGTTGACCTTGCGCTTGTGGGCTAACACCCGTTGGTAATGCTTGATCCGCTTGTAGATTTTCTGGAGGTGACTGGGCAACGTATTGACCCGCCCTGCCGTGTAATCAAGGTGGCCGACATTAACGTCAACGGCCGTCTTGACACCGGTTTTCGGTTTTGCTGGCACCATAACTTCAAGGGGCAGACTCGCCCAGTACTGGCCGTTTTCCCGGTAGATCGACACGACTTTCAATTCACCGGTCAAGTTGCGGGCCCCTTTGAATTTAATGTCGGACCAGGTTTCCTTAACTTCATGCGGCTTGTCAAGGCGCAAGCGACCATTGACCAGCTTGGCCCGGTCGGTCTTAAAGCCCTGGCGGAGGGCCTTTTTCGATTTGAAGTGGGGCTTGCCCCAATCTGGTTGGGCCCGGTCAAAAAAATTCTGCCACGCTTTACCCAGATCAGAAATCGCCAACTGCAGACAGCGCGCCGACAGTTGAAACTGCCAGTCAGCCTTATTAGCGACCAATTCATCCCGAACCTTGCGTTCATTGGGACGTTGCTTCTTATCAGCAAGAATCACTGAAGCATCATACATATCGTTCCAAAGAGCCAGACCTTGATTCCAACAGTAGCGTCGGTAATCGCACAGGTTATCGAGCACTTTTTTCATCGTCTGATTTGGATATAACTTCACCTTTTGCGTGCGCAACATCATCGTCACCACCTCTCAAACCGCTAATTAAGATACGTGAGATCGTCAAAGTTCCAATAAACCGATCAAGCGATCGTATTGTTAACACTTTAATCATCTCACCGTTCCCTTCATTTAGCAAGTTTTTCGCTGGCATGACGCTGGCTA
Organism: Limosilactobacillus ingluviei DSM 15946; assembly: GCF_001435775.1. Taxonomy (GTDB): domain Bacteria; phylum Bacillota; class Bacilli; order Lactobacillales; family Lactobacillaceae; genus Limosilactobacillus; species Limosilactobacillus ingluviei. Next base: position 63,335 of record NZ_AZFK01000088.1, on the reverse strand, counting down.
TTTTGGTTAGCTAGTTCCCTAATGTCCATCCTACACTTTGTCTTTCTCACGGACATTAGAGAGCGTTATTCCACATTGTTCGATATTTTAATTAACAGTTATCTCCTCCTCTTTCCAAAAAGCACCGAACATGACCTGTATTCAATTTCATCCGTTAGTTCGCGTGTATGGCTGAAACTATCCCCCTTGTGATAACCACCAAGCGTTTATTAAGCGTTCTTTCACCCGATTTGGTTCCTGATCGTCACACTTCAATTATAGCCTAATATGGCCATGCGATGAATAACCATAAAAGAAGCAAGGTAAGCTTCCTACGCTTTTCGCCCAATATCCTCATCGCGTCACAACTGCCATAACAAAAAAAGCATCCCCGCTCCAACAATTAAGCGGGGATGCTTCGTTAAACAAACTTCTTTGTATCAGATTTAGTTTTGGCTCCGTTTTGACTCAATCTTGAGTTTATTCGCATGATTCAAAAGGACATACCACTTTTCTAATTTTACAGAATTATTAATTAAACAGTCATAGGTTTCAATGAACACCGACACAACGAGTAAAAGCATTCCAATGCGTACAGCCGGTAATAGAGCTGATTGAAAACTTAATTTAGTATTTTCAAAAATCAAATTCCAAAGATTAACTTTAGAATATAAAGCTTTTATCCCCAACAAAGTAAGTACAATCGTTATTGTTTTCTTAAAAACATCATTTTGGTGTTCACTTTGTTGAATCCTGTTTTCTAAGATATAAGTCAAGTACTCCCAATTGTAACGATGCCGTTTATTATACATCTTTTGGTATATATCATTATTAATATAAGAAATATTTGCAAAGAAACGTTTCTCTATCCCTCTCTTCATCAGATAAGATACCCTTAACATAAAAATAAATATTAATATTAAAACAAAAACACTGAATAAAATCGGGCAGCATCGAATACAAAACGTAGAAATCAAAACCACTATTACAAGTAGTGCAATTGGAATATATCCTAAAAGCCGCGACCAAAAAAATTTATTTCCATATTCTTTAAGCGCATCATCCATTCCCGGTTCATTCAATAACTTGTTTAAGTCCTTATCAATATCATAATTTTCCATACCAGTCTCCCTAATACCATCGCCATTAGCTATTCCTTCAGCTCATTCACATACCCTTGCACTTCTGCCTTTTGGGCATCAGTCACGTAGTAATCCTGCTTAAGGCGGTCCAAGCTGACCGTTGTGGTTTCATAGTGACCGTGAGCCACCATGTCGGCCCCTTCGTCAGTCCATTGCTTGATGATCACGTTGTTGCCTTCCTGCTTAAAGAAAATGTAGCTTAACTGACCACCATTCGTAGTCAAATAATTAAAGCCCTGTACTTCAGGACTATTGTAATTACTACCATAGTGCATCGTACCGCTGCTGAGGTATTCTTTAAACCAATCTGGGTTTTCAAGCAACGCCACCATTACCCCAACCGTCTTGTTATCCACCGTTGTATCCTTCGGGGTTGAAGTCGCCGTCGAACTAGTGCTGCTTGAAGCCGTTGCGCTGGCACTGCTCGTACTACTGGTGCTGACTACCTTACTGCTGGTATCTTTAGGCGCAGAATCCTTACTGGTCTGATTGCCACACGCCGCTAAGCCTAGGCCCAAGACCGTCATGGCAACTGCAACTGAGGCTACTTTCAGCTTATTCATTTTTGTTCCCTTCCCTAATCACTCATATAATCCAAAACATTCGCAAAATTTTTTGATCCGGCCTACACTGAAGCAAAAGCGTCCGTTCCACTATCTGGCTTGCTCAAAGGAGGTTTTTGTCATGGTTGCTTCTTCCGCCCAAATCGCCTTTACCGCCGCTTGTACGGCCCATCATTTAACGCCCCCGCTTACCAATCGCGTCAAGGCGCAATTGATCGACCAGCTGCGCGCTGACTATCCGCTTCAGGACCTCTTAGCCGCCGCGCAAATTGCCAGCAGCTCTTATTACGACGCCCGCCACCGCCAGTACCGGCAGGATGATCCCGCCTTAATCGACGAAATCGCCTTTTACCACGAGCACTACCCCGACATGGGCTACCGACGGGTAACCACTGAATTGCAACGGCTGGGCTGGGACATCAATCACAAGCGCGTCCTGCGCATCATGCAAGAGCACGCTTGGCAATGCACCCTCTACCAACACCCCGGCCGGGGCTATCGGTTTGATTCTTTTGAGGGGCATACTGGCCAAATCGCCCCCAACCGACTCCACCGCCGTTTTAAGACTGACCGGCCCTTGCAAAAAATCGTCACTGACATTTCCGAATTTCGCTGGGGCCACGAAAGCATTGAAGAGCGCGCCTTCCTCGCAATTTGCCTCGACTTGTTTAACATGGAAATCGTGACCTGGCAACTCGCCCCCGTGGTCACGGTGACCTTAGCGTTAAGCCCTGTGCAAGAACTAATCACTTACCGGCCCGCCCTCCCCTATCGAATGACCGTTCATTCGGACCGTGGCTACCAGTACCAGCATGCCCGCTTTGTAACCTACTTGAAACGCCATCACGTCTTTCAAAGCATGAGCCGCCAAGGCAACTGTCTGGACAACGCGCCGGTCGAAAGCTGCTTTGCCCAGCTAAAAGTCCTGACCGTCAACAACCATCGTTATCCTGACTACGCAACCCTCAAAGCCGCCTTGCAACACAGCATCGACTACTACAATTTCCGGGCTAGCAAGCAAGCGCTTGGTAAGTTAGCGGCCGTAGAATACCGGCAGCGGTGGGCCATCGACCACGATTTTCTCCAATTTGCGGGGTTCACCCCACTCACCAACGCCGCGAACAGGAAAAGCCCCGTCGTTTGACGGAGCCTTTTTATCTCTGCAACAGTGAAACAAATAATTTAAGCGCGGAACTTGCGGCGGCCACCGAAACCGATGAAGCCAAGCAGACTAGCCAAACCAAGCACTGCCCAGTTGGAAGAAGCTTGCGCAGCCCCAGTTTGTGGTAACTTAGCATCCTTAACTGCTCCAGCCGCTTGTTGAGCCGTTGCCGTCAAATGATTTACTTCTGCTTGGGCTACCTTGCCAGCAGCCGCGGCAACATGAGAAGCACCATTTACTACGGAAACAGTCATAGAAGTACCGGCTTGAGCACTAGTATTACCAGTACGGTGATCATTGCGGTTAAGTTGTTCAGCTTGGTGGGCAACCTGATTGTTCAGGTTGTCATGGGCTTGGGTCTTAGCGTAAGCTTGACGAGCCGTAGCCAAATCCTTTTGCGCGGTTTGGTAGGCTTGTTGCGCAGCAGCCAACGCTTGCTTAGCCTTAGCTTGATTGGCTTGGGCCGTTCGCAAAGCTTGTTGATCAGCATCCAATTGCTTTTGCGCATCAGCTAACGCCTTTTGGGCTTTAGCGTAATCAGCTTGGGCTTGTGGCAGGGTCTTGGCCCGTTGTTGCAGATCCTTCAGCTTAGCTTGACGGTCAGTCAATTGCTTTTGAGCATCCTTGAGCGCTTGATCAGCCTTAGTCTTAGCGGCTTGAGCTTGATCCAGATCCTCTTGAGCTTTGCTCAAAGAACTGTTGTTAGTGACCGGATGGGTCTTCATTGGTTCAACCATCCAGCTGTCCCAAATATAAGCACCGACACCAGGCGTAGAAGCATACTTGTCACGAGCGGCTTCAAACTCTTTGAGGGCTTGTTGCAACTTTTGATAGCCAGTAGGATCGTCAGCAATTAAAGCGGCCTTGTTGCGAGCATCTTGTTTAACAACATCGTTTAAAGTGTCAAGAGCTTGCTTGATTCCTTGTTGAGCTAGTACCGCTTTAATTTGATTTTGTTGATCAGCGGAAATTCCGGCTTTAGCAAAGGCTTGATTTAGATTATTAATGGCGTACTTACTTTCATTAGGAGATGCCTTCAATGCAATGACGTTGTTACCGATTGATGTGGAGTACCTTTCGGCCTCATCATCACCGTTTAAGTGGTAGAGGTTAGTAGGATTACCATCAGTAGCGTAGGCACCACTAGCGGTTAAGAAGTGCATTTGACCAGAGCGAACCCAGTTTTGCCACCAACCTTGCGGAGTGACGTTGTCAAAGGCAAAGCCACCGAAGGCTGTACCTAAGAAGTTAGAAGTGTGACCCCAGTTGGAAGTGCCGTCGTTGAAGAGACCTTCGCGGAGGTTGAGCCAGAGGGCGTGCTTGAGATCATCCATGTTCTTAATTGGGAAGTTATCACGACGGGCATCAACGTTTTCGCCATAAGCCCAAACATTGTCCTTGTTGGCTAAGGCGCGGGTATCGTGGCCACCCTTGTCAAGGTAGTGCCAGTTGTCCTGAGTGTAAACTTGAGCGGCGTGCTTGGCAGCTTCAAGCATGGTGGTGTTAAAGCCGACAAATTCACCAACACCGTCAGGACTTGGGAGGTGGAGACGAATCTGATTAAGGATGTCCATACCGAATTGGTTAAGTTCAATCAGATGTTGATCAGTCAACTTGGAGAAGTCGTAGGTGATGGAACCATCAGCATGCTTGACAGCAATTTCAGGGAGGAGTTCTTGTTGGTCCTTAGCGGTGGAGTGCCAAGTTAAGGACTTAGCCCACGGGGTGAGGTTGTGGTCGTAGTAGTCGGTGAGACTCTTGTATTGTGCCGGAACTTTGAGGTTGGGATCAGTAGCTCCATCTTTACCAAATTGGTTGGCATAGTACTTCCAAGCGTTAAGCTTGCTTAGACCAGGGTAAAAACTGTTGGCCAGAGCAGCTGAATCCCATTTGCCGTCATTGAGAGCGTTAATAGTATTATGGTCAAGGTAATTGGCATATACATTATGATTGGTTTCAACTGCTTGTCGTGCTTCAGGAGTGAGGCTCTTACCACGAAGAACGGCGGCTTGATCTTGGGCGTCGCTTGACATTTGATCACGGTATTCGTCCATCGCATTTTTAAGATCTGCATTCGACGGGAGATTAGAAGGTAACGACAATTGACCATGATCACGAAGAGATTGTTGATAGAGAATGTTGAGGTATTTAACTTGTTGTTGATCATTGATTTCACCAGATGGTGTCCAGTGGTAAGCATCTTTGACCCAGTTATCAGTGCCATCGGTACCTTGATCAAAATCATTTTCGGCTTGTCCCATTTTGATCTGCGCTTGCAGATATTCTTGGGCGGCTTGAGAAGCTTGCGCGGCGGTGTTCTTGTTGCCAGCTTGGGCTTGGTCAACAGCTTGTTGCGCGCGAGTGACGGCCGTTGCCGCTTGATCAGCTTGTTGTTGGGCTTGGTTAGCGGCTTGTTGGGCTTGCGCAACGGCTTGGGAAGCTTGGTTGACTTGGTCAGACGTGACCGTGGGACCACCGGCTTGGGCAGATTGAACCGCTTGGGAAGCTTGGTTCACGTGGTCCTGAGCCGTTTGGACGGCTTGTTGGTCAGTGGCAACCGCTTGGTGAGCCTGGTTAAGTTGACCTTGCGCGTGGTCGTAAGCCGTTTGGGCTTCGTTTTGTGCTTGGGTGGCTTGATCAGCCTTGGTTTGGGCCGTTTGCAGGTTGGCCTTGGCCGTTTGGGCTGGGTCGGTCGCCGTTTGTTGGACAACTGGTTGGTTGGGTTGATCAACCGTGTCGGCGTGGGCAACATTAGTTGAAACTAAGGCCCCACCGGCTAAGGCGGCAGCCGTCCCGGTCAAGCCTAAGAGCATTTTAACTTCGCCCTTTTTTCGATTATTTTGTTTTGTCATTTTAAAACTCCTCTCGAAAAGCATTTTTACAATTATTGAACAATAGCTTAAATAATTATCTTTTTACGAAAATGACTATTTAGTTGCTACATAGAAATCTCCGTCACAGAAATTTTTATTGTCCTTCCCCCAAAGTTGCACCTTCACACTTTTTACCTAAAAATTGCTTTTTCTTCATGAATTCTTGGGCTACCGGCGCAACCTTCGCTATCACTCCCCTATTTTTTATTTCTCGGTCATTAAATGACCATATTTGGCTACATTTTTAATGTATACTACTTGCAACTGACCAAATAAAGACAATATTTAATTCACCTTTTAAGAACTTATTTTATTAAGCACCAACCACTATTCTTGAGGTAAAACCAAAGATTGGAGACAATCAAATGAACAACTACCTCGGAAAAAATATCGCCACGCAACGCCACGCTGCTCGCATGACGCAAGAACAACTGGCCGAACTCAGCGACATGACGATTAACTACCTGTCCAAAATCGAACGGGGCGTCGTCAAGCAAATCGGGGCCGGCAGCCTCTACCGGATTGCCAAGGCATTGAACGTCTCGATGGAATCCCTGGTGGAAGGCACGACCGAAGCGGCCCCGGCCGTTTCTCCTCAGCGCCAGTTGCTCAATCAACAATTAGACCGGCTGGACCCGATCCAAAGTGATGAATACAGCCGCTTGTTCTTCGACTTGCTCAAGGTCGCGGAACGTCCGACGGATCAATAACGCAAAAAAAGCAGCTCCCCGCCAAAGCTGGTGCAGGAGCTGCTTTTCCTTTTGAAGCTTATTTTTACGAATTTTGCTTGATCAGCTGTTTGAGGTTACCCGAATCAGAAATCACGACCTTGGTTCCTTGCTTGATATTTTGGTACATCCACTTGGCATCGGCGACCGACAGGCGGACACAGCCGTGGGAAGCGGCCTTCTTACCGAGCTGGTTGGCTTCGCTTTTAATGAAGTTGCCGTTGGCATCGGTCGGGACGCTGTGGAAGAGGTAAATCCCGTGGTCCTTCCAAGAAACCCAGTACTTAGCCCCTTCCCCACTGCTTTGGTTGTAGAAGAAATCCCCCCGTTCGGCTTCGATTTGGAAGGTCCCGGTCGGCGTGGCATTGGCGCCCTTCGTCCCGGTCGAAGCCAGCATGGTGTAGAGCACCTTACCGTGGTCGATCAAATAGGTCCGTTCGGTCTTTTTAGAGACCAAAATCCACATCCCTGGGTGCTTGTTCACGTCCGGGTAGGCCTGTTTTTATGACGGCCGCATCCAGTAAGGCGTGCTTTGGGCGTGGCTGAGCACCGGAATGGCAGTTAGACTCAGCAAGGCAACGCCCAGGGCTACTAAGAGGGGCCTGATTTTCTTCAGTGAAAAGTGCATGGTAGATCCTTTCTCTTCTTTTTGCGTGGCAGGCCGCCAAGGACCTAGCCAGATCGTAACATTTAGTAACGCGATCGATAATACCACAAGAAGTTGGCTAAGAAAAGGGCAATTGGCATGCATAAAAGGCACCCCGAAATTTCTGAGTGCCTTTCTTGCTAATTAACTATCCGTATTAATCGTCACTTGGTTTTCCAAACCATTTGTCTTTCCAGCATCAACTGCCTTTACTACCTCATCCGCCTGCAAAACCTTAAATGGTTTGGCGTTTTCCTTAGGCTTTCCTGCATACAGGTAGATGCTGCTCCCATCTTCTTCCATGGTGTAGCCGTCAGTTTGACCGGCAGCATCTGCTCCATCAACCTCAATTTGGTAAAAGACTCCGGCACCCGGCGAGGAAAAGCGTTGGGAATCGGACTGTCCCAATTGCAAGGTAATAGGCCTCTTCAACGCCAGCAATTTACCCCATTCCTTATTTGACTTCGCTCCAAGCGTAATAATCCCAGCAGCGGCTTCCTGTGGAGTTAAACTTGAGAGATCCGTTGCCATTGGTTGACTCGCGTCACTAGCCAGCGTTGAGCTAGTGGTTGAAGTCTGACTGCTTTCTTGCGTCGCCGGTGAAGATTCTGAACTAACTGAACTACTCCCCTGTTGCTTTTGAAAGATAAACCAGCCACCAATTAAGATTCCCAACAAGATAACTAATCCTAAGACCACTAACCACTTTTTTGACCAATGCTTTCGAGTCACCTTTTTAATCTTTGGTGGTGTCACTTCGGCTGGAGTAGGAGATGGGGAGTGAGTCACTTTGGACTTAGGGGCTACTGCTTCTTCAAATTTGTAACCACAATTAGCGCAAAATGCCTCCCCTTCGTGCCGTTTTGCTCCGCAATTTGGACAATATTCCATCCTTACTCCTCTCCTTACTTATCGGGTTCCGGGAAAACAGCTTTTTGGTGTTTTGTTTGTGCCTTAGTAAGGACCTCACCTTCCCCACCGTAGTAACCAATAAATCGTTGATTATAAATTTGTTGGGATAACGTTCCTGTAATTGTTACATCTTTATCCCAACGATGGTAACCAAAGATACCTTTAGTTAATTTCTTAGTGTCTAAAGAGTTATCAAATGCAGTCCATGCTTGGATCAATTTAAGGTGTCGTTTATCATCAAGATGGTCTATGCTTTCATCATCAAGTCCTTTTGCTTTACCTTCCGCCCATATTTGTTCTGGAATTCCGTAATAGATATCAAAAAGAAGTTGCTTTTGTTTCTTATTCAAGTTGTTATAAATCTGACTATTTGTACTACTATTGGTATCAAAATAGTCAATTGCCTGATACGTTAATCTTTGACCTACCACCTTATTACCAGATGCATCAGTGGTATCCTTAAAAGACACCTTGTTCTTATCCGGTGAATGGTATTTTGTATGCTTAATGTTATAAATTAGGCCTTTTGCCATGTTATTAATAAAAAGTTCTTTAGTCTCATTGCTTTCTTCTTCAGTATTAATGAAAAGTTCATGTTCTTCTTCTCCTGATGAATCGGGAACCCCATCAATATCAACTGATGGTGGAAAAAAACGAGGATTAGAAAAATGTGGCACTCCTCCCATTGAAAAATCCTTACCTTGTTTATTAACCTTTATGCCCAAAGCGTCATATCTTCCCTTAAGAAAACGTATTACATCATCGTCACCAAAGAAATCATCTTGTTGTCCAACTTGGTTCTTATCATCAAGCCAATTTTGGACCTCAGTTGCTGAAATATCAAAATATTTCTTATCCTGTTCCTTCGCTAACTTAATTGTCTGCCGTTTGGAAAGCTTACTGATTCTCCCTAAAGTAACATCGTTATCTTGAATTTGGTACGCCGTAAGTTTGCCGCTTCCTACAACGAAGATGGTCTTAATTACCGCATCTTTGCTAGCGGTCCCTTTCACGTCATACCAAACGTGACTTCCCGGTTGCTTTACCTGTTGGCTCAACGAAATTGTCTTCGGTGCAAACAATCCGCCGTTGCTAATGAACCGTTGCACGCCAAAAAGGACCAACAAAACCGCGATTAAGCCTGCAACCCTTTTCTTGGTAAACCAAGCTTTAAACCGAGAATTTTTCAAACCTGAAAAATTAAGGCCACTCAAACCCTTGGTTACTTTTTCAGTTAACTCCTTGGCTGATGCGCCCAACTTATTCGTTTGAAAGTCCGGTTGAGCTTTGCCACAGTACGGACAAAACTTAGCCTTGGCTTTAATTTTCTTCCCACAATGCGCACAATACTTTTCTTCCATACTTGATCACCAAACCTTCACTTCTTTTCAACTCCATTGCCTCATATTCACCAGTACTAGCCAACAAAATGACGCCATCTTCTTTGTAAACTAATAATAATACTTAGTAAGTAGCCTTTTATGGTGAATTATAATCGGACTTAATTCAAAAAGAAAGCATATTTTAAACTTTTTTTGCTCCATTCCATTCATTTATTCTTTGTGAAAACAGCTTTTGAATAAGACTAACGACCTTCTCTTTCTCATCTCTGCCGTTCATTCTACAAACGATCCTTTTAAGCTGGTGATCAGATTTTCCAATCAAACGGTAAATATTAAGTTAACACTACCAGCGCAATAACATTCTTTTAGCGGAAACTACAAACAGCATAAAAGTAAATAATAAGCGTACTAGTGACTTATGGCTTTAAACCTTTGCCGAGCGCAAACAGACAAAAGAAAAGACTGGCGAGAAATTACTTTTCTCCCAGTCTCAAACTATGCTTAGTTTTTACAACTATACGATCATTCTTGAAGCTCTACTTATTTTTGTTCTGCTGCAATCCGGGCAAAAGCATTGGCCACATCGGCATTCTTGGTTGGGTGGAAAATTGGATAGCCGTTGGTCATTTCATCAACCAAGGCGACTGGTTGCCCATCGTGGAAGGCAAAGGCATAGGTAATGTGCTGAGCAAAGTGGGAAGAATAGTCGTAATTGTACATTGCCACGACATTATAATTGTAGGGACCTTCACCCGTTGGTGCCCACCCCATCGAAACCTTTTCGTCATTAACAGTAGCAACATTAAACCCATCTGGATATGTTAAGCCGGGGTGTGTATGGAGTGGGTTAACACCATCATATTTCACATAGCTTTGCCCCATCGTTGGCGCCCATTGATTAATAAAATCGGTCAATTCTTGGTCCTTTTGCTTATCCCACGGGGTTGTCGCATGTGATTCCTTTGTCGCACTGCTGCTTGAAGCTGCTGCTTCCTTTTGAGAAGGTGCACTGGACTGTTGCTGACTGGTTGACGATTGGTGGGTACTTTGCTTTTGCGACGTACTTTGTTGACCACACCCAGCGAGGGCTAGTGCACTGGCCATCATCAAACTGGCTAAGAAAATCTTTTTCATTTCATCCTCCTAATAAAGTCACCAAAAAATAAATCTTTTCAGGTTAATTAAACAATTATCACTTCCAAAATGCAAGCTTCATTTTACTTAACCGATTCCCTTACTCATTAAATTAACAACAAACTGTTTTCTATTTTAAATTAATCAAAAAGGGCCTATTTTTAGATGGTATAATGTGGTCATAATTTAAGAAGGAAACGTGATAAAAACGTAACCTAATTTAAAATCGGGAGATGAAGTTCATGGTACAAGCATTTAATATGAACCGGGAGCAACTGACTCAAACCTTGGAAAAGTTGGACAATGATTTTAACCGGTATGCCTACTTATATGCCATCTTGGAAGGAAACTTACTGTTACAACAGGCATATTCCGAGTTAAAAAATCAATTTAACAAAAAGCCTGAAGATTTTCGCGAGCGCGCCGTCGCTGAAGTCAACACTACGCAAAGAACTAATTATGCTCAAAAAATGGAAGAGATTAAACAAATCCGTCATCAAATCGATGAAGCTAATTCGTATAGCTACATCAAAGAACTGGTCAATCAAGCCAAGCGGAATTATTTAAAAATGTGGAAACAATCTAAGGCAAAGGCCATTATCTTAGCGATCTTTACCATCTTATTATGGTTTTCTGGAATTTTACTTGGCGCACTTTGGACCGCCGCAGTTATCTTTTTCTTAGGAAACAAAGATGACGGACAAAAAAATCAAAAACCTGAAGTGCCACAAACTACCTACGCGGAATTAGCAAAGCGAGAGGAACGACTCAACGACAAGTTAGCAACTTCGATCAATGAAACTCAAAAAGAAATCTGGCAAGCTGAATATGAGAAATTCTGCAAATTACCAGAAAATCAAGAATTGATCGAGGCAGCTATTGCGCGAACTCAGAGTTATCTAGCTGAATTTCTCGCCCTCAACTTTTCTAATTATCAACTTTTTCCGGCAGTATACCGCGACAATCGTTCCCTTCACGACTCGCTTTACTTCTTGCAAACCGGTCAAGCCAGCAATTGGAAAGACTGTGCTCAACTGTTGGCCCAACAGGAATTTCAACAAAAACAATTAGCAGAAGTGCACAATCAAACCTTAAATCAACAAGCAATGCTGAACAATCAAAAAGAAATGATCAACAACCAAAAACAACAACTGTCCAATCAACAGCAAATGCTGATCAACCAACAAACCCAGATTGAACAATTAAACGATGTTAATCAAAATATTCAAAATCTCAATAAGCAAATTGCCCAATTAAGCGGGACGGTACGTCGCCACGGAGTTATCCAAGAAGCCCAAATGGCAGCTATCATTCATAAACAAAGCAAAGAAATTTTCCAAGCCCAACGGTTCCATGAACAAGACTTAATTCGAATGCAAAATTCAGTCAAAGCCATTACCAGTTCTGCTGATTATAATACTTCTTACCTTGCTTCGCGCATCGGATAATTTGTTCAGTCGCAACCCAGAACGTTCAACTAGTTTTCTTTTTAATTCCACACTAAACAAAGCAAAAGAAACAGGTGATTACATGACAAACTACACATCTGCCAACCTTCAAATTGTCAAAGATCCCAAGCTGGATGCCTATGTGATCATAGACCAAAAAACAGGAAAAGTTCTTTTTGATCACATTGGTGAAGGCTACGAAAGTTATTTTGCTGCTAAAAATGTCTACTGCCACAATCAGCCAGTCGAAGAACCTCATTGGTCCCAGCTTAACAAAGCCGCCGTTGAGATCTTAACACAACCGATTGTGCCCGGTAACCTCCACTATGTTGCCCCGCGAAGAATCATGGGAAAGCAAAAATGGGATGCCCTCAAACGTCAAAAACGCCAATCAGCAAACCACCACTGCACAGTTTGCCAACGGTATGTGCCTCACCGTGACGGTGACTGGCTGTATCTTCACGAAAAATACCAGTACGACTTTGAAAAACGAATTGAACATTATGTTGGCTGTGCTTCCGTTTGTTACGAATGTCATATGTACATTCACCAGGGTTTATTACAATTACAGAGTCTGGAAGGTGACCTTAGCTTCGATAAAATGCAATCCATTCTGGCCAGAGGCAATCAAATATTAGAAAGATTTGGTCTCCAAGCCATCGAACCACCTGAAAGTTTTGAGGAAGATGATTGGAAGCTTGAATTTGAAGGTAACTTCTACCGTCGGCTAACTGAAGCTGATCTCCGTAATTCCATTGATCCAAGCCGAATCAAGGATGGCGATATCATTCAAGTTAGCGAAAATGATTAATAAACATTGATAATGTATTAAAAACAGGCAGCTGCTCCCTTGATCTTAAGGAGTCAGCTGCCTGTTTGCGTCAGTCTAAATTATTGTTCATCGTTCGCAAAAAATGATTATTAGATTAATAATGACGGAATAGGTGTTCCACGTCGCATGAATTGCATAATTGAGAAGCAGCGAGCGGTAACGGTAGTAGTTATAAACCATGACTAAACCGATCATTGCATATTGACCGCAATAAAAAACAAAATTAGTTACGGGCAAGTTGCCGTGGCTCAAATCTGGTACTTGTCCCATGACATGAATGTAGGTAAACAGCCCTAAAGAAATAACTGCGGCAATTAAGTTACCTCGTTTGGATTGATATCCATGGGGGCGCATGATCAATAATCGAAAGACAAACTCTTCAAGCGCCGGCGCCAAGAAAATAGCAGAGACAGTGATCACGATTCCAGAACTAGGATGTTGGAGAAAAGAATTAATTGCCGCTTGATTGCTTGAGATTGCCCCTTTGTTAAAATCCAAATGCAAGCCATGGTTGCCAAACCACGCCCAACTGTTAGCAAGACACCATAAGATGATGACTTGCAACCCCACGTAAAAGGGATAATTTTTAACCGGTGCTTTTAGGCGAGCTTCTTGGTAGCTAAAGACGTAGCGAACTAACCAATAACCAAAGAGCAAGCTAACAACAATTCCCACAACAGGAGTAGCGTCCTTAGCAAAATCTTCGTAAAGACTAACAATCAAAGTTTGACCCAGAAAAATCAAGAATCCCAAACCGAAACTCCACCAGAACGTTTTTGGAATGGTACGAGTGGCTTGCTTAGACCATTGTAGATGTGCTTGGTACAAATGATACATGGTTCATATTCCTTTCTTTTTAAGTCGTGTAACTCAGCAGAACTATAATGAACCATGAAAGGATACATAATCAAGGGTCAGATAAAGTTATATTAGATACCAGTCATCACTAATTTTACCAACCAAATAATCGTCCTGCAGCCCCTATTATCCTTGAAAAATAACTTAACTTCCTCTATACTCAAGAAGTCGTGGCTCACACGATATGGTTAAGTCCCCACTAGCCATATCACGCACGTCTCCCTAATAGCTTGCTTCACACGGTTTCATCGCAGGCTGTTAGGGGTTTTTATTTATTCGTGGGCGGTGATTTTAAATTTCTTGAGCGTTTTAGTTGCATTTCCACCCTGCGTGAGCTATATTTGAGCCGTACCTACATAGCCGTGGCTGCGTAATTTGCGTCGCCACTTCCAAAGAGTCATTCGATTTTAGACAAGCCCTTAGTGCGTCTAAAATCGAGTGACTTTTTTCATTTGGAGGTATTGACAATGCAAGCAACCTTAATTACTCAGCTGTGCCAGCTGCAACAAGCTGGTTATCGCTTCACCCGGGTCCAAGCCCACTACGCCCTGGAAGAATTACTGCCCGCCGCCATGGATGCCCATTTGGATCAGCTGGCCGACACCCCGGCCTTTGTGGACCGGGGCCAGCTTAAATCCGGCCGCCGCCAATTCTTGCTGATTACTTACCACCGGCAAGTCCTGAAGACTCTGTGGCTGCACGGCCCCCAAAGCGAGCGGCAATTGGCCCGCTGGTGTACCGAGCAGCTGGCCCAGCTGCCCACCCGTCGTGACGCTTAGTTTTCATTAATTAAGGAGGTGCCTTATGGAACAATTTCCCCACATTACCGATATCGTGATCACCGTCGACCAGGACTTGCAACTGGAGACCGATTTCCGCCTCAGCCAAAAGCAACGGATCCAACTGGCGGTCAACCACGAAGTTACCCTAAGCTACTTGACCTTTAAGCCCTTCGCCAAAAAGGCCCACCAGTACCTGGCCATGACCAGTGAAGACGACCGTTTTTGGACCTGCACCCAGGATCTGGTCACCTACGACTACACGATTCGACTGCTGCCCGACCCGATTGCCCGCTAACCAGTTAGGAGGTAATGAGAATGTTCACTACTACCCCTACCCTCTCCGAAATGCACTACAACCTGCGCCTGCAAGATTTAATCTCCGCCCAGCGGGTCACGCCTGCCCCGCCCCACTACCACCTCACTGACGCCACCCAAGATCTCTTCCAATTTATGCCACAGCTGCTGGGCAAGCGGGCCCAGGAAGAAAGCTGGGTCGCCTACCTCAGGCAGGGCCGGCTGTGTCATTTAGATCCCGTCGCCCAGGGGGACCTGGCCTACACGCCGCTAACCACCTTTGCCATCCACCAGCGCGCGCTTTGCTACCAGGCGGACGGCTTCTACCTCTTTCACAATCACCCCGGTGGCTGTCCTCAGCACTCGCTGGAAGATCAGGCGGCGACCCAGCGCTTGATGGCAATCGATCGCCTGATGCGTTTTAACTTTCTCGGCCACCTGGTCGTCACGCCCGCGGGTTGCTACTGGCCCAATGGACAACTGGTCGTCAGCGGCCAATCTGCCGTCACGGCTGCCACGCCCACCAGTCGCTGGCTGGACTGCCAACTGGACGAAAAATTGCAGCCAATCTTTGCGGCCCACGGTCCCCTGCACAGCGCCAAGGCCATCGCGAACTGGGCCAACTTCGCCGTCACCCACCACGGCGAATTCTTTGATACCCCCGGAAGTCAGCGGGTGATTTGCTATTTTAATTACGACCTGACCCCAGTCGCCTGGCTGCCCGTCCGGGGTGATCTCACAAATGAGCACGTCCAACAGGCGATTTCGGCTGGTGCTTTGCTGACCAACACTCAGTTGCTCGGCCAAATTATCTTTGCCGGCCTCAACGTCAGCCCCACCCAGTTAGACCAGCAACTCCACGCCGCCGTCCAGGAACCGGTCGATTGGGTGAACCTGCTAGACCTCCACTTAATCGATACCATTGTGTTGAGCACGGACTTCCCTGCCAACACGGTGACCTACGCCGCTTGCAGTGAACGGTACGTCATTCCCTAATCTCAAAATTAAGGCTTAACGTTTGGCTAATGGCCTGCTATAATAAAGCTTGTACGGGCCATTAGCTCAGTTGGGAGAGTATCTGCTTCGCATGCAGGGGGTCGCGAGTTCGAATCTCGCATGGTCCATTATTATCGATGAAAAAAGGGTTCTGGCAGCAAGGCCAGAACCCTTTTTGTCATTTTATACTTGCATGCAAATTTCATAATAGGAAGGAAACTTACCATGAAACCCTTAAAACCGATCCCGCTTGAAGATTTAATTGACCTTATTTGGGCGGGCCTGCTCATCATTTTGTCCTTTCTGCTGATCGCTAACAACCCGAACGCTTTCTTGCTCGGGTTTGCCAGCGCCATTCGTTATGCTAATCGGCTAATTACGTTTGAATCTCGCTCTTAACGATTAAAGCGGTGCGCCCAACCGAGCGCACCGCTTTTGCTATTTCAAGGATTCGTTTTTGAAGTTGGCCACGTTGCCGAGACTCTGCCCGTTGACCAAAGTAGCTTTAAAGCTCAACTGGTCACCGGACCGCATGAGGTTGGCCCGCGGGTAGTCATCGGTATCGACCGTGTAGACGGTCGGATCATTTTGCAGGGTGAACATCACCTTGTTTTTGGCGGCCACGATCGCCACCCGGTCAGCCACCCCGTGGACTGCCTTGTGCTTGGTCCCTGGCGTATTGCCGACCTTAGCTCCACTATCGGTCAAAGCCTGGCGGAAATTGTCCAGGGCACTGGTCGGGCGGTCGCCATTGCCGTGCAGGGACTGATCTTGGGCGTCCAAGTAGTAGTACCCCCGGATCGCCGCCGAGCGGTCAAGGATCGTCATTACCCAAGTCGGCCGGCCGTTGACATTGTAGAGAATCGGCATGCTGGCCCGCCACTGTTGGGCCCGGTAATTTTGATCAGCATTTTCCTTGGCCCCCGAGCTGTCCATGATCCCGTTGGCCGTATAGAAGGTTAACTTCCCGGTCCGGGCGTTGATCATTGAGTAGCCCATCGCTGAGTCGGCCTTGGTGTTCGGATTGGTAAAGTCGGTAAAGTAACTGATTGAGCCGTCGCGGTTAAAGATCGAGGTCACCCCGTCTTCGGGTCCGTTATTGGTGGGCTTGATAATGTCGCGCTTGCCAAAGTAACGGTTCCAAAAACCATGCACGGCGATCCCGTAGTAACGGTTCATCTCCGCGGCTGCCTCACTGGTGATCCCCTCATCAATAAATTTCGGCATTTCATTGAGGGCATAGGTCTTTTGCTTCCCCGTCTGCGCATTCATGACCACCACGTGGAGGTGGCGATAATTAGGCCGGTGACTGAGCGGTTCCGCCCGGTAGACGGTTTGCACCCAGTACGGGATTCCGGCGTTATCGATTTCCAGCTGGGGTTTACTCATCGTCAGCCAGGTCGGATTGTGCCGGTAGATCTGACGGAAGGCATCGTGATTAAAGTAGGCGCTAGTCGCGTAACGGTACGGCATCTTGACGAATTTAGGCACCGCATTTTGGTTCGTTGCGTCCACAATGAAGTAACCCGGAATCTTCCCGGCCCGCAGCATGGCCCAAAAGCCGCTGTATTCGACTGGCACAACATAAACGGCCTTCCCCCGGTAGTATTGCGCCTGGACATTATCGGCGATCTGGAAGTACTGACTGTGCGGAATATCCGAAGCCGACTTGCGCACCCGGTTTAACACCGTCTTGGGCGCCATCGCTACCGGCGTTTCGTTGCGCTTAAAGGTCGGGGCTTCCTTGGCCGGACTTTTGACCTTGGTGATCGAATTCCAGGTTGGCTTTAATGACAGGTAGGAGTGCAATTCCCCCATTCCGGCAAGCAAAGCCAAGGCCACCAAGGCGCCAGCCAGCCACCGCGGTAAGCCCGGCGCCGGTTCGTTCACAACTTTTTTCTTCTTAGAGTGTTTTTTACCGCGCCAGCGGGCCGTCAGGTTGACCGTGGTGGTTTGGGCGACTAAAAGGGCGTAGTAAAGGCCCCCTAAAATGGCGTTGCCTAATAAAATATTCAACAGGTTCCGGGACGGTAAGGCAAAGTAGACCAAAAGTCCCGTTGCCAACAACCAAAGGATCAGCCAGGCCAGGTTCCACCGCCAGTGGCGGCGGGTCCCCGGCCGCGTCAAGCTGACCAGAAAGATAACAAGCGTACTACACAGGTACGCCCCCGTGATGGTGAGCATAAGATTCCCCTTTCGTTTGGATAGCGTTTTCTTTATGATACCAAATTAACGATCTTTTAGACAAATCCCAGCAATTGTCGCAACTTACAGATTACTCCAATTGCGCCAGCTCAACATCGGCTCGCGTCAGAACTGTGCCGCATCATCTGGATCCTCGAGATATTATCCCCAATGAATAATCTTTTGTCACTTTAATTGAAGGTACAAAAAAACCGCCTGCATTGATGCAGACGGTTGAAGT
>NZ_AZFK01000088.1:0-45208 GCF_001435775.1 Limosilactobacillus ingluviei DSM 15946 | reverse complement strand
ACCAGTAAAGTTTTCCCGTACCAGTCACACTTGTAGGTAAGAACCTGACGAAAATATCCAAACATGGAACGTTGGAGCCCTTTTGCCGTAACATGACTCATCTGCATCTTTTTGACGGCGAGGTCTTCAATCACGAACTGATCGTAAGTGTTAACTAACTGGGTCGTGAATTTTTGCATCAAGTCGTGCTGGACGTTGGCCACCCGCCGGTAATCACGCTGCAACTTGGCTCTCGTTTTGGCGTAATGCTTGCTTTGGGTGGCTTGCTTGCCATTGACCTTGCGCTTGCGGGCTAACTGACGTTGGTAGTGCTTGATCCGCTTGTAGATTGCTTGCAAGTGGCTCGGGAGGGTCTTGATTTGGCCATCAGTGTAATCAAGGTGCCCAACATTAACGTCAACCGCTGTTTTCGCCTTCGGTCCCATCGCGACTTCAAGGGGGAGATTGGCCCAGTACTGACCGTTTTCCCGATAAATCGAAACCACCTTCAACTCACCAGTCAAATTGCGGGCCCCTTTGAACTTGATATCAAACCACGGCGTTTTAACACCGCGCGGTTTATCGAGCCGTAAGCAACCATTGAACAGCTTGGCCCGGTCGGTCTTGAAGCCCTGGCGGGGGGCCTTTTTCGACTTGAAGTGCGGTTTGCCCCAATCCGGTTGGGCCTGGTCAAAAAAGTTCTGCCACGCCTTACCGAGATCAGAAATCGCCAGCTGCAAACACCGCGCCGACAGTTGAAACTGCCAGTCGGCCTTATTAGCAACTAATTCATCCCGAACCTTGCGCTCGTTGGGCCGTTGCTTCTTATCAGCAAGGATCACTGAAGCATCATACATGTCGTTCCAAAGGGCCAAACCTTGATTCCAACAGTAGCGTCGGTAATCACACAGGCCATCGAGCACTTTTTTCATCGTCTGATTTGGATATAACTTCACCTTTTGCGTGCGCAGCACCATCATCACCACCTCTCAAACGCCAATTCAGAGATAGATAATCGCTAAAGTATCAGCGAGACGATCAAACGGTCGCATTATTGATACTTTAATCATCTCATTGTTCCCTTCATTTAGCAAGTTTTTCGTTGACGTGACGATGACAAATTTTTGTTAGCTATTCCCCTAAGATCCATACCACATTTTGTCTTTCTCATGGACATTAGGGAAAGTTATTCAACATTTTAATTAACAGTTATTTCCTCCTTTGGTTAATCAGTGCTGAGTGCCGATGCTTTTAAGGGTTGGAGCCAGGTTTGCGTGGCGCCGGCGGTTTGCAGCGCTTGGGCGAGGTGTTGAGCCTGGGACAGATCGGCAGCCAGGGCAAAGAAGCATCCGCCCCGGCCGCCCCCGGTTAGTTTCGCGCCAAGGGCCCCGTTGGCTTTGGCTGTGGCAATCAAACGGTCTAACGTTGGATCGCTGACGTTGAGGGTGGCCAGGTTGATCTGGGCCTTATCTAAGACCGCCCCAAGCGCGTTAGGTTGGTTGGTGGCCAAAAAATGTTTGGTTTGTTCTGCCAGCTGGCCGAGATCGACTAGGGCTTCTTTCGCGGTGGTTGGGTGTAAGGTCAATTCTTGTTTGACGGCGGCAATCGCTTCTTTCGTCGCCCCGTGCACCCCAGAGTCGGCGATC
This sequence comes from Limosilactobacillus ingluviei DSM 15946, assembly GCF_001435775.1. Classification (GTDB taxonomy): domain Bacteria; phylum Bacillota; class Bacilli; order Lactobacillales; family Lactobacillaceae; genus Limosilactobacillus; species Limosilactobacillus ingluviei. The sequence goes on along the minus strand of NZ_AZFK01000088.1, from coordinate 43,583 downwards.
ACCAGGACAGCATCTAAATCAAGGTCGATCGGCACCCCAGCTTGGCCCCGGACAAACCATAACGGCCGGTCGGCACTGGTCATGGCAGCGTCTAAACCGCTGGGACTGCGGTGGGTGACTTGTTCTTCGATGTCGGCCCATTTTAACAATTCGGGCCGGGACAGGGGCGCGTCATAAAGATCAAAGAAGGCCCGGATAATCGCAATCGCGGCCGCGGCCGAAGAGCCCATCCCCCGTTCAGCTGGGATTTGGCTGGTAATCAACATCGCCCAGTTGCCATCATCGTGAAAGTGTACTTGGAGTCGGTGGATTAATTGACCGATCCCGGCCATCGGGGCTGGCAGCTCACTTAAGCGCCCCGTAAAATAGCGGCTTTCGATGGTGGCGGGGCCACTTTGCCGGCTCAGGGTGACCGTGGTTTTAATTGAAGCTAAGGGAAGGGCAATTGCTGGTTGACCATACACAACGCTGTGTTCACCAATAAAAATTAATTTAGCGTGACTTTGTCCATAACCTGAATTTTTCAAGTTGTTTCAACCTGCTTTCTAAAAATAACTACTGTCTATTCTACCATTAAGTATCTACAACAGGGAAATTCATCTGAAGCACTTTACCGAAACTCGATTGCCCGGGTGGGGTATGGTATAGTGGACTTAAATTTATGATGCTGTGACCACCCCGTACCAGCTGGGCTGAACGGTCAGGTTTTGGTCGCGGTAAGTTTAGGAAGAAAGAACGAATTGCAATGCAAAAAAAGAAAACGCCCCGGGGCCCAATCTACGCGGTCGTTGATTTGGAAACGACCGGGACCAACGTCAAAAAGGGGGACCGGATCATCCAAATCGGCTGTGTGTTGGTACAAGATGGCCGGTTGATTAATCACTTTGAGACTAAGGTCAATCCCGAACAACCAATTGCGCGCTCAATCAGCCAGTTAACCGGAATTTGGGCCGCGGATGTCAAAGCTGCCCCGCTCTTTGAAGAAGTTGCGCCAACCTTACAAAGTTTATTAGCGGATACAATCTTTGTGGCCCACAACGTTAATTTTGATTTTCCCTTTTTAAACGCGGAATTTCAACGGATCGGTCTGCCCAAACTGCAGATTCCGGCCGTTGATACCGTTAGTTTGAGCCAGTTGCTCTTGCCAACGGCGAAGAGTTATCGCTTGCGGGATTTGAGCGCCAAACTCCAGATTGAACACGATCAGCCCCACAGCGCGGTATCGGATGCGGAGGCGACCGCGCACTTGTTGATTGATCTGTTACAACGTTTGCAAGCGTTGCCAACTTTAACGCTGAATAAATTAGTGGCCTTGCAGCTGCAACTGCCCCTGCAAACCCGCTTATTGCTTGACCGGGCGGCGCAATACCGCCAAAGTCACCCCGTAGCCTTAGATGATGCCCACTACGTTAGTCACGGCTTGGTGTTGCATAAAAAACGGCCGCTCAGCGTGGCTACGCCCAAGACCCCCCCAGCTTTTCCGTTGACGAAGCGCCAAAAGCAGCGGTTGTTTGGTGATCTACTGACTTACCGGCCCCTGCAAGCGAAAATGATGAACGCGATTTATAACTACTTTACGCGTGATCACGCCCGGCAGATTATGATTGAAGCCGGGACCGGGGTGGGCAAGAGTCTGGGATACTTAGTTCCCCTGACGTATTTAGCGCAACCAACTGGTAAAGTAATTGTCGCTACGGCCACGAACCTGTTGCAGAGTCAATTAATGACGACGGCTTTGCCGCAGTTGCGGCAATTATTACCGGATTTCAGCGGGGCCGTGATGGTCAAAGGCAACGCCCATTACCTTAGTCTGAGCAAATTTGCCCACTCCCTAACGGTAAACGAAGATTCACAACTCAGCCAGTTTTTAAAAGCCCAATTGTTGGTCTGGTTGTTAACGACGACGACGGGCGATTTGGATGAATTGAATCTAACGGCGCAAAAGAGTCCGTATTTGGCAGAAGTTCGCCACACCGGTTTGGCAAACTTAGCCAGTGAAGATCCCTTTTATCGCGATGACTTCTTGGTTTATCGCCAGCGGCAATTAGCCTATGCACCGATTATCGTCACGAACCAAGCTTACTTAGTTGCCCATGCGGCTGAACTGGGCGCCCTGGCGCCAACGACCTATTTGGTGGTTGATGAAGCGCAACACCTGGCCCAAAGTGTTTTGAAACAGGCGCGGCACCAATTGGCGTTTGCGGAATGGCATTTACTGCTTAATCAGCTGGCGGCCTTGGTCAATCCAACTAATTCGCCCAACTTGCGGAGTTTATTTGCTAAGTTGCCACTGGCGGCTTACAACGTTGAATTGATGCAAGCGGATCTGGCCGGCTTGAAACAAACGGTTAGTGACCTGGCCGCGGCCTTATTAACCAAATTGACGCCACCGTCAGCTACCACGGGCACCTTTATTGAACAGGTCTTACCAAGTGCGGAGCTCAGCGTCTTATTGGATCCAGCGCATCCCCTGTGTGAAGCCTTTGAACAGGATTTGGCCAGTTTAAAGCTGCATTTTAGCGCTTTGCAACATTTGTTTGCGGAACGCCAAGCGCAATGGTTAGGTCAGGACCGTTATTTAATGAATCAATTTGCCAGCCAATTGGCGCAGTTAGTGGCCGTGGATGATCAGTTACACGAATTGAAACGGCTGGCCGACCAGCCCGATCAACTGACCCTCTTTTGGCTCCGGGCCCGGCAGGGGAGTGAAACAACGACCTTAACCTTAACGGGAGGATTGTTAGCGGCCAACCACTTCTTGCGCGAGCGAGTCTACGCCCACTTTACGCATCAATTGTTTACCGGTGCGACCTTATTTACTTCTAACCGCTCCGCCTTTATTTTTGACCAGTTGGATCTGGAGAAAGCCGCGGTGAAGGTCAAACGCTTGCCGGAAGCCTTTGATTATGAACATCAGGCCAAGCTCTTGGTCGCCAGTGACGCGCCTAGCCCCACGGACCACGAAGAAGCCAGCTATCACCAGTACTTGGCGCAGACGATTGCTGATTTGGCCGTGGCGACGGATTGTCAAACGATGGTGTTGTTTAACTCTTTGCAAACCATTGAGGCCGTGTATGGCTATTTGCGACAAACGGCGGTCTTTAATCAACGCGATATTCTGGCCCAAGGGGTTAACGGCAACCGGGCGAAATTGCTCAAACAGTTCAGCAGTGGGCATAATTCGATCCTCTTGGGGGCGGCCAGCTTTTGGGAGGGGATTGACTTGCCCGATAATCAGCTCCAGTTGCTGATTATTACCCGCTTACCATTTGCGGCCCCGACCCAATTGGAAAATCAAGCACGGTATGAGTTAATGAAGCAACAAGGCCACAGCCCGTTTTATCACTATTCTTTACCCCAAGCAATTATTCGGTTGCGCCAAGGGGTCGGGCGGCTGTTGCGCACGCCGACGGATACGGGGGTGGCGGTAGTGTTAGATCCCCGGTTGGTAACCAAGCGGTATGGGCAAACCATGCAACGGGCCTTACCGGCGGGCTTACCGCAAGTGGAAGTGCCCACGGCGGAATTGAGTTCTGCCACGGCGGCTTTTTTGCAAACCGCCGGCCCAGCGAAACTTTAAAAATCAATTAATCTCTATTCGCCTTCGGAAATCTGTGATAAACTTTTACTGATATTGTTTAGGAAGGAAGGCTTTTATGCAAAGTCGGCGAGATGTTCAACGTCAAAAAAGCCGGGTTTCGGGTAAGCAAGTGCTGATTCGAAGCTTAATGACGGTTTTGGTACTGATCCTGGTCGCTTGGGGTTCGTTTGCAATTGCAACCCAACCCAAGACCAGTGCCCAGCGCCAAGCCGTTAGTCTGGCCAAAAAGTATGCAGATTTGCGGTCCTTTGATCACTTTTACGTCTACAATCGCGATCACACTTACTACACGGTAAGTGGACAGAATCGGCAACACCAGCCCATTTTAGTGATCGTTCCCCAGACGGGGGGCAAATTACGGGTGGTCAAGCAGGCCAGTGGCTTAACCAGTCAGCAAGCCGTGGCGAAGGTGCGAGCAGACCGCGCCGTTAAGCGGGTTTTAAAGGTGGCGCCGGGAATTTTTAATGACCGGGTCGTCTGGGAGGTTACCTACAAGAATGCGCAAGGAGCGCTGTGCTATGATTTGCTTAGCTTTAAGACTGGTCATTACGTTCAACGGATCAACAACCTATAGAATATTTGGAGGAATCAGGAGTGCAAACAATTAACATTATTGATGCCCCACACCACGTTAACGAACGGGTGAAGATTGGGGTTTGGTTAACGGATAAGCGATCCAGCGGGAAGATTGCCTTCTTGCAATTGCGGGATGGGACGGCCTTTTTCCAAGGGGTCTTGTTAAAGAATAAGGTCACCCCAGAAGTTTTTGAATTGGCCAAGCACGAATTGCGCCAAGAAGCCAGTTTCTGGGTGATCGGGGAAATTCATGAAGATACCCGTTCCAAGTTTGGGTACGAAATTCAAATTGAAGACATCGAAGTGATCGATGCCAGTGAAGACTATCCGATTGGCAATAAGGAACACGGGATTGACTTCCTGTTAGATAACCGCCACCTGTGGTTGCGTACTTCAAAGCCCCAAGCGATGATGAAGATTCGCGACCGGGTGATCCGGGCTAATTACGAATACTTTGGTGACCATGGCTTTACCAAGATTGATCCCCCGATCCTGACCGGGAATGCCCCGGAAGGCACGACGGATCTGTTCCACACCAAATACTTTGAACAAGATGCTTACTTGTCCCAATCTGGTCAATTGTATGAAGAAGCTGGTGCCTTGGCCTTAAACAAGGTTTACTCCTTCGGGCCGGTTTTCCGGGCTGAAAAGTCCAAGACGCGGCGGCACCTGATTGAATTTTGGATGATTGAACCAGAAATGGCCTTTATGCACCAAGAAGAAAGCTTGGAAATTCAAGAAGAATACGTGGCCTACTTGGTACAAAAAGTGATTGACGATTGCAGCCACGAACTGGAAGTCTTGGGGCGGGATCCAGAAACCTTGAAGCCATTTACCCAAACGCCATACCCACGGATCAGCTACGATGAAGCAATTGAATTGTTGCAAAAAGGTGGGCTGGATGTTCAATGGGGGGACGACTTTGGTTCGCCAGAAGAAACCTTCTTAGCGGATCACTTCTCCAAGCCCGTCTTTATTTTAAACTACCCGAAGTCGATCAAGCCGTTCTACATGAAGGGACACCCAACCCGGGATGACGTGTACGTTTGTGCCGACTTGTTGGCCCCAGAAGGTTACGGGGAAATTATTGGGGGCTCCGAACGGGAGACCGACTACGACACCTTATTGCAAGCCGTTAAGGATGCTGGGTTAGATCCAAAGGATTATGCTTGGTACTTAGACTTGCGCAAGTATGGGTCAGTGCCACACTCAGGCTTTGGTTTAGGGTTAGAACGGTTCTTGAGTTGGATTACCTTGCAGGATCACTTGCGGACGACGATCCCGTTCCCACGGATGCTGAACCGTTTATACCCGTAATTTCAATTTTAAACTCACCAATCGAATTTTTTAATCACCGGGGTCGGAAAACAAGCAGCGTTTCCGACCCCGGTTTGTTGACGCGGCGATGGGGGATGGCCCCCTTAGAGAGGAAAGAACAATGGTTGATGTCTTATCAAAATACTTGCAAGCTGGCCAAACGACGGTCAGCAACCTCCTCTTGCACCACTACCATGACTTGGGGATGAGCACCAGTGAACTGATGGTTTATCTGGAGTTAAAGAGTTACCTGGATATGGGCCAGCTGCCCAATATTAAACAAATTGCGACGCACTTAGGGACGGAAACCGGTCAAGTTTATGAATTGATTCATGAATTGGTCAGTCACCATTTTTTGGCCCAGCGGTTGCAAAAGAATGCGGCGGGCCAAGAAGCGGAAGTGTATGACTTCAGCCCCCTTCATGCTCGGTTGTTACAGTACCTAGAGCAACCAGGCCACCCCAACGTAACACCGGAGCAGTCAGCCCCCCAGGATGCCAAAGAGCGCCTCTTTAAGCAATTGGAGAGTGGTTTTGGCCGCTTATTGAGTCCGATGGAGATCAACCTGGTGAACGATTGGCTGACCAAGGATCATTACGAGCCGGCGATTATCGAATTGGCCTTGCGCGAAACGGTCCTCAATGGGAAGTTTAGTTTTCGTTATATGGATCGGATTTTAATGAACTGGCGTCATCGGAAGTTAACCACGGTGGCGGCAATCGAAGCGGATCTGCGCCGGTTTGCCGAACAAAAGGCCGCGCCCAGTGCGGCGGAGTCGTCGGCACCGACGCCCCATATTCCGATTTTCAAGTTGGCCGATCAACCGCGCGAGCCGAAAGCTTAAATTTACCTCAAGTTCCGTAAAAGCAAGGTGGAAGGAACGCGGGCATGCTAAAATGAATAACAAACTGATGATAAATTAGGTGAGGGTGATAACGATGAAGAATACCAAACGGACCTTAGCCATCGTTTTGACGGCGGCGATTGTGGCTACGGCGGCCGGGCCGGTCAGTCAGGCCTTGGTTTTACCAACGCCGGTCCAAGCTGCGCAAACGGGATCAAGCCAACAAACGGCGTCTTTAAATCAGGCCTATGTGGTTTATGGGGCAGGGGCGCCCCAAAGCGTGTATGCCAACCTGAATGATGTGATGGATGTTGATTCGTCCTTTACGAAATTAACGGCGACGGGGCAGGACTACGCAACTTATATCAGCCACGGGGCACCCGCGACGGATGCGTCGATGATTTCTTCGGTGGCAATTGCCCCGACGGATCCCAGCTCCGGGGTCAAGGTAAACGTGAAAAAGTATAACGGGCAAAGCAACATTACCAAAGTTACGGCCCAACAATACGCGATGGTGGCCCAGATGGCCGGGGTAACGGATATTACGATTACTGTTACCGCGAACCGGGCGGTTTCAGGGGAATCAGCTTTAACCGGGGTTTATAAGGCCTTTGCGGCCGATGGGCACCAATTGGATACCCAAAATACTGCGGCGGCTAATTCCGTGTTAACAGCGACGCAAGCGGCGATTGATGCCAACAGTGATGATCAAGCTTATGCCGGAAAATTGATGGCCGCCGTCGGGGATACTTCCAAGCAAGTGGCGCAAGAAAAGCAAAAGGGAAACAACCTGACCAAAGTGCAAATTGAAGTGATTTTAAAGCAGGCGCTAGAAAAACGCGGGGTGGCTGATCAAACCACGGCCAACCAACAAAGTCAGATTGCCGGCTCGCTGGTGAACTTCCAGAATTCACCGATTGCTTCTTCTAAGACTTACGTAACCAACGTGACCAACACGATCAACAACGTGAAGAATTCAACCGGGGATTTGATGAATAAGGCGAAAAACTGGCTAAATAGTGACTCAGGAAAGCAAGCGGCCAACCAGGCATCGAATTGGTTCCAACGTTTAGTTAACTGGGTTAAGGGTTTATTCCAGCAAAATTAATTTTCTTAAGCAAAAGCCAGGGGAAACTTTCCTCTGGCTGCTTTTGGTTTAATTATTGGTATCAGCTGACCCGATAATGGTAAGATATTTGTATTGCTGAAAACGGAGGGTTAGTGATGAATAATAACCAAGTAATTAAGGGGATGACCTGGGCTGGGTTTGCCTCCTTGAGTTGGGGGATTTCCGGGACGGTTTTGCAGCTGATTTCGCAAGACTTAGCGGTGCCGGGCCCCTGGATGTTCTCGACCCGGACGACGGTGACGGGGGTCATCTTGTTGCTATTGAGTGCGGTAATTTACCGTGGTCAGATTTTCAATGTTTTTAAGACAAAGGCGGCCTTGCTGTCGGTCGTGACCTATGGGTTATTTGGGCTGGCCGCGAATCTGATTACCTTCTACTACTCGATTCAAACCGGGAATGCATCGACGGCGACGATCTTACAGTACTTGTCACCCTTGTTCATTGTCTTAGGGGGGATTTTCTTCTATCGGAATCGCCCCTTGCGCAGTGACTTACTGGCCTTTTTAGTGGCCTTGGTAGGAGTGTTGCTTTGTATCACCCGCGGTGATTTGACCCACTTGGCCGTGCCGTTGGTGTCCTTACTGTGGGGGTTAGGCTCCGGGATTACCGCCGCCTTTTATGTGGTCTTGCCCCAAAAAGCCAGTGCCACTAATCCCCCCTTGGTCGTCTTGGGCTGGGGGACGATGATTGCCGGGCTTTTCTTTAATCTCTTGCACCCGTTTTGGGTCGGTGTGCCGCCGCTGACCCCGACGTTGGTTTCGTCGGTGGCGACGGTGATTTTCTTCGGGACGATTCTGCCGTTTGGGATGTTGCTATATGCCAGTCGCCTGGCCCCGTCGGATGTCGTTAGTATCATGGATGCCTTGCAGCCAATCATGACCACGATTTTAAGTGTTATCTTCTTTCACTTGGCTATCAATTTCTTTGAAGTCCTCGGGATCGTGTTGGTCTTGATTGCCATTTATATCTTACAAAACGGCCGGCGCAAGGCCCAGTAAATGGTTAAACATGGTGAGCCAGAAGCTGCGGAAAAATGAATTTTCCCAGCTTCTTTTTTTGTGATCGAAATTAGTGTAAGATCATAATGGAAAAGAGGGGTTGAATTGTCAGTTAAAGTTTTTTTGGAATTAGTTGAGATTAAGGCCAAAACGGCCAGTGTACTGCCCGCACTCTTGGGCTTGTGCTTGAGTTACTACTATTTTCACAGTGTGAATTGGAGCTTGATGGCGCTCTTTTTTGTGGCCATGTTGCTGTTTAATATGGCCGTCGATATGCTGGATAATTATCACGATTATACCCACGCGGTTGATACCGCAGATTACCAGCAAAATACCAATATTATTGGCCGCGAAAAGCTTAATCCCCGCTTGGTCTTTTGGCTGCTGGTCAGCTTTGTGCTAGTGGCGGCCCTGCTGGGGTTGTATTTGGTCAGCCAGGTCGGTTGGCCGCTCTTGGCAATGGGGGTCTTTTGCTTTGCGGTGGGCATTGCCTACTCGTCTGGGCCGTTTCCGTTGTCGGGGCTGCCGGTCGGCGAATTTTTCTCCGGTTTTACCATGGGTTTTATGATCACCTTGATCAGTGTCTATCTCAATGCCTACCAGCATTTTGTGTGGGATCCCTTTAGCTTATTGGTGATTTTCGTAGTGGCTTTGCCAGATGAACTCTGGATTTCAAATTTGTTGCTCGCCAATAACATTTGTGATCAGCAAGAAGATGAGGATAACCGCCGGATTACGATCGTGCACTTTATTGGTAAAAAATGGGCTTTGAGGGCCTTTGCGGTTAAAAATGGCTTGGCCTTTGTGGCGCTTGGCTTGGCCGTTGGCTGGGGTTTTACGCCTTGGGCAACGTTATTCACCTGGCTGTTGATCCCGTTTGTCATCAAGCAAACCCGGATCTTGCTGGCCCGGCAGGTGAAAAAGGAAACTTTTCCGGCGGCGATTCGGATTTTGCTGGTGGGGTCGCTGGTGCAAGTGGTGACCTTTGCGTTAGGCATTGCGTTCGAAAATTGGCTCTAGAGTTACGCAAAGAAGTGAAAGGAACGTGATTTAAGATGTTAACAAAAGCCGACTACATTCAACAATTGAATCTTCAGCCCCACGCGGAGGGTGGTTGGTACCGGCAGGTCTTTCATGCGGCCACTCAGCGCTTGGACCCCGCGAGTCAAGCCCAACGGTTTGACTATACTTCGATTTATTTTTTACTGGACGAAAGTTCACCGTCTCATTTGCACCGGCTCTTGCATGATGAATTATGGTACTTTCACGCCGGCCAGCCCTTGACGGTGCATTGCTTAATGCCCGATGGCAGCTATGAGGCCTTGCATTTGGGGTCAGATTTGGCGGCGGGACAAGAATTTCAAGCCCGGGTGCCGGCAGGGACGATCTTTGGGGCGGAAGTTCACCGGGGGTTTGCCCTGGTCAGTTGCATGGTGGCCCCGGGCTTTGACTACCGGGACTTTGAGTTGTTGACGGCGCAAGAATTAACGGCGATGTATCCGGCCCAAGCGTCAATGATTAAACGGATGGCGTATGCGAAGTTACCAGCTGAATAACTTAGCCAACATAAAAAGGATCCGCACTGCGGATCCTTTTTTTACTACCGGCTGGCCGGAGACTGCCAGCGGCGGGAAATTTTAGTGGTAAAGGTCGAAACGGCCCTTCTTGAAGACTTCCTTTAAGCCCCCAATCCGGTACAGGGATTCGTTGGCGATCATCTTCTTGGTAGCTGAAGCCAGGTAACCCTTGGTTTCGCGGCCCATTGCCACCCCAAAGGCCCGGGTGTTGCCGACGGAAGCGACGGTCCCTAAGGACTTGTAGACAAAGCCTTCGCTTAAGTGACTGCCTGTCTTCAAGACGTTGGCCAGGTCGGCAGCCGTGTACTTACCCATTGCTAAGGCAATTTGGGCCGTCGTTGGGTAAGGACGCTGGCCATCCGGTGGCATCACCGCTGCTACGTCACCAATGATGTAAAGATCGTCGTGGTCCGCATCGGTTAAGTGTTCGGTTGGAATGACCCGGCCCCGCCGTGCCTTTAAGCCAGCGGCGTCGACTAATGGGCTCCCAGAAACCCCGGTCGTCCAAATGATGGTCTTGGCCGTCAGTTCGTGTGGTGTTTGTTCTTCATCCTTGCCGAAGACGTAAATTGTCTTGCCCGGTGCCACTTCTTGCACCCGGGCATCGGTAATGATGTCGACGCCTAAGCTCTTAACCAGGTTGACCCCGTATTCTGCCAATTCATCGCTAAACATTGGCAACAGCCGGGTGCCGGCATCCAACATGGAAATCTTGATGTCAGATGGGTTGACCCCAGCGTGTTCAGCGTATTCCTTGCGGCCATCGGCTAAGGCCCCCGCCAGTTCGATCCCGGTAAAGCCGGCCCCGGCAATAATGATGTTTAAGGCATCTGGATCAGGGTTTTGCTTGTATTCATCCATTACCTTCAGTAAGTGGGCGTGGATGGCTTCGGCTTCGTCAACCGTCGTCATTGGCAGGGCGTTTTCTTCGGCGCCGTTGATGCCGAAGGTTTCGGAAATAAAGCCTAAGGCTACCACTAAGTAGTCATAAGACAATTGGTCGTGGTTCTTTAAGTCAACCGTCTTAGCAGCCGGGTCAAAGGCTACGACTTCATCTTGGATAAAGGTCGTAACCTTTGGATCGACGATGTCAGCCACATCGTAGGTAATCTTTTCCTTCGGTTCCGTCCCCGCCGCGACTTCGTGCAGGTCGGTTGCTTCGTAGTGGTAGCTGTTTTTGTTGACCAACGTGATCTTAAAGCTGCCATCGGCCTTCTTTTGCAGTTCATGAACGGTCTTTAAGCCGGCATAACCAGCCCCCAGGACAACGACTTGCTTCATAAAAAATTCCCCCTCAAAAATAGAATGAAGATAATTGCTTATCGGATTAAAAGCGAAAATAAAAAAATTGCGCTTTTAACTTATGGATAATTATTGATGGTTTAATTATAACAAGGAAATTGGTTGGTGAAAAACAAAAAACCGGAAAAACTCGCAAAAAACTGCGAAAAATGTTGTTATTTAGCTCACAAAGTTGAAAATTGCGCCCCAATAAAAGCGGTTTATTTTAGGTGACACCGAATCACTTCTTATAATATGTAAGCGGTTTCTAAGCCAAAAGATAATTTATCATTCTTTAATCTATTATTGAAATACTAACTTTTTAAGAGTAAACTAAGAATTGAAATATAGGGAACACCCTATACGCTATTATTTTTGGACTTATTGGTCGATAATTTATATAGGGGGGGATAATAGTGGACATTGTTAGTTTGGCACGGTTCCAATTTGCAATGACAACGGTTTACCACTTCTTCTTCGTACCGTTTTCAATCGGGACGGCCTTTGCCATTGCGATTATGGAAACCATCTACGTGCGCACTAAAAATGAAGTCTACAAGAAAATGGCCCGCTACTGGGGGAATATTTTCTTGCTGAGCTTCGCGGTTGGTGTTGTGACCGGGTTGATCCAAGAATTCCAATTCGGGATGAACTGGTCGGATTATTCACGTTTCATGGGGGACATCTTCGGGGCTCCATTAGCCTTTGAAGCTTTGTTGGCCTTCTTTATGGAATCAACCTTTATCGGGTTGTGGACGTTTACGTGGAACAAGGTTAAGCCAGGGGTGCATGCCCTGTTTATTTGGCTGACCAGTATTGGTTCGATGATTTCGGCCCTGTGGATTTTGACCGCCAATTCCTTTATGCAAAACCCAGTGGGGTACACGATTAAGGATGGCCGGGCTGAAATGACCGACTTCTTTGCTTTGCTGAAGAACCCACAACTCTTCTTTGAATACGGTCACGTCATTGGGGCCGCCTTGATGATGGGTGGGGTCATCGTTGCCGGGTTGACGGGCTTCCAACTTTTGCGGGCCAAGAAGCAACCCGTTTCGGATGAAACCAAGCACATCTACAAGACTTCCATGCGGTTTGGGATGTGGGTTTCCTTGATTTTTGCCGTGCTGACAATTGCCGTTGGTCACGCCCAAATGCAATACCTGATCAAGGAACAACCGATGAAGTTTGCCGCGACTGAAGCCATTTACAAGAACACCAAGGATCCCGCTGGTTTAGCCTTGGTCGGGGTCGCCGATCAAAAGAACCATGAACTTAAGGGGAGCATTGAAATCCCTGGGATGCTGAGCTTTATGTCTTACAACAAGTTCTCTGGTTCCCTGACCGGGATGGACGAAGTTAATAAGGATTTGACCAAGAAGTACGGTAAGTACATCGCTGGCGAAAAGATGAACTACTACCCGCCGGTTAATACCCTGTTCTGGAGCTTCCGGATCATGGTCGGCGTCGGCATGTGGGTCGCCTTGGTCTCAATTGTTGCTCTCTTCTTGACGCGCAAGGGGAAAGAAACCTTGTATGAACACAAGTGGATGCTGTGGGTCGTGGCCCTGACGACCTTCTTGCCATTCATTGGGAACACGGTTGGTTGGTTTGTCACCGAATTTGGGCGTTACCCATGGACGGTGTACGGCCTGTTTACGATTAAGCAATCCGTTTCGCCAACCGTTTCGGTCGCTTCCTTGTTGACGTCGAACATTGTTTACTTCGTACTCTTCACAGCCTTAGCGGTTGTGATGATCGGCTTGGTCATTAAGGAACTCCACAAGGACCCAGCTAACATCGAAAATCCACAATTGCTGGAAAAGTTCATGGATCCATTTGATAAGGGGGCCTTTTAAATGAGTGCATTTCAATTTTTATGGTTCCTTTTGATCGGGGTCTTGTTTGCCGGCTTCTTCTTCCTCGACGGTTTTGACTACGGGGTGGGGATGGCCGCTAAGACAATTGCCTCGAACGAAGCGGAACAAGATCAAATTATTCATTCAATTGGACCGGTTTGGGATGCCAATGAAGTTTGGCTGATTACGGCCGGTGGGGCCATGTTTGCCTCCTTCCCATACTGGTACGCAACGTTATTTAGTGGTTACTACTTGATTTTATTGGCGATTTTGTGCGGTTTGATTATTCGGGGGGTCTCCTTTGAATTCCGTGCAAAGGGGAATGCCAAGACCAAGCGGGTTTGGACCACGTTGTTGGCAATTGCCAGCGCTTGGGTTCCCTTCTTCTTAGGGGTCATGTTCATCTCGATGATTGAAGGGATGCCAATTGATGCCAATGGCAACATGCATGCCACCTTCTTTGATTACTTTAATTGGTTCTCCGTCGTCGGTGGGGTTGCCTTGACCTTACTGACTTACCTGCACGGGTTGAACTACGTGGCCTTGAAGACCGTCGGCCAGGTGCGGGAAGTGGCCCGCAACGTGGCGGAAGCCCTGTACTATGTGCTGTACGTTGGCTTAGTGGTCTTTGCCTTACTGTTGATCTTTAAGACCGACTTCTTTAGCGTGCACCCACTGGGGACGGCCATAACGGTTGTCTTGATCGTGGTCTTTGCGGTCTTGGCGCACGTGGCCGTTTTCAAGGGGAAGGAAATGCTGGCCTTCATTGCCAGCGGGTTGACGATGGTGTCACTCGTGGCGATGATCTTTGTGGGGATGTTCCCGCGGGTCATGATCTCTTCGCTGAGTGCTAAGTACAGTCTGTTGATTCAAAATGCTTCTTCGACGTCCTACACCTTGACGGTGATGACGATTGCCACGATTTGCCTCTTGCCATTTGTTTTGGCTTACACGGCGTGGGCTTACTGGCTGTTCCGGAAGCGGATTGAAATGCCAACGGTCAAGCCACTGGAGGGATACTAAAAAATGGTTGATCGACTCCTATTTACAATTAACGGGGTCCGGTCAATGCTGGGAAAGCTTGTGGGACTGCACGTCCTGCAAGCTTTTCTTATCATTGGTCAGACCTTAACGCTCTCGGCAGTTTTGGTGGGCTTATGGCAAGGCGAAAGTCTGGCGCGCCAAATGCCGTGGGTTGCCCTGTTTATTTTGTCATTTCTGGGCCGGCACGGCGAGAATTGGCTGATCAGTGGGATCTTAGATCGGTTTGCTCGGGCGAATGCCCAACGCTTGCGTTCCCAATTGTTGGCCCAAACCTTTACCTTCGGCCCCGCTCTGGTACAACGTGAAGGGACCGGGAACATGGTGACGTTGACCTTGGACGGGATCAGCCAGGTAGAAGATTACTTTAAGCTGGTGCTGAATAAAATGGTTAATATGATGGTAGTGCCGGTGTTGATTCTGGGAGTGGCCTTTTACTTAGATTGGCTCTCCGGGTTGATTATGGTCCTGGTTTACCCGTTGATTATTTTGTTTATGATTGTGCTGGGCTATGCCGCCCAGGCGCAAGCTGATCGCCAATTTGCGACGTTCCAGCGCTTATCAAATCACTTTATTGACTCCTTGCGCGGGATTGACACGTTGAAATACTTTGGTTTAAGCAAGGCTTACTCCAAGAGTGTCTACCGCTCCAGTGAAGATTTTCGCAAGTCCACCATGGCAACTTTGCGGATTGCCATGACGTCGACTTTTGCCCTCGATTTTTTTACGACGCTTTCGATTGCGATTTTGGCGGTTACGTTAGGGCTACGCCTGATCAATGGGCAGATGACCCTTTATCCGGCCCTGGTGATTTTAGTCTTGGCCCCAGAATACTTTTTGCCGATTCGCAACTTTGCTAACGACTATCATGCAACGTTGAACGGCAAAAACGCCTTCCACAAGGTGATGACCTTGATTAACGAACCACCCGCACCGCAAGCTCCGTTGACGCTGACGCCTTGGCGGCCCACCGATGAACTGCAGGTTAAGGACCTAAGTTTTAGTTATGGGGAAGGCAAGGCTGGTTTGGCCCCGCTCAGTTTTTGCTTCCGCGGGTACCAAAAGGTCGGGATCATCGGGATGAGCGGCTCGGGGAAGACGACTTTGATCAACTTGTTGAGTGGTTTCTTGACGCCGGCAGCGGGGGAGATTACCCTCCAAGGGCAAACGGCAACCACTTTGCATGCCGCGGCCTGGCAAAAGCAGTTGACCTACTTACCGCAAAATCCGTATATTTTTTCGGCCAGCTTGCGGGAAAATATTGCCTTCTACCACCCGACGGCGACCGAAGCTGAGGTCCAAGAAGCCGTCCACGTGGTCGGGTTGGATGACTTGGTAGCCGAATTGCCAGCCGGTCTGGAAACCCAAATTGGGGCCGGCAAACGGGCGCTGTCCGGGGGGCAGGCCCAGCGGATTGCCCTGGCGCGGGCCTTTTTGGACCCGAACCGGCGGGTCATGATTTTTGACGAACCAACCGCGCACCTAGACTTGGAGACGGAACTGGAGCTAAAGGAGAAAATGTTACCCCTGATGGCGGACCACTTGGTGCTGTTTGCCACCCACCGCTTGCACTGGATGAAGCAAATGGACTACATTTTGGTGATGGAAGATGGGCACTTGGTTGAACAAGGGACCTACCAACAACTCCAAGCTCAGGCCGGGGCTTTTCAGCGCTTAGTTAAGCAGATGCAAGCCAAGGAGGAAAAAGATGCGCAATAAGTTTCCGTTATTAAAAATGTTAAAGACCGACCACTGGGTCAAACCCTTCCTGCGTCACTACAAGCGGACCTTGGTCTTAGCGATTACGCTGGGGATTTTAACCTTCGTGTGTGCCGGTGGGCTGATGTTTACCTCGGGGTTTTTGATTTCTAAATCAGCGACCCGCCCCGAAAATATCCTGTTGGTGTACGTCCCGATCGTGTTAACCCGGGGCTTTGGGATTTTTCGGCCGGTGATGCGCTATGCGGAACGGCTCACGAGCCACAACTGGGTCTTTAAGATGACCTCGGAATTTCGCAAAAAAATGTACGATTCCCTCGAACAAGATGCCGTCTTTTTTAACAGCAAATACCGATTAGGGGATATTTTAGGGCTCTTGTCAGAAGACGTGGCCCACATCCAAAACCTCTATTTGCGGACGATCTTTCCGAATTTTGTGGCTTGGGGGCTGTATGCGATTATCGTGGTGAGCCTGGGGATTTTGTCGCCGGCGATGGGCTTGGTAATGCTGGTCCTTTTTGGGCTGATCATTTTTGCTCTTCCCCTGTGGTCGGTGGTGGTCAACGGGGCCCGACAAGAATACGAAAAACAAGTTAAAAACGCGTTGTACACGGATTTAACGGATAACGTGATGGGGATTGTCGACTGGGTATTTGCCCAACGCAACCAGGAGTACGTCGACCAGCACCTGGCCAGTGAACACGAACTGTACGCGACCCAAGCGGCGCTGCGCAAGTTTGAGCGCTGCCGGGATTTCCTGCTCCAAGTGATGATTCTGCTGATCGCCTTGGCGTTGCTGGGGTGGGGGGCCAGTCGCTTTGGCGGCCAATTCGGGGGGCCAGCCAATTGGATTGCCGCCTTTGTGCTGGCCATTTTCCCGCTGGAAGATGCCCTGGCCGGGTTGCCGGCTGCCGCGCAAGAAACCAATGTTTATGTGGACTCGCTCAAGCGGTTGAATGCCTTGCCGCCGGTAACGACCTCGCCGACCTCAGCGCCGCAGTTGACGGCCCCCTTGGATTTTCAATTGACTGACGTTCACTATACCTACCCGGCGACCACCAAGGAAGTCCTCAAAGGCGTAGATCTTCAGCTGCCCGCGGGGCAAAAAGTGGCAATTCTGGGGAAAAGCGGTTCGGGAAAGAGTACGCTAGCCAGTTTATTGCGGGGCGACCGGGTGCCAACGGCCGGCCAGTTGACCTTAGCGGGGGTGGCGCCTAGTGAATTAGGCGATCAGATTGCTGATTTTATTGGCGTGATCAATCAAGCTCCCTACCTGTTCAATACCACCGTCCTAAACAACTTGCGGATCGGGAACGAAAACGCGAGTGAGGCTGACGTTTGGGCGGTCTTAGAACAGGTCGGTTTAAAGGCGACGATCGAACGGTTGCCCCACGGGTTGGCGACGATGGTCGATTCGGCCGGATTGCGCTTTTCCGGTGGGGAACGGCACCGGTTGGCCCTGGCCCGGATTCTCTTGGCGAAGACGCCAATTGTGTTGCTGGATGAGCCGACCGTCGGCTTGGACCCGGTGACCGAACGCGCGGTAATGAATACCTTCTTTACCGCCTTGCAAGACAAGACGTTGATCTGGATTACCCACCACTTACAAGGTATTGAAGCGATGGATCGGGTCATCTTCTTGGAAGACGGGCAATTAGCCATGGATGGTACGCCGCGCGAACTAGCCCAAACCAACGCCCGTTACCGACACTTAAAGGCGGTCGACGAAGGGCGCTAGCTTAATTATTGGGATAAGAAAAGAGTGATAACCACGTGGTGCGGTTATCACTCTTTTTACTTACGGATTATTGGCCAGCCGGGGCACCGCCACCATTGCTGGTATTGGTTGCCGTGCTGTTTTGCGTTTGGTTATTGTTTGGCGCCGGCGTTGACGGTGCGCTGGCGGACGCAGAAGATGCCGATGAAGCCGAGCTGCTTTGACTACTGCTGGAGGTACTGTCCGTACTTTCCTTTTCGCTGCTGGCTGAGCTGGAACGCAGTAAGCTGCTGGCACTGGATGAATGGCTGGCCGAGCTCATTTCCGTAAAGCCAAAGGCCCACTTGGAGTCACGAATGACCAATTCCCGGTGTCCGCTGTAAGAGATGGCTTCCACCGTATCTGGCATCGTCCAGTCGCTGGCGTGATTTTGCCCGTCTAAGAAGCTCATGATCGCCTTGTACAAGAGGTGGGCCGATTTTTCGTAGCCTTCTGCCACGGCGTACTTCGGATTATCAAAGCCGGTCCACACGGCCACGGAGTAGTTCTTGGTGTAACCAACCATCCAGGAGTCCATGACCCCGGACGTCCCGTACATTGGTTCATCGGTCCCGGTCTTCCCGGCTTGGTGGACCCCACTTAGGTTCGCGTCGGTGGCAGTCCCGTTACTGTCGGTAAAGACCCCTTTGAGCATGTCGGTAATCATGTAGGCCGTGGCCTTGGTCATCGCCCGTTTACCGTGCTTATCAAAGGTGATCGTCTTCCCGTCTTGGGTCGTAATTGAACTGATGTAGTACGGCTTGTAGTAGGTCCCACCGTTAGCAAAGGCAGCATAGGCAGCCGACATTTGCAGTGGGGAGACGTAGAGGCCGATCCCGTTTTGGAGGTTAAAGCCATTCTTCCCTGGGGTAATCCCCAGGCCTTTCAAGAAGGTCGTCGCCCGGGAAAGGCCCACGTCTTGCAGAGCGCGGATGGCCGGAACGTTCCGGGATTGCACGAGGGCGGAGCGCATGGTCATCGTGCCCTTGTACTTGTTGTCCCAGTCGCGCAGGGCTTTACTGGTGCCCGGCCAGTAGAACTTGGTGTCACTTAATGCCTTGTAAGTTGGCCAGTGGAGGTATTCGATCGCCGGGCCATAATCCATAATTGGCTTGGCCGTCGAACCGGAACTCCGGTTGGATTGAACAGCGCGGTTTAAACCGTAGATGACGTTATCGTCAATCTTGCGCCCGCCTAGCATGGCGACCACTTGCCCATTGTGGGGATCGGTGACGGCGACCCCGGTCTGCATGCTGTCATTTTGGAAGGCGACACCACTGTTGGCGGCGTTATAGAGTTCTTCTTGGGCGGCCAAGTCGAGGTTGGTGTGGACCTTGAGACCGTCGGTGTTAACGTTGTAGCCTTGGGCTTGGAGTTGGGCCAGGACTTCTTTGACGTAAGCATCAACGATCTTTTCCTTCACCCCAGTGGTGTTTTCGCTGGTATTACCGTGGTCTTCATCCAGGCCACTGGTAATATTTTCGGCCTTGGCACTCTTGGCCTGGGCGGCAGTAATGTACTTGCTGCGCACCATCGCGTCGAGCACTTGATTACGCCGCTGGGTCGCGTACTTGGTATCGTCGACGGCCGGGTTGTAGTAGGTCGGCGATTGTGGAATCCCAGCCAACGTTGCTAATTGGGCCAGGTCCAATTCATCGAGATCCTTGCCGTAGTAGTATTGCGCGGCGGTCTTCATTCCGTAGACCCCATTGCCCATGTAAACCTTATTAATGTAGAACTTTAAAATATCTTGTTTGGAGAAGTGCCGTTCTACATTTAAAGCCAACCAGGCTTCTTGGGCTTTACGCTTTAAGGTTTGATCCTTGGCCGACGTGGAGAAGACCGTCAGTTTGACCAGTTGTTGGGTCAGGGTACTCCCCCCTTGCATCCCGTTGCTGCGGTGGAAAATATCGGCGATCGCCGACCCCCCGATCCGGACCGGGTCAATCCCGTGGTGCTTGTAGAAGCGCCGGTCTTCGATGGCGACAACGGCGTTCTTTAGCGTCGCGGGGATTTCGCTTTGCGAAGCGTATTCGCGTTTTTGCGCCCCCAAGCGGGAAATCACCTTATCGCTGTCGTCATAAATGGTTGTCGTTGACTGACTCTTTAAGGCGCTTTCGCTGATCGTCGGGGCACTGGAAGCCCAAAAGAAAAAGAGGGCGGCCAGTGCGACAAAAATCAATAAACAGATGCTCAGCGTCCAGCCGATGATCTTTTTGATCAGTGGGCCTTTGCCTTGACCACCACTTCGCGGCCGGTTGCGCCGGGAAGTGGTGGTAGTTCCATCATTATTCATGGTTGACTCCTTTTTGCCGCGCGATCAGTTGATCGACGGCCGATAAATATTGCAAGCGGGGATGCAGGCCTAATTGGACCGGGATCCCAACTTGTTTCAGTGTGGCGAGGGGGATCGAATGCTTACCGCCCTGGGCTTGTTTTTGCCAGGCGGTAATTAAATGACTGGCTGGCAGGAGGTAATACGCCGTTAAGCGGGTAAACTTGATCAGGGCAAAACAAATTCCGCCTTGCTTAAGACAGGCCGCCAAATGATCGATTTGATGCTGGTGAAAATTTTTGAGGGGAAACGAGGTCACGTTTTTCGTCTCCTTGGCATCAAAATCGATATAATACCCTTGGTAGATCCCATTGTAATCCGTAGTTGACGGCCGGCGAAAGTAAGCTTCGCGGACTACGGCCGCACTGCGTTTGGGGTAGTCGACCTTCACCAATTGAATCGGGGTCGGCTTTTTGTGGATCACCGCTTGGTTGGTGGCCAGGTAATAAGCATTGCTGGCGTTGATTTCGGCTTCCAGTGACATTCCCCGGTCGGCAAAGTTGACGGCGGGTTGCGGCCGGCTTTGGGCGGGGCGCTGGGGCCCCTGGCCGTTTGGATAATGAATGGTCATGTGGTGGCCTCCCTTCGCTACTTGGTATATTATATCATTAGGCTGGCAATTAGTTACAGTTACGGAACGGTTACACGAGGAAAATTTATGCAACGATTATGGGTAAGTGGGTATCGCGATTATGAATTGGGGTTGTTTGATCCGGCAGCGCCAGAAATTAAAGTGATTAAACGGGTCTTGCTGGAGCGCATTGGGACCTGGTTAAATCAGCAAACGGAGCCGACCTGGTTGATCACCGGGCCCCAAGCCGGGGTGGAACGCTGGGCGCTCGAGGTGGGCCTGACTTTAAAGGCTGACTATCCGACCCTCCAGTTGGGGATGGTGCAGCCCTTTGTGGGGGTCGGGCAAAATTGGCAGCCGGCCCGGCAAGCGGCCTTGCAACAGATGCAAAGCCAGGTTGATTACCTGGGCACGCTCAGCCAGCAGCCTTACCAGGGTCCACAGCAATTGCGGGATTACCAGGCCTTTATGCTGGCCCATTCCGATCAATTGCTCTTGGTCTTTGACCCGGCCCAAGATGAGCAAAGCGAACGGCACGCCAAAAGCTACTATGATTACCAAGCGGGCCAACACGCCGTGGCGGCGGGGACTTATCAAATGGAATTAGTTGATTTTGATGACCTGCGCGAAGCCGGGGAAGCCTTGGCTGAAGAAGAACGAGAACGGCGCGGGGAATGGTAAGTTCCCAAGAAAAGTTAATTTTTTTAACTGGGCCCTTGTATTTAATCGGATTTCTGGTACAATTATTTTCGTATTGACGAATAAGTACAGTAAATGAGGTGTTGAAATGGATAACATTAAGTTTACTCCCCAAGATATTTTGCATAAGCAATTTAAGGAAAAGAGTATTGGGAAGGGCTACGATGTTGATGACGTTGATGGCTTCTTGGATGATGTTATTAAGGATTATGACACCTACAACAAAGAAGTAGCCCGCTTACAAGACGAAAACAAACGCTTGAAAGCCAAGGTTGACGAATTGAACCGTCAATTGGAAATTGGTTCTTCGATTGGCGCGGCGGCGCCAGCCAGTCAGCCGGTTGTTTCGTCAACGACCAATATGGATATCCTAAAGCGGCTGTCCAATTTGGAACGGCGGGTCTTTGGTTCCCAATTAGGAGACGATGGGGATTCCCATCTGCTGTAGTTCGTTAGTTGACAATTGAATTTTTTGCAGGTTTTGGGTAATCGAGCGCAACCTCAGTTGCGTTAGGAAGGTCCATGCTCGCACGGGCTGCGATGCCCGTAGTGTTTGTGCTCGCTGAAAAAATAAGGCGGGGCACCGAGCAATCGGTGACGGCGGAAAAAACGGCTAAGGCCTTTGGCTAGGTCCGAGTATTCCTGAAAAGTGCCACAGTGACGAAGCAAGTTGGGAAACCAACTTGGTGGAACGCGGTAAACCCCTCAAGCGGTAAACCCAAACTACGGTCGGGGAGCTTTGGATAGCGAATTGAAGCGATTCCAGGGGAGCAGTTATTAACTGCTGAGATAGATGATTACCACGGTCTAGGTTGGCCTGAACCTAGACTTCGACAAAACATGGCCTACAGAAATCTGCAATTAGGCAGCCCGGTTTCGACCGGGCTTTTTTCTTACATTTCGAAAGAAAGTGGGGGAAGGCAATGACCAAGATTCTGATAATTGAAGATGATCCACAAATTATTGCGACCATGACTGCCACGCTGCAAAAGTGGCAATATCAAGTCGCCACCGTCCAAGACTGGCAGCACGTCGCCCAAAGGGTGGATGAAACGGTCACCTTGGTGCTGTGTGACATTACCTTACCCAGCTTTGATGGTTTCTATTGGATCCAAACGATTCGTCAAACCAGCGCGGTGCCGATCATCGTGATCTCCGCCGCGGCAATCGATGATAACGTAATGCACGCGGTCGCGGCCGGGGCCGATGATTACCTAATGAAGCCCTTTTCGATGACCGTGCTGGTGGCCAAGATCCAGGCCCTCTTGCGCCGCCGCCAACAGGCCAGTCCGCAATACCGCCTGGGGGCGGCAACGTTGAATCCCCTAACCAATGAATTGCGCCAAGCTACGCAGGTTGTGAAGCTCTCCCCCACCCAGGCAGCCTTGTTAAAACTTTTATTGGCGAAGCCTAATCAGACGGTGACCAAACAGGAGCTATTGGAGCTCTTGTGGCAGGGCGGGGAATACTTAGACGAAAACACCTTAAACGTGAATATTTCGCGGCTGCGCCGAAAATTAGCGCAATTAGACTTAGCGACTGCCTTACGGACGGAGCGCGGGCTGGGCTACCGGGTGGTGACAGGCGATGCGTAAGTGGTGTAAGGAAGCCGCGCGCTTGACGATTGGTTACTGGCTTTTGCTGGGGTTACTGGCGCTGCTGTGGTATGTCTACCGTTTGCCGGGGACCTTATTTGCGGATTTGGTCTGGAATTCGCTGTGGCCGGTGCTGGGCTGGGTGGCCTGGTGGCTTTGGCATACGAAGCAGCGGCTCAAACAGACTAACTTAATTCCCCGCACGCTGGTGGAAACCGAGCTAACTCGGCGCTTGGCCCAAGCCAAGCGAGATCATCGCCACCAGCTGTTGCAACTACAAGCCCGCCAGCGGCAAGAACTCGATTATGTGGACCGTTTTGCCCACGAGATTAAAAACGCCTTAATGGCCTTGGAAGGGCTGACGGCACAGCCAACGGTTGCTTCCGCCCCCCTGAAGCCGGTCCTCTACCAAGCCAACCGTAATTTAGACCTCTTGTTGAACGCGGAGCGCCTGCAGTTTTTGACCAACGATTTCGCCTTTGAATGGCTTGATTTGACCGCCCTGTGCCAAACCGTCGTCCAAAGTTTGGCCCCGCTGATGATTGCCCAGCAATTACGGCCGCAGTTTGCCATTGGAAACGTCAAGGTCTTAAGTGACCGCAAGTGGTTGACCTTTATCGTGACCCAATTGGTGACCAATGCGGTTAAATACTCCCCGCCGGGCCGGGTGGTCACCTTTGCTTGGCAAGCTTCGACCCTGCAAATTATTGACCAGGGCCCCGGGGTGGCGCCCAGTGATTTGCCCCGCGTCTTTGAAGCCGGCTTTACCGGTCAAAATGGGCACCAAACTACCCGCGCCACGGGGATGGGCCTGTATTTGGCCCAACAAGCGGCCACCAAGATCAACCTGACGCTGACCCTGGTTAATCGCCAGACCCACGGCATCAAAGCGGAGGTTCATTTTCCCGCCGCGCACGTCAAACTTACCAAACTGTAAGGATTGTGACCCACCTGTAAGTAGGCAGGGGGTCCCAGCCCTTTTATAATGAAGAAAACGACGGCGCGTGACGTCGAACAAGGAGGAACTTGAAATGACTTTATTGACGCTTGAACACGTGGCCCGGACCTTTGGGGCCAATACCGCCCATCCGGTCCATGCGCTGCGTGACGTTTCATTTACGGTTGATGCAGGGGAGTTTGTGGCGATTATGGGCGAATCGGGGGCCGGCAAATCGACCCTCTTAAATTTATTGGCGACCCTGGATCAAGCCACGGCCGGCCAGCTCCGCTTGCAAAATCAGGACTTAGCCCAGCTGAGTGCGGAGCAAGCCGCGAAGTTTCGGCGTGATCACCTGGGCTTTGTCTTTCAAAGTTTTAATTTATTGGATAGTTTGACCAACCGCGACAATATTTTCTTACCGCTGGTTTTAAAACGGACGCCATTAGCGACCATGCAAGCCCGCCTGGCGCCCTTAGCGGAACAACTTGGCCTGCAGGAACTGCTGGATCGCTATCCCCAGGAAATTTCTGGGGGCCAAAAGCAACGGGTCGCGATTGCCCGGGCTTTGATTACGCAACCAGCGTTGTTATTGGCCGATGAGCCGACCGGCGCCCTTGATTCCAATACCAGCCAGCAGATCCTGGCGATTTTTAATCAGGTCAATGCCCAGGGGCAAACCATTTTGATGGTTACCCACAGTGCGGTGGCTGCCAGCTATGCCCAACGGGTCCTCTTTGTTAAGGACGGGCGGATTTACCACGAGCTGTTTCGCAAGGAGCAGTCCAGTGCGGCGATGCAAAGTCAAATCAATAACGCGATGCTGACCTTAAGCAAGGGGGGCGTGGCAAATGATGATTAAATTATTGGCCAGCCTCTGGCAAGCCCACCGGCGGATTTACTGGCCGGCCTGGTTGGCGACGGTCGTCCTCGTGGCCCTTAACTACTTGTTGTTTGCCCTGGCGAGTGATCCCAGCCTGCGTCATTTTGGCTTTAGCAGCTTGACCAATGCCCTGTTGCAAATTGGGATCGTCTTCATCGTTGCCATTACGCTGGGCTTTTTAGGCTACGCGGATAATTTCTTGGCCAAGGCGCAGAGCCGGGCCTTTGGCTTGTATCGGATGCTGGGGATGACGCACTGGCAGTTGGGCGGGTTGATGAGCTTGGATCGGTTTAGCTTTCTGGCCACGGCCGGGCTGGTGGGGGTCTGCACCGGGACGATTTTCACGCGGCTGGCTGGGCAGGTCTTATTGCGGCTGATTGACGGGACGGCGATTCACTTGGCGTTTTGGTCGGCCCGGGGGACGGCTGCGACCGCGGTCGTGCTGGCACTTGGCCTAGTGGGCTTAATTGTGGTTAACCTCTGGCGGCTGCAGCAGGTCAGTCCGCAAGCTTTATTTACGACCGGCCAGTTGGAAAAGGCGCCGGCGGCTAAAACGCCGTGGCTCAGTGGTAGCCTGGGGCTGCTTTGCTTAGGGCTGGCTTACTGGCAAGCGATCAGTGTCAAACCATCAATGGCCGCCCTGGTACAATTTATGGGCGCGACGTTGCTGGTCGTGATTGGGACTTACTTGGTCTTTATGGCCGGCAGCATTTTAATTTTGCGGCAGTTGCAAAAATGGCCCCGGTGCTACTACGAAAGTCCGCGCGGGATGATCGCCATTTCTGGCTTATTGACGCGAATGCGGGCCAACGGGGCCGGATTAGCTACGATCTGCCTGTTGTGCTCCGCCGTGATGGTCCTGCTGTTTGGTTCGCTGAGCCTTTACGTGGGGCGGAGTCGAATTCAACGCTTGTGGAACCCGGCGGCCATCCAAGTCGTGACCCCGCTCAAGCAACGCGCCCAAGTTCACCAAACGGTCGTGCAATTGGCCGACCAGCAAGGGGTTGCCGTCCGGCGGGTGGCAGACTATTCGATTACGGTGCCCCAGTATGGAAAAATCACCGGGGCAAAGTTTTCGACTCAACTGGGCGGGGCGGCTTCTAATACGGCCACGCTGATTCTGATTAGCCGTCAGACCTATCAACGTCTCACCCACCATCCCGTGCCGTTAGCGGCCAATCAAGCCCTCGTCTACTCGCCGGGGCAGGCGGTGCCCAGCAGATTGAAGGTGGGGGAGGCGACCTACCACTTACACCGGCTGGCGCATTTTAAGTGGGGCATCGACCCGACCCACTCGATTTTTCCGCCGATCTACTTGGTGGTTAACCAATTGCCGGTCCAACTGCCCCAGCTCCGGGTGCAGGCCTTTGACTACCAACGGACCTTACCAACCACCAAAAAGTTGGCCTTTGAACAAAGCGTGATGGCGGCCTTACCAATGGCTGACAACAGCTACTTGTCAATGCGCCAGACGATCAAGACCTTTTTGAATGGCCTCACCGGGGGCACGATTTTTGTCGGCTTTTTGATCAGTTTGGCGATGCTGGTTACAACGGCGATTGTGATCTACTTTAAGCAGTTGACCGAGGGCATGGCTGATCGCCACCGGTTTGTGACGATGCAAGCAGTGGGCTTAACGCCGCTAGAAACGGCGGCTGCCATTCGGACCCAGGTTCTGGCCGTCTTTTTGCTGCCCGTGGGTGGGGCCCTGCTGAATTTGGCGGTGGCCTTTCCGGGGATCCACAAGATCTTGAAGCTCTTTAGTATGTATGACGGGTGGTTGGAGTTAAAAATTGCGGTCGGTGTAGCGGTCTTGTTGCTGGTCATTTACCTGAGCGTCTATGCGTTCACGACCCGCTTGTACCAACGAGTTGTTGCTTCAGGTCAACCCACGGATGGGGATGTGGTAAGATAGTAGGTGATTACAGTCTGGGACAACCGGACGATTGAGAGGTAAAAATGTGCAGAAGTATCAATTGATTGCGACCGCCGCGGCGGGTGTGGAAGCCTTGGTGGGCAAGGAATTACGGGAACTGGGTTATCAGACCCAAGTCGAAAACGGCCGGGTCCGCTTTGAAGGGACGATGAGCGACGTCTTGCGGACCAACCTGTGGCTGCGGATCGCCGACCGGGTGAAGATCGTAGTGGGAGAATTTGATGCCCGGAATTTTGATGAATTATTTGAACAAACCAAGGCCTTAGCCTGGGAAGACCTCTTGCCCCTAGACGCCAATTTCCCGGTGGAAGGCAAGAGTCACCACTCCCAACTGCACCACGTGCCGACGGTCCAAGCAATGGTAAAAAAGGCGATTGTTGAACGGCTCAGCCAGGTCTATCACCGGCGGACTCGCTTGCCGGAAACCGGGGCGACCTACCCGCTAGAAGTGGCGATTGCTAAGGATCATGTCTTATTGACCCTGGATACCTCGGGCAGCAGCCTCTTCAAGCGCGGCTACCGTCAGGCCAAGGGGGGCGCGCCCCTGAAGGAAAATCTGGCCGCGGCCCTGGTCAGCTTGGCCCACTGGTTCCCGGACAACCCCTTTGTCGATCCGGTGTGTGGGTCGGGGACGATTCCGATTGAAGCGGCGCTGATTGGCTACAATATTGCCCCGGGGCTTAACCGCGAGTTTGCGGCCGAGCGGTGGGTTAATCTGGTTCCGGCCGGCTTAAGCGATGACCTGCGCGATGCGGCGCTGGATGCGGCCGATTACGACGTGGAATTAGACATTACTGGTTACGATATTGACGGACAAATGATTGAAATTGCTAAGGCCAACGCGCGGGCGGCCGGCTTATCACAAGCCATCACCTTTAAGCAATTGGCGGTTAAGGATTGGCACACCGACAAGCTGAACGGGGTTTTGGTCGCCAACCCACCGTACGGGGAACGGCTGAGCGATCTGGCCAGCGTCCGGGAATTGTACCGGCAGATGGGGCAGCTCTACCGGGCGATGCCAACCTGGTCCAAGTACATTTTGACCGCCGACCTGGAATTTGAAACTTACTACGGGGCCCCGGCCACCAAGCGGCGTAAATTATACAACGGGGCGCTGCGGACCGACCTCTTCCAGTACTGGGGCAAAAAGCAGCGTTAAGCAGAAAGGAAGCGGACGATGTTAAAAAGCGGTCCTAAATTTATCACCGGGTGTGTCGTCAGCATGTTGGTCATGAACGCGGTGGGGCTGGGGGCGACCTTGGCCCGCCAGGGGATGACCGGAGCGAGCTTCGGGTCCGTTGCCGGCTTTCTATTTGAGAACGGGGTATTGCTGGTGGTCTACTGGCTCGTGCAACGGACGGGCCCGGCCGTTAAGGTTTACTACTGGTGGACGCTGAGAGCTTTTGGCGTGGCCACCATTTTAACGGCGGTTGACCTGGGCCTTCGCTTGGCCTGGGGGTAACGGTCCTCGTGATAAGGCGGACCAATTTCGCGGCATTGGAGCTGAAAATGTGGTATCCTCAAGTTAAGGCAAACGCTTTCTTGAGGAGGAAAAAGTGATGACTAATAAACATTTACACCAATTAGGCTTAGTCGTGGCCCTGGGTTCGTTGGTGATCAACGTCTGCAGCTTGGCTTACCATGCGAAGCATCTTTGCCCCTGTCAGGCAGGCCATTGCCGGCACCAGCATTAGTAAATAAAATGGGAACCGCCCGTTGGGGGTAGTTCCCATTTTTTGCTTTAATCGGTTTCGGGCGTAATCGGCAGCTGACACAGGGTAGGCAGGGCCGCAGCAGCCTGAGCCGAACGGACCTGATATTTAATGCCGGTTGCGCTGACGTTGAGCGCCTGCCAAAAACGATTGGCGTCAAAGGCGGTATCGAACGCGTTTAGCAACAAACTGAGGTCTTTGACCTGCCGCCGGCGTTGGCGCAGCGTTTGCAACGCGGCGATTAGCCCGGGAGCATCAATTTGGGCCAGCGGAGTAAACTCAACAGCGTGCAAGTAGTCTTGGGTCACTTCCCGGTCATAGTAGGCCAGGTCGTGGTCGACAGTGGCCTTTAGCGCTAAGGCATCCAACACGTAGCTTGACAAAACTAGCTGAACTGTTCCTGCAGTGTTTCGTCAAAGGCATCGTTAATCAACGTCGTCATCTGCCGCTTCCAAAAGAGAAAGTAGGGTTGGTAGATGGGTGCGTGGTGTGGGTCAGTAAAGGGCAGAAGTTTAATGGCGGCGGGGACGGCGGGATGATCGCTGAGTTGATCGGTCAACAGCCAGCCCTGGTTGGCCGCCACCATCAGCCGGGCCTCGCGCAGGCTAGTTGCAAAGCGCAAGGGACTGGTAATCCCGAGGGCTTCGCGGTAGTAGCGAATTTCGCCGGCCTCTTGATCCGAAGCGGCCAGGATATAACAAGGGAGCGCGGACAACTGCGGGGCGGTGACCGGCCCGGTTAAGGATTGGTTGGCCGAGACTTCGACCATCTTTTGGGTGGTGATGATCCGCCGGCTGGTGTAGGCTTCGGATTCAGGGTGGCGCTGGTCGTTAAAGACCAGGTCGACCTTTTCTTGCCGCAAGGCGTCAAACAGTTCTTCGTGGTTGCCCAGGGTAATGCTTAATTCTAAGTGGGGATGTTGCTGGTTAAAGCTGGCGACCGCCTGATTGAATTCCGGGCCGATGTAGGACCGCACGCAGCCGATCGTCAGGTGGGTAGTGTTGGTGTGGCCGACGCTGATCGTGCTTTCCTTTAATTCCTTGGCCTGGGCTAAGAGCTGGGGCGCGTGGCGGTAGAGGTATTCGCCGGCGGGGGTGAGGGCGAAGCTGCGGTGTTGGCGGACCATCAAATCGACGCCGAGATCCTTTTCCAGGGCCTGGATCTGCTGGGAAATGGCCGATTGCGAAATATAGGCCTGGGCCGCAGCCTTGGTGAAACTGTTATTTTCAACGACTTTGACGAAGTAATCGAGCTGACGCAAGAGCATACTTATTTATCTCCTTAAAAGTAATCCTTGCTCATTTTAGCGGATTGGTATTAAAATGCAAGCAAAAAAACGGCGGAGGAAGCGAAATGACAACTGTTTTAAATGAACAATTGATTGACCAAGTCCTGACCCAAGTGGCCTTGATTCCGCGCGGGAAGGTGGCGACTTACGGGCAGCTTGCCAAGCGGATTGGTCGGCCCCGTCACGCGCGTCTGGTGGGGCGGATTTTAGGCACTGCGCCCCAGGCCGTGCATTATCCCTGCCACCGGGTGGTGACGGCGACTGGGCGTTTGGTACCCGGCTGGGCGGAGCAAGCGCGCTTGTTGGCCGCCGAGGGGGTCAGCCTGCGCGATCCGACCCATGTCGCCTTAAAAGCTCACCAGTGGCGAGGTTAATAATTAACGTGGAAAGCGCTTAATGTTATAATAGGTAAAAATAAAGGAGGATGAGCAACATGACGGAAAAAACCTTTACCTTAGCACAGTTAGCCCAATATGACGGCCAAAATGGCCAACCAGCCTATGTCGCCGTGGATGGGGTCGTGTACGATGTCACCAACAGCCCAGCTTGGCCGAATGGGCGCCACCATGGCAATCAAGCCGGCCAAGACGTAACCAAGGCTTTACATGAGGACTCTCCCCACGGAGCCAAGAAGTTAGCCTTGTTGCCGGTCGTGGGGAAGTTGGTCTAAGCAAGCGCAGTTGAATACCCAAAGCCCGGGAACCAAGTGAACAGTCGATGGTTTCTGGGCTTTGTTTTTTATCAAAAAAAATTAAGTTTGTGGTTTTAGAAAGTGCCGACCGGCGGTTTGATTAGAAAAAATAAGTCGGTTCGCCAATTTAACTTTGAAAGGTTAAGTGAAAATTGGGTAATTAGGTGGTGATTAGGGGTTCAACTTTGACAATTTAATCGTCACCCCCTAAAATTAATCTATTCTCATAAAAAATTAATCAAACCAACGCGGACGAACCGAGGTCGGCACGGAAAAAAGCAAGGAAGGTGAAGGAATGGATTATCGAATGATTCCAGTGGGTGATCAGGCGGTCGCCATTGAAATGGGGACGACGATTGATCCGGCGGTCAATCAACGGCTTCAAACCATCGGGCAGGCGGTGCTGGCGGCCCATTTACCAATGGTCAAGACCGTGATTCCGGGGTATGCAACGCTGACGGTGACTTTCAACGGGCAGATGGCCACGACGGAGATGGTCATGAAAAAGCTGACGCCGTTGATTGACGCGGCAATGCAAGCCAAACTGGCGCCCCACCAAACCTGGCTGATTCCAGTCTGTTACGGGGGCGAATTTGGGCCGGACCTGGCCGATGTAGCGGCCTTTGCCAAGTGTAGTGCCGAGGAAGTGATTGCCAAGCACACCAGCCGGGATTACCTGATTTACTTTATGGGCTTTTTGCCGGGCTTTGCTTACATGGGTAGTGTCGTCGATGAGATTGCCATGCCCCGCTTGGCCGAACCCCGCTTAGAAATTCCGGCCGGCAGCGTCGGAATTGCCGGGGCCCAAACGGGCTTTTACCCAGTGGCGTCCCCGGGGGGCTGGCGCATTATCGGCCAGACCCCACTCAAGCTCTATGACCCGGCGCATCCGCAAAGCTTCTATCACGCGGGTGACTTGATTCGTTTTCAAGCGGTATCAGCGGCGGAATTTGCGACGATTAAGCAAGCCGTCGCGGCCGGGACCTACCAACCAAAGGGGGTGGCATAATGGCTTATTTGCAAATTTTAAAGCCGGGGATCCAAACCACGGTCCAAGACGCGGGGCGGCCTCAGCACCAACGCGATGGCTTCCCCGAGTCCGGGAGCATCGATCAGGGGGCGGCCCGGGTGGCCAACCTCTTAGTCGGAAATGCCGAACAAGCCGCGGTTTTGGAATTTTCCTTGCTCGGCCCGACGATTGAGTTCAGCGCGCCCACCTTTATCGCCCTGACTGGGGCGGAATTTGCGACCGACCTCAACGGCGAATCACTGGCAGCCAACCGGTGCTGGCAAGTTCAGGCCGGCGATGTCTTGACGATTGGTAACGCGACGAAAGGACGGGTCGGCTATTTGGCCGTCGCCGGCGGGATCCAGACCCAGCCGGTGCTAGGCAGCCGCTCGACGACGATGCGCTTGCACTTAGGCGGCCTCAACGGTCAGGCCCTGGCGGCGGGGGATTTACTTCCGGTCAAGCGCCAGGTCGTCTTGCCGAGTTATTTCCACCGCCACTTGCCAGCCGAGCGCCTGCCCGAGCAAGCCACGCCAGCCGAAATCCGGTTGCTCAAGGGCCCGCAGTGGGACTGGTTTGATGAAGCGACCCAAACGGCGCTCGTGGACAGTGAATACGAAATCAGCAATCAAGCGGATCGGATGGGCTACCGACTGACGGGGCCCAAGTTAACGGTGCCCGAGCGCAGTCTCTTATCCACCGCGACCGTGCGTGGGGCGTTGCAAGTCCCGGCCAACGGGCAGCCGATTGTCCTCTTGGCGGACCGCCAAACGACCGGCGGTTACCCGATTATCGCCGTGGTGGCGACGGTTGACCTGGGTTATTTTGCTCAGTGCCAGCCGGGGCAAAAGGTTCGCTTTAAGTTGATCGGCTTGCCAACAGCGCAAACCTTATTGGCCGACGTCCGCCAGCCGCTTGATGAACTGGAACAAACGGTGATTACGGGCAAATACAAGCCACCGTACGGGATCAGCCGGGTGGCCAGCCAGCGGATTGCCCGCCTGTTTGAAGACTGATGGTTGGCAGGGTGAAAATTAGAAGGGGTGACCAAGATGAAAATTGATCAAGAAGCGATTGAAACTTTAACCAAGTTGTTGGAAGGCAGTGAATTAACCGAGTTGGAATACCAACAGGGCGATGAAAAAATTAAATTGAAGAAGGCGCCGGCTCCGGTCGTCGAAGCAGTGGCTCCAGTGGCCATGTCAAGTGATGACCAACCAGTTCGCGCCCCGCGGACCGACGTGGTCGAAGGGCATACGATCAACGCTCCGACGGTTGGGATCTTCTATACTGCTAAGTCGCCACAGGAACCACCGTACGTTCAAGTTGGCGATGAGGTCAAGCAAGGCCAAATCGTCGGCGTGATTGAAGCGATGAAGGTCTTTACCAACGTCGTCGCCGATGTGGATGGCGTCGTCGAACGGGTCCTGGTCAATAATGAGGAGGGGGTTGAATATGGACAACCACTTATTCAAATCCAGTAATTCGGTCAGTAAGTGGCCCTTCCACAAGGTCCTGATTGCCAACCGCGGCGAGATCGCGGTGCGGATCATTCGGACCTGCCGGATCTTGGGACTGGAGACGGTCGCGGTTTATTCGGCGGCGGATGCCGAGGCCTTGCACGTTAAGTTGGCCGATGAAGCGGTCAGCATTGGCCCGGCCAACGCTGAACAAAGCTATCTTAACATTGCTGCTTTGATTGGGGCCGCGCAGTTGACCGGGGCGGATGCGATTCACCCGGGCTACGGCTTTTTATCCGAGAGTGCTGATTTTGCCCAGGCCTGCCGGGACAACCACATTAAGTTGATCGGTCCCAGCCCGGCGGTGATTGAAATGCTGGGGGATAAAGAAACCGCCCGCCTGACGATGAAAAAGGCCGGTTTGCCGGTGGTCAAGGGGAGCCAAGCGGTCGTAACGACTTTAGCGGAAGCCCGCGCCCAGGCCAATCAAATTGGCTACCCGGTGATGCTGAAAGCCAGCGCCGGTGGGGGTGGTAAGGGGATGCGGATCATTAATTCCGTGACCGATTTGACCCAGCAGTTTGCTACGGCCCAAGAAGAAGCGGTCGCCTCCTTTAACGACAACCGGATGTATTTGGAACAGTACCTGCCGGCGCCGCGCCACATTGAAGTCCAAATCATCGCGGACCGTTACGGACATGCGGTTGCCCTGGGAGAACGGGACTGCACGATCCAGGCCCGCCACCAAAAGGTGATTGAAGAAGCGCCGGCCGTCGTCTTGCCGGCCAACGTCCGTGAGGAAATGTTGCGGCGTTCTGAGCAGGCGGTCAGCCAGCTGAATTACGAGGGGGTCGGGACGATTGAATTCCTCTACAACCCCGACGGCAGTTACTACTTCATGGAAATGAACACCCGGATCCAGGTTGAACACCCGGTCACCGAGCTGATTACCGGGACCGACCTGGTGGAAATCCAGCTCCGCTTGGCGGCGGGGGCCGAATTGAGTACCCGCCGGCCCCAACCGTTTGGCTTTGCCCTGGAGTGCCGGGTCAACGCCTTAACGCCGGGGCAAATTACCGGCTTGCACCTGCCGAGTGGACAGGGGGTCCGGATTGAATCGGCCCTCTACCAAGGCTACCGGGTGCCGACCAATTACGACGGGATGATTGCCAAAATCATCGTCTATGGTGACCGTCGCCAACGGGTTCTCCAGCAGATGCAGGCCGTGATTGACGAGACGGTGATCAAGGGGATTAAAACCAACTTGGATTTATTGGAACAAATTCTACAGGAACCGGATTTCCAACGCTTGGCGACTGACGTCAACTGGCTGGATAATCGCTCAAAGGGGGAGTAAAGATGGTCGCAATCGATTTAAACAGTGATTTAGGGGAAAGCTTTGGCCGCTACACCGTCGGCAACGATGAAGCGGTAATGGGCTTGATTACCTCGGCCAACGTTGCCTGTGGGGTGCACGCCGGGGATCCCGACGTGATGGCCCAGACCGTGGCGGTCGCGGCCCAGCGCGGGGTGGCGATCGGTGCCCACCCCGGCTTTCCGGACCGGCAGGGCTTTGGCCGGCGCTATTTGGCGATGAGTCCGCTGGAAGTTGAACACCTGGTAACCTACCAGGTCGCGGCCTTGGCGGGCTTTACCAAGGGCCACCGCCTCCACCACGTTAAGCCCCACGGCGCCTTGTACAACGCGGCGGCCAAGGATTACGATTTAGCCCTGGCGATTTGCCGGGGGGTCAAGCAGTTTGATCCCGGCCTGCCCCTGTACGGGCTGGCGGGCTCGGCCTTGCTTCAAGCAGCGGCCGAAGTTGGGCTGCCGGCGCGTTCGGAAGTCTTTGCCGACCGGGCCTACCAGGCGGATGGTTCCTTGGTGCCGCGCGGCCAGGCCGGCGCCGTACTGACGGACGCCCAGCAGGTGGCGGCCCGGGCCGTGGCGATGGTGGAAAACCAAGCCGTGACCGCCATTACCGGGGAAACGGTCCCGTTGCAAGTCGATACGATTTGTGTCCATGGCGATAACGAAGCCGCCCTGGCCCTGGTTAAAGAACTGCGGGCGGCGATGCTGGCCCAAGGGATTGAAATCAGCGCGGGATAAGTCTTTTTTGACGCAATTGGCATAAGAAAGAACAGAGGTGACATGATGCAAAACGGACGTGATTTAACGGCGGCTAGCCGCCACGCTGCCGTCAAGAAAGCAGCGATCGGGGGCGCCTTTTTGATGGCGATGTCAGCGGTCGGCCCGGGCTTTTTGACCCAAACGGCGACCTTTACCCAGGCCGAAGGGGCCAACTTCGGCTTTGCGATTTTAATTTGTATTCTGGTTGATATTATTGTTCAGTTAAACATCTGGCGGGTGATCGTCGTGGCCGGCAAGCGGGCCCAAATGATTGCCAATGACGTGGTTCCGGGCTTAGGCTACCTGCTGTCCGCCCTGGTGGCCCTAGGGGGACTCTTCTTTAACATTGGGAACGTTGCCGGGGCCGGCCTAGGGTTGAACGTGTTGTTTGGCATTCCCGTCGCGGCCGGGGCGATTATCTCGGCGGTAATTGCCATCGTGATTTTGATCGTGCGCAATGCCTTGAAGGTCGTCGACTGGACGGTCCAAGCCCTGGCGGTGATTGCAGTATTGGTCTTGGTCTACATGTTGTGCGTGACTAAGATTCCGTACGCGACGGCGGCGGTTCACACCGTTGCGCCAACTAAGATTGACTTCTACTCGATCCTGACGATTGTCGGTGGGACCGTCGGGGGCTACATCTCCTTTGCGGGGGGCCACCGGCTCCTTGAAGGTGGCGCCAAGGGCCAAGCCGATTTGAAGTACGTCAACTTGGGGGCCTTGACCGGGATCGGGCTGGCTTCCGTCATCCGGGTAATGCTCTTCTTGGTCGGGCTGGCGGTCGTCGTGGCCGGCACGACTTTGGATCCAACCAACCCGGCGGCCTCAATCTTTAAGACCGCGGCGGGGGCCTTTGGCTACAAGTTCTTCGGCCTCTTGCTGTTTGCGGCCGGGATGTCGTCGATTATCGGCTCGACCTTTACGTCGACCTCCTTCTTGGACTACGCGGTTAGCGGGCGGTCGGTCAAGTACCGTGATGCTTTGACGATTGGCTTTATCGCCTTTGCGACGGTGGTCTTTGTCTTTATCGGCCAACCGGCTAAGGTGCTGGTCGTGGTGGGGGCCTTGAACGGCTTTATCCTGCCGATTGCCCTGGCAATCTTGCTGGTGGCATCTGGTCGCCAAAAGATCATGGGCGCGGCTTACCGCCATCCGCTCTGGTTAGCGATCACCGGCTGGATCGTGGTCGCTTTCATGGCCTTTGCCAGTGTCAAGACGGTGATTGGTTTCTTCGGTTAGTGTTATTCGGCGGGGCGGGTGCGGCCCGCCTTTTTTAATGCTTTGCAAGCGGGCTGGCCTGGGGTACACTGGAAATAACGACTTACCAAAAGAAAGGAAGGACGGCAAATGATGGCAACCCGCCGGGTCCACTTGATGGGGACCGTAATTGACGTACAAATTGATGATCCTAAGGGGGAGGCGCTGGCCGATTCGGTGGTCGCGCGGCTGAAACTATACGAGCACCGCTTCTCGGCCAATGATGAGGCGGCCGAATTAATGCAGGTCAACCACCAGGCCGGCGTGGCCCCCGTTGCAGTGGCCCCGGAATTATTTGACTTGATTGCCCTGGGCAAAAAGTACAGTTTAAGGCCGGACGGCAATCTCAATATTGCCCTCGGTCCGCTGGTTAAACTCTGGCACATTGGCTTTGCTGACGCCCATAAGCCTAGTGATGAACAGATCCAGGCCCGCCTGGCCCTGACGGACCCGCACCAGATTGAATTGGATGCTCAGCGGCAAACGGTCTACTTGACCCAACCGGGGATGGAGCTTGATCTCGGCGCGCTGGCCAAGGGCTACATTGCCGATTTGCTGACCGATTTTTTGCGCGCCGCGGGGGTTAAGTCAGCCTTGCTGAACCTGGGCGGCAACGTTGTGGTGATCGGCGGCAAGCGGACCAATGCCGATGGTAATTGGCACGTTGGCCTACAAGATCCAGCCCAGCCGCTGGGGACTTACCGGCGGGTCTTGAATTTGCGCGACCAATCGATCGTGACCTCCGGGATCTACCAACGGAATTTAAAGGCGCACAATCATTTTTACCACCATATTTTTGATAAGCACACTGGCTACCCAACCCCGGCCCAGATCACCAGTCTGTCGATCATCTCGCCACGCTCAGTTGATGGCGAAATTTGGACGACGATGCTCTTTGGCCAGGACCGGGCGACGATTGAGCAAACGGTGGCCCAATTGCCCCAAGTCCGGGCGATCGTGATTGATCAGGCCGGACGACTAACCCAGTGCGCCGGGCCCGGCGCAGTTGCCGTGATGTGAAAAAAGGGTTATAATTAGACTAATTTAAGTAACTGGAGTGCCCGTGAGCCGGGCTGAGATGTACGCAAACGTACGGATCCATTGAACCTGGGAGTTAAGACTCGCGAAGGGACGTTACCAAGCCGATCAAGTAGGGATCGCGCGTTGCGGGTGAGTTGACTCATCGCAACGCGTTTTTTCGTTTCCCGGCCTGGCCGTTCCGGAAAGGAAATGGCAAATGGAAGTTCAATTAATTACTAGTCTGCAGCAACGGCGACCGCTAGTGTTAGCGGTCACGAATTTTATCACCGCCGGGGCCGTCGCTAATTGCCTCAGTGCGGCAGGAATGTCGCCCTTGATGCCGAGCGACCCGGCCGAAGCCGCGGAATTGGTGGCCTTGGCGGATGCCGTGGTCGTCAATATCGGCTCGGTTGGGGCCGAACAAGCGGCCCTCTTACGTGCCGTTGTTACCGCCGCGCGCCAACTCAAGAAGCCGTTGGTCCTGGATCCCGTGGCGGTCGGGGCCAGCCAGGCACGCCGGCAGCTGATCACCGAGCTTTTGGCCGGCCCGGTAACCCTGATTCGGGGCAACGCCAGCGAGATTGCGGTTTTGGCGGGGGCAACCAGCCATGGTCACGGGATTGACGCGGGGGCCGAGTCCAACTTGGCCCAGGTGGCAGCGGCCTGTGCCAAGCGCCACGCTTGTCTGGTCGTTTTGTCGGGCCCGGTCGATTACGTCAGTGATGGCCAGCATACCAAGGCGCTGCCTGGCGGCAGTCCGCTGATGCCCAAAGTGGTTGGGACCGGGGATATGTTATCGGCCTTTTTAGCCGGTTGCTTGACCTTGCCAATGGCCCCCTTGACGGCGGCCGAATTAGGGACGGCCTACTTTGGTCAGGCCGGCGCCCAGGCGGATGACGGGCAGCTTGGGCACTGGCTGAGCAATTTTCTGACGGTGCTTGCTCAAGCCCCACACGACTTTGGAAAGGCGGTGCAGACTAATGACTAAGCCACAATTTCCCCAGGCCCTCTCAATCGCGGGTTCTGATTCCGGTGGTGGGGCCGGGATGCAGGCGGATTTGAAGACGATGCAAATGCGCCACGTCTTTGCAACTACCGTTTTGGTAGCAATCACGGCCCAAAATACCCGCGGCGTCCAAAGGGCCCAGGTCCTACCCCCGGCCATGATTGATGCTCAGTTTGCTGCTTTGGCGGAGGACCTCCAAATTAAAGCAGTCAAAACCGGGATGTTGGCTGATTCCCAGACGGTCCAAACGGTGGTCCAAAACCTGCAGCGCTACGACTTTGGTCCGCTAACCGTTGATCCGGTGATGATTGCCAAGGGTGGGGCGCCGCTCTTGGCTGATGAGGCCGTGGCCACCGTCCGCGACCAGCTCTTGCCGTTGGCCACTTTAATCACGCCAAACCTACCCGAGGCCGAGGTTTTAACCGGCCAAAAGATCCGGACGGAAGCCCAGATGCGCCAGGCGGCTGAACACTTGCAGGCCCTGGGAGCGGCCAATGTCTTGGTCAAGGGTGGTCACTTGGGCGCAGACCAAGCGGCGGTGGATTACGTCTTACTGGCAAACGGACGGGACTTTTGGCTGACCAGTCCGCGGGTGGCGACCGCTAATACCCACGGCACTGGCGATACGATTTCGGCTTGCATTACGGCGGAATTAGCCAAGGGAGTCGACTTGGCAACGGCGATCCGGGTGGCCAAGGCCTACGTCACGGCAACAATTCGGGAAGGCATTCAAGTGGGGCACGGGCATGGTCCCTTAAATCATTGGGCGGTGTAGTAAAAATGAGATTTGAAACCACGATGTTAAAGGCCTACTTGGTGGGTGGGAGCCAGGATACCCAGGGGCGGCCCGACCAGCTGTTAGCCAAAGTTGAAGTCGCCTTGCAAAACGGCATTACCATGTTTCAGTACCGGGAAAAGGGACCTGGCGCTTTGACCGGGGGAGCTCGGATCCAGTTGGGACATCGGTTGCGCGCTCTATGTCGCCAGTACGATTGTCCCTTCGTGGTCGATGACGACCTCGCCCTGGCCCGCGAGCTGGGGGCGGACGGGATTCACGTCGGCCAACGCGACCAGGGAATTGAAGCGGTGCTCACGGCCGCCCAAGCCGCGGGGCTCTTTGTCGGCTACTCTTGTGCGACGGCGGGCCAGTTGGCGCGGGCCAATCAATTAGCTGGGGTGGCCTATGTAGGCAGTGGACCAGTCTTTCCGACGACTTCGAAGGCGGATGCCGATCCGGCCCTAGGGGTTGCGGGGCTAGCGGCGTTGGTAGCTCAAAGTCGCCACCCGGTCGTGGCAATCGGCGGTCTTAGCGCAACCAATTTAGCAACCGTCTGGACCACCGGGGTGGCCGGGACGGCGGTGATTTCGTTGGTGCTGGGGGCCCATGATGTGGCCAAAGCGACGCGTCAATTTGCCAAATATACCAAAATTAAAAGTTAAAAATCAGCCGAAACCGCGTATATATAAAGTAGGGCCTTTAAAAGGGGACCTACTTTTTTTCGTTGGGAGGAAATGACATGCAGGAATTTACCCATTGGTTGCAGTTGGCCAGTCAGCCTGGGGCCAGTTTGGCCACCGAAAAGCAATTACAACAACAGATGGTACGCTTGGGCTTTGATCGAAGTGATTTTGAAGCCCTTTTAGCGGTGGTGGTGGAATTGCGGGTTTGGGAAGTTTAGGTAGTTAATCCAATTCGGGGTACTTGTTATCACGGCTTAAGCGCATTTAGACGCCCAGCTCAGCAGAAGAGCTGGGCGTTTTGAATTGCCGCGGGACTTTGCCAAAATTTAACCAGCCCCCGCCCAGCGGTCTGGTATAATAGAGCCGGTGAGCTTTCGGGGGCGGGGGACAGTCCGTCCCCTGTCACCGGCATGCTGCGCCCACCAGTGTTCCAGCGGAAACGACGGCCCTGCTGGGGTAAATTTTGCGGTGGGGAAGCGAGCTTAAAAAAATTAACAAAAGTGGTTGACATTTGCCCTGGTGACCGGTAATATATTTAACTGTTGTCAGGTAATGACAAGGACTTCATTTCGGGAAATAGCTCAGCTTGGTAGAGCACCTGGTTTGGGACCAGGGGGTCGCAGGTTCGAATCCTGTTTTCCCGATTCATCAACGGCCGTGGTAAGTAATTACCACGGCCGTTAATTTTTTACCAAGGGGAATTACGATGGAATTTTCATTTGCCCAGTCCAAGCAGCGCCGGGTCTATCTGCTGTATAGCCTGGTCTTTATTTTAATTGCGGCTTGTATGTACGGCACCTACCTGGTGACGGGCAACAGCTTGATTTGGAATAAGGATCCGCTCAATCAACACGTCCCGCTCTTGATTGAATATCGCAAGGCCGTCTTACACTTTTTGACCCACCCGTTGGGCCCGCACCAGTGGTGGTCCTGGCGGATGGGGCTGGGGTCGGATACCTTTGCGATCTTTTCTTATTACACGATCGGGGACGTCTTTGCCTACCTGGCCCTGCTGTTTCCGGCTGGCAAAATGGTCTTGGCCTACCAGGTGATGGTGGTGCTGCGCCTGTACTGTGCCGGGCTGGCCTTTGTCTGGTTTGCCCGCCACTTTAAGCTGGCCGATTGGGTGATCGTGGCCGGGGCGGTCGTCTACCTGGTTAA
This sequence comes from Limosilactobacillus ingluviei DSM 15946, assembly GCF_001435775.1. GTDB lineage: Bacteria > Bacillota > Bacilli > Lactobacillales > Lactobacillaceae > Limosilactobacillus > Limosilactobacillus ingluviei. Next base: position 2,737 of record NZ_AZFK01000088.1, on the reverse strand, counting down.
TTCTTACCTGCTCTACGCCAGCTTAGCCCAGCCCTTTTTTACCACCACCTTCATCCTGTTCCCGCTCTTAGTCGTGCAGGTCGAACGGATTCTGCAGGGGGGCTCGTGGTGGCCGCTGGCCGGGGCCTTTGTCTGGATGCTGGTCAATAATTACTACCTGGCCTACGTGCTGGGGATCGGGACCTTCTTGTTCCTGGTTTTGCGGGTGCTGACCCATTACCGGGGGCGCTTGGACTACGGGGTCACCATCTTGAAGCTGGGCTTGGCGACGGTGACGAGTCTGCTGTTAAGCGCGGTCTTGTTAGTACCAGAAATTTTGACCGTCATGAATTCCACCCGGGCCGGTTCGACCTTTGCCAATGGGCTGACGACCTACCCGGCGTATTACTACCTTTTCTTGCCCAAGGCCTTGATTAACGGCGGCCAGTGGTCCTTTATGTTCTGGGCGGCGCTGGGGATTGTTTCCTTTGGCTTCTTGGCCCTGGTCTACGTTTACTTGCAGCCTAAACGCTACCCGCTGTTGGCGCTCAGTTTGGCCCTCGCCTTGGTAATGCTTTTGATTCCGGCGGTTGGCGCCTTTTTCAATGGGCTGATGGCGGCCTCGAACCGCTGGACCTTGCTGATTTATTTGCCGATCGCCATGGCGGTCTGCTTCCTTCTCCAACACGTCGGTGAGTTGACTCGCCACCAGCTGCTGGTAATGTCGTGGGCGACCGCGGTCTACCTGCTGGTCGTCTTGGCCACTTACTTCCTTAAAAATGATGCGGCCCTCTTTGTACCGTTGACCTGCCTGTTGGGTGGCCTGCTGTTGTTGTGGCTGATTCACGCGGGGGTGGTGGCCCACCCGGGGCGGTGGCTACTGGCCTTGATCTTGGCCAACGCCGGCTTTAACGCCATTTACGCCGCCTTCCCGTACAACGGGGACTTCGCCAGCGCGATGCTGCCGCGCGGCGCCTACCAGCGTTTGACCACCCAGCGTTACGGGGGCTTGGAAAAGGGGCTGAGTAAGCAGCCGACCTACCGGGTTTCGACGCTCAGCCAAAATGACATTGTCAGCGACGTCTTGAATGATAATGACTTGACGACTGGTATGCACAATATCGATTCCTACTACTCGCTGCAAAATCAGTACCTCGGTCAGTTCAGCCAGGACTTGCAAAACACCCAGTACCAGGCCAACGTCCCGCTGCGGCAGGTCGATGACCGGAGCGTCTGGCTGAACTTTTTAGGGGTCAAGTATCTCTTTGTCCAAACCAACGGTGCTAACGCAACTAAGTGGCCGCAGGGGTATTTCTTGGATCAGGCGACAGCGCCCCAGTACGATTACAATGCCAAGCAACCAGCGGGGGCAACCAAGAAGGAGGATCTGCCGCCGATCCAAACCGTCCGGCTCAAGAGCCAGCAAAACTTCCCGCTCTTGTATTGGCAAAGCACCGCCATCACCCCGGCCCAGTACCGCCAGTTGGGGCCGACGGCTAAGGAGCGGGCACTGGCCAGTGGGGTGGTCGTTGCAGACCACGTGGCTCAAAAGCTGACGCCGGCGGATTTAACGGGTAACGTCGTCAAGCTCAAGAGTCAGCTGATTTCCAACCGCTTTAACCAGGTCAACCCGGCGAACTTGCACTACCGCGACGCCGAGGAGACCTACCAGCTGGTCTTACCACAATTGACCAACAAACAATTTGCCAAGCGACTTAAGGAAAGTGAGCTCCACGTCGAATTTCAGACGATTAAGTACCAGCCACTGACCCTCAAGCAGCAGTTAGCCGCGGAAATGGCCCACGCTAAGCAAACCGCCAACTTTAATCCGGGCGCAGCCCTAAATGAAAAGTCGGTCTGGTACAAGTACTGGCGCTACCACCTCATTAATGGTTCGCCGGACATTAGCTACACCCTGCAGCTGACCAGTAAGTACGGGACCGAAAAGATCAGCCAGCCCAAGCAAAGCGTCCTGTCCTTCTTTAAGGTCGTTAAAAACGGGACGATGAACGTTGGCTACTTTGCCAAGCACCTACCGACCCAGTTGACCTTTAAGCCGACTAAGCTCGGCACCTACCATTTGAAGTATCAGGTGGTTGCCGCGCGGCTGGGGGACAAGTACCAAAGCGAAGTGCGCCAAATCCAAGCCCACGGGCTGAAAAAATTGCATTTCGCGCCGAACACGGTCAGCGGGCAGTTGACCACGTCGCGCTACGGGGTCTTGACCTCGTCGATTCCGTATTCCAAGGGCTGGATGGCGACCGTTGATGGCCACCCGGCCCCAGTCTTGCGGACCAATACCGCCTTTGTCGGCTTGGCCCTGCCGGCGGGGAACCACCGGATTAAGCTGACCTACCACGTGCCGGGCTTGCGAGTGGGGGCCATCATCAGCTTGATTGGTCTGGCCTGGACCGCACTGTTAGCCGGAATTACCTGGTGGGTCCGGCATCACCGGGGCGCCTAGACCAAAAATGTTAAAAAAGTTGGGAGTAACCCTTGCAATTACCGCTGGATTTGCTATACTAATGAAGTCGTCAAATGATGACTTACAAATTGGGCTATGGCCAAGCGGTAAGGCAACGGTTTTTGGTACCGTCATGCGCTGGTTCGAATCCAGCTAGCCCAACTCTTTAGAAGCGATCAGCAGAGGCTGGTCGCTTTTTTCGTAGGTTAACTTGTCCATTAATGAAAACGTTTTTAGTAAGGGTTCTACAATATTTGGTACTGATGGGAGTAAAATCCTGTTAGTACCATTTTT
>NZ_AZFK01000087.1 GCF_001435775.1 Limosilactobacillus ingluviei DSM 15946 | reverse complement strand
CACGTCACTGATGAGCAACTACTTTTTTTCTAACTTAAATTGACATTTCGGGAGTAAAAAATGGCGAAAAAAAACGTATATATAAAGTAAGGGGGTAATTAAGCCCTAAAAAAGTGTTGTCACCTTAGCGTGACTTGGAGGAATGAAAATGGAAGCACGTGAATTTATTTATCGTCTAAGCTTAGTAACTGGGATTGGATTAGTCACAAAAACTAAGTTGTGGCAAGCTGCGCAAACGATCCAGCGCTATGATCAATTAGCAGTATTAGCGCAAGAAGTTGGGCTGGATTGGGATCACACCACTGATTTAATCGCTAATTTCTATTCCCCTGCGTTAGAAGAAGCAATGGTGAAAAATGCCAAGGTTCCTAGCATTTGTTTGCTGGATGAACAATATCCGGTTCAACTCAAAGAAACGGCTACGCCACCCTTGGTTTTATATTACCAAGGTGACTTAAGCTTACTTCAAACGCCCAGTTTAGCAGTAGTTGGTTCGCGAAAACCGATTCGTTACGGGGAAATTTGCTTAGAGCAATTATTACCAGAGGTTGTAAAACAGGGGTACCCAATTGTTAGTGGGTTAGCCCGGGGAATTGACAGTTATGCCCATCAAGTGGCCCTACAACACGATGGTGGTGTGATTGGGGTAATCGGGACTGGCTTAGATCGTTATTATCCTGCAGAAAATCAAGCGTTACAATTTCAAGTCGCTAAAAAAGGGATTCTGTTAACGGAGTATCCGCTTGGCAGTAACCCCTTGCCCTACCACTTCCCGGAACGGAACCGAATCATTGCGGGGCTATGTACAGCTTGCTTGGTTGTGATGGCGCAAACTAAGAGTGGAAGCTTGATTACAGCTAATCAGGCGTTGCAAGAAAACCGCAATGTCCTAGCTGTTCCAGGTTTAATCAATATGACTTATTCAGCTGGGTGTAATCAATTAATCGCAGCGGGGGCGCGGCCGGCCTTGACCAGTACGGATTTATTGGAGGAGCTCGCCAATCCGGTGACCTCGCTTTAGGTAGTTTTGGACTAATCTAAGCCTTCGTCCCTTGACACTGGTCGGTGATTGCTTTAATAATTATGGTAAATCAAAATGATAGGAGCCGATGATTTGGCAACTAAAACTACAACCACGACCAAAAAGAAAACAACACGCAAGAAAACTACTAGTCCGCAAAAGAAGCTGGTAATTGTCGAATCGCCTTCTAAAGCAAAGACAATTGGCAAATATTTGGGCCGCAGCTATAAAGTTGTTGCTAGTTTAGGACACGTGCGTGACTTGCCAAAGAGCCGAATGGGAGTTGATGTTGAAAATGATTATCAACCTGACTACATTTCGATTCGGGGCAAGGGGGATGTAATTAAGGAATTGCGTAAGGACGCCAAAAAGGCAAAGGCGGTCTATTTGGCTTCTGACCCGGACCGGGAAGGGGAGGCCATTGCTTGGCATGTTGCCAACTTGCTGAAGATGGATCCAAACGAAAAAAACCGGGTGACTTTCCACGAAATCACTAAAGACGCCGTCAAGGATGCCTTTAAGGAACCCCGGACGATTAATATGGACTTAGTTGATGCGCAGCAAGCACGGCGGGTCTTAGACCGTTTGGTAGGGTACTCAATTTCTCCAATTCTCTGGAAAAAAGTTAAAAAGGGGCTTTCGGCCGGGCGCGTCCAGTCGGTTGCGTTAAACCTGATTATTAAACGCGAAGAAGAAATCAAAAACTTTAAACCCGAAGAGTACTGGACCTTGGACGGGACCTTTAAGAAGGGCTCAGAAGAATTTACGGCGGCCTTTTATGGTCAGAATGGCAAGAAGGAGAAGTTACCCAATCAAGCGGCAGTGCAAGCGATTTTACAAAAATTAAATCGCCAACAGCCGTTTGAAATTACGGACGTAACCAAGAAAGAACGGAAACGTCAGCCCCAACCCCCATTTACAACTTCGACGATGCAACAAGATGCCAACCGGCGCTTGAATTTCCGGACCCGGAAAACCATGATGGCGGCTCAACAGCTCTATGAAGGAATCAACATTGGGCAAGGAGCGGCCGTAGGGCTGATTACCTATATGCGGACTGATTCCACTCGGATCGCCGGAATTGCTAAGCACGAAGCGGCCCAATTTATTCACGATGAGTATGGCGCTGAGTACGCGGCAACCAAGCCGGTGAAAGGAAAGCTGCCGGAAGGGGCGCAAGATGCCCACGAAGCCATTCGGCCGACTTCGGTGCTCCGGACGCCAGCCAAAATGAAGCCATACCTAACCAGTGACCAGTATAAACTGTACAATTTAATTTGGAGCCGGTTTGTGGCTAGTCAGATGACACCAGAAGTTACGGATACGGTTAGCGCAACGGTTTCCCAAAACGGCGTTGACTTCCGGGCCAATGGGTCAAAGGTGAAGTTTCCGGGCTTTACTAAGGTTTATAAGCGGGGGCAAGAGAAGGACAATTTATTGCCTGAATTAGCAGTTCACGATGCGGTAAAGTTGGTTGGCGATAATCCAGCCCAACACTTTACCCAACCGCCAGCTCGCTATACTGAAGCCGCCTTAGTAAAGACCTTAGAAGAAAATGGGGTTGGCCGGCCATCAACGTATGCCCCAACGTTAGATACCATTCAACGGCGGTATTATGTGCGGCTAGAAGCGCGGCACTTCGAACCAACTGAGTTAGGTGAAATCGTCAACCAAATTATCGTTAAGCAGTTTCCAGAGATTGTAAACGTTAAGTTTACGGCTGAGGTTGAAGGCGACCTTGACCAAATTGAAGAAGGAAAAAAGCAGTGGGTCAAAGTGGTTGATGAGTTCTATCAACCATTTGAAAAAGAAGTTAAGACGGCCGAAGAACAGGTGGCCAAAATTGAAATGAAGGATCAATTGGCTGGCATTGATTGCGAAATTTGTGGGGCACCGATGGTCATCAAAATGAGTCGGTACGGTAAGTTTTATGCTTGCTCGCGGTTCCCTGACTGTCGGAATACGCAGACAATTGTTAAAGATACGGGGATTACTTGCCCAACTTGTCACCAAGGCACTGTGGTTGAGCGAAAGTCAAAGAAAAACCGCCTCTTTTATGGTTGTTCACGTTACCCAGATTGTGAGTTCGTTTCTTGGGATCGTCCTGTTGGCCGGGATTGCCCGAAGGATGGCCATTTCTTAGTTGAAAAGAAGGTGAAGGGCGGTAAGCAGGTTGTGTGTCCAAACGGGGACTATGAAGAACCAATGCAAAAATAAGCGAGGATTCAGAAAATGATTGAACTTAAGAATGAACAGCTTAAAGTCCAAATCAATCCCCTGGGGGCTGAAGTGCACAGTGTTCAGTACCAAGGGCGGGAGTATTTGTGGCAAGGGGACTCAGCCAGTTGGGGCCGGCAAGCCCCCAACCTCTTTCCGATTGTCGGACGCTTAAAGGACAATGTTTATTGTTACAAAGAGCAGGAATATACTTTGACGCAACATGGGTTTGTACGGGACATGGTATTTACGGTTTTGAGCCAGACGGCCACCCAAGTGTGTTTACAGCTCCAAAGCAATTCCACCACGCGGCAACGGTATCCGTTTGAATTTGATTTTCGGGTTACGTATCAATTGCAAGCGCGGCAGCTGCAAGTCCGGTATGCTGTTAAAAATCCGAGTGAAAAAGCCACGATGCTGTATTCATTAGGCGCCCACCCTGGCTTTCGAGTGCCATTGACGACGGCTGGTGAATTTGAGACCACTTATGTTAGTGTTTCGCCAGCGCAAGTTTATGGTCAGGTTCATCTGGTTGGGCCGCATAGTGATCTGGCACACTTGGACCGGTTAGATTTTACGAAAGCAATGGCTCTGCGCCACGATTTATTTGTCAATGATGCGTTAATTTTAGCAACAGCCGGGCAACCAACTACGGTTACATTGACGGAGCAAGCCAGTGGTCACGGGCTTCAAGTAATTAATCATGATGCCCCGTATGTTGCGCTGTGGTCCGCTTATCCCGCTCAGGGTGATTTTGTGTGTGTTGAAAGTTGGTGGGGGCTAGCGGATTCCCTCACCAGCGATGGTCAACTGGTTAACAAGGCGGCCATTCTACGCCTTGCGCCAGGTTTAACCAATCACCATCAGTATGAAGTGGCGTTCTTCTAAATTTTCAATTAATCCCAATGTAAAAAGGATTGTTACTGAGGCCAGCTCGAGTAACAATCCTTTTGTTTAGGCTTATTTTCTTTTGGTGCGTAGATAATGTCCTAAGCCAAAATTAACCATGGCCTCCTGGCCACGCAAGATTCGACCAATATTTGCTTTATGGCGGTAAAAGACAACTGCCGTTAAAATACCAGCGACGGTTGCTAAAATCCAATCATGGAGGAACAAGGCGATGATAAACATTGCCGAAATACCAACAAGACTAGCCATGCTGGCCATACTCGTCAACAACAAGGTACCAACAAAAATGCTGGCGGCCAGGGCAAAGAGGCCAGGATTATAAGCAAGTAAGATCCCCGCGCTAGTAGCGACTGCTTTTCCCCCGTGAAAATGATCAAAGATCGAGACTGTATGACCGAGTGAGGCAAATAGCCCAATTAGTAAGGGATTAACGGGGCTGTGCAGTAGATAGGGTTGGCTAGCTGCTAAGGTCCCCTTTAAGATGTCCATGAATAAAACGACCAGCCCGGCTTTAAAGCCCAAGACCCGGAAAGTATTGGTGGTCCCAATATTACCGCTGCCTTCTTTGGTAATGTCACGATGATAGAATATTTTTCCAATCCAAAGTCCCGAAGGAATCGAGCCTAGTAAGTAGGCAATGAGCGCCATTAACAAGATTTGCATTTCAAAACTCCCTTTAAATCGACTGATGAAGCTGGTTCATCATTGGTTCTATTAATAGAACACATACTTTGTAACTATACCATGCTTACGACTAACAAGCTACTAAGGCTCCAATAAATCGCTGATTAAGGCCAACCGTACTGATGACTTGCTTTGTGATTATTCCTAAAAACCAGAATATACGTTCTTGATCCGTGATGATTAAAGGTAATTAAGAAGCTCTTGCAACCCGCAGGCGCGGAAAACTTCCCTTTAGGCTTTGCAACAAATGTTTGACAAGGCAGCTTTTTTTCGCGTATGCTAGTAATTGTGATTTTAACGCACGGGCATAATTTTTGCCAAGCGCCGGGCGTAAAGGAGTTGACGAGAATGGCAACGCAAAATTATGATGAGTCCTCGATTAAAATTTTAAAGGGCTTAGAGGCCGTCCGAAAGCGGCCCGGGATGTATATCGGTTCCACCGACACCCATGGTTTGCACCATTTGGTTTATGAAATTTTGGATAATGCCGTTGACGAAGCTTTATCCGGTTTTGGGGATGAAATTGCTGTTACGATTGAAAAGGACAATGCAATTACCGTGCAAGACCATGGTCGGGGGATGCCGGTTGGAATGCACCCAAGTGGCAAGCCAACCCCGGAAGTAATTATGACCGTCCTACACGCTGGGGGTAAATTTGGCCAAGCTGATGGCTATAAGACTTCAGGGGGCTTGCACGGGGTTGGGGCCTCCGTAGTTAATGCGTTATCGGCTTCATTAACCTTAACGATTGTCCGGGACCATATCCGCTACCGGGAGGTTTTTACCAATGGTGGTCAGCCCGTTGGGACCCTTGAGAAAGTTGGTAAGACGCGCGCAGGCAGTGGAACGACCGTGACTTTTAAGCCGGATCCAGCCATTTTCTCTACCACGGTCTACGACTACAATACGTTGGCAATTCGTTTGCGAGAAGCGGCCTTTTTGCTAAAAGGGGTTAAGCTCTCGCTTACGGATAAACGACCAGGCCAAGAGAAAAGCGAAGTTTTCCAGTACGAACACGGCCTGGAAGATTTTGTTGCGTATTTGAATGAAGGTAAGGATACCTTGGGGCAGACCTTGGCGTTTACCGGCAAGATTGACGGGATGGAAGTTGACGTAGCCGCGCAATACAATGATGGCTACTCAGAAAACGTCCTGTCTTTTGTTAACAACGTGCGGACCCCGGGTGGTGGGACGCATGAAGCAGGATTTCGCAATGCTTGGACCAAGTCGTTTAACGAATTTGCGCGTAAAATTGGCTTGTTAAAGGAAAAAGACAAAAACTTGGAAGGCAGCGACGTCCGAGAAGGATTAACCGCTGTAATTTCGGTGCGGGTTCCGGAAAAGTACCTTCAATTTGAGGGGCAAACCAAGGATAAATTGGGGACCCCGGAAGCGCGAAAAATTGTGGATGCTGTAGTTAGTGAGCAATTAGGCTATGCCTTAATGGAAAACGGTGAATTTGCCCAGGAATTGATTAAGAAGGCCATTAAAGCTCGGCAGGCCCGGGAAGCGGCGCGTAAGGCCCGAGACCTTTCGCGGAATGGAAAAAAGCGGGGGAAAAAAGAGCGGAATCTGTCTGGTAAGTTGACGCCGGCCCAATCAAAGAACGCCAAGAAAAATGAACTCTTTTTGGTTGAAGGGGATTCGGCCGGTGGAAGTGCCAAGCAAGGCCGGGATCGGAAGTTCCAAGCGATCTTACCTCTGCGGGGGAAGGTTTTAAATACCGAGAAAGCCAAATTAGATGATGTTTTGAAAAATGAAGAATTGAATACGATCATCTACACGGTTGGCGCTGGGGCAGGTAATGACTTTGAGGTTGCCGATGCAAATTATGACAAGATAATTATTATGACGGACGCCGACGATGATGGTGCGCACATTCAAATTTTGCTGTTGACCTTCTTTTACAAGTACATGCGGCCAATGATTGAGGCTGGGAAGGTCTACATTGCCTTGCCACCGCTTTACCGCTTGCAAACTGGCAAGGGGGCCAAAACCAAGGTTGAATATGCTTGGACCAACGATGAACTTACGGCGTTGACGAAACAGCGTCGGGGCGGCTCGCTTCAACGTTTTAAGGGGCTGGGAGAAATGAACGCGGACCAATTGTGGGAAACGACGATGAATCCTGAAACCCGGACTTTGATTCGGGTCCGGATTGAAGATGCCGCCCTAGCCGAAAAACGCGTTACGACTTTGATGGGGAACAAAGTTGAACCACGCCGGGAATGGATTGAAGAGAATGTTCAGTTTGCCGTTGCTGATGACCAAGCTGCAGATCGACTGGTTGAAGAAACGTTAAGCTAGAAAGGAAGTCACCATTGGAAACACGAATTGAAGAACGGACATTGGAAGATTTAATGGGGGACCGCTTTGGGCGCTATTCCAAGTCCATCATCCAAGAACGGGCCCTGCCAGATATTCGCGATGGCTTAAAGCCCGTGCAACGACGAATCTTATTTGCAATGAACAAGGATGGCAATACCTTTGACAAGGGCTTTCGCAAGTCAGCCAAGTCCGTTGGGAACGTCATGGGGAATTTTCACCCCCACGGGGATTCCTCAATTTATGAAGCCTTGGTGCGCCTTAGCCAAGATTGGAAGCTGCGCGAACCCTTGATTGAAATGCACGGGAATAATGGGTCCATGGACGGTGACCCAGCCGCTGCGATGCGTTACACGGAGGCCCGGTTAAGCAAGATCAGCAATTTGATGTTGCAAGATATTGATAAGGAAACGGTCCCGATGACGTTGAACTTCGATGATACTGAAAAGGAACCGGTGGTTTTACCGGCGCGGCTCCCGAATCTCTTCGTCAATGGCGCAACTGGAATTTCAGCTGGTTACGCAACGGAAATTCCGCCCCATAATTTAGGCGAACTAATTGAGGCGTTGATTTATCTGTTGGCGCACCCGGCGGCAACCACGACTGATTTAATGGAATTTGTACCGGGGCCCGATTTTCCAACCGGTGGCATTGTCCAAGGCCGCGATGGGATCAAAAAGGCTTACGAAACCGGGCGGGGTAGGATTGTTGTGAGGGCCAAGACCGCCATTGAAGAGCTGCGGGGGGGCCGTCAACAAATTGTCGTGACGGAAATTCCGTACGAAGTTAACAAAGCCCAACTGGTTAAACGCATCAATGACCTCCGCTTGAACAAGAAAGTGGAAGGCATTGCCGACGCCCGCGACGAAACAGACCGCAGTGGGTTGCGGATTGCCATTGAATTGAAGAAGAATGCAAATGCCGATGGGATTTTAAATTACTTGCTTAAAAATACCGACTTGCAGATCAATTACAACTTCAATATGGTGGCGATTGACAATCACCGGCCGGTGCGGGTTGGTTTAAAGCACTATTTAGCTGCGTACTTGGCCTACCAGAAAGAAGTGATTACCCGGCGAACCACTTTCAAACAGAAAAAAGCCCAAGAACGGTTGCACATTGTTGAAGGGCTGATCAAGGCCCTGTCAATTTTAGATCAGGTTATCCACACGATTCGCGGCAGTCACAATAGGGCGGATGCGCAAACTAATTTGGTGACCACGTATGGTTTTACTACGGCTCAAGCTAGTGCAATTGTCGCGTTACAGCTGTATCGGTTGACGAATACGGACGTAACGGCGTTGGAAAAGGAAGCTACGCAGTTGCAAGCGGCATTGGATCAGTATCAATTGATTTTGACTGAGCCGAAGGAACTTAATAAGGTCTTGCGACAAGAATTAAGGGCGGTAAAAAAAGAATTTGCCACGCCACGTCAAACCCAAATTGAAGCGGAAGTTGAGAAACTCACGGTGGACACTAAAGTAACCGTTGCGGATGAAGATGTGATTGTAATGGTCTCAGCAGCAGGTTACATTAAGCGGACCAGTATCCGCAGCTTTAATGCATCACCATTAGCAGAAAATGGGCTGAAGGAAGACGACTATCCGCTGCTCATTAAGCCAACCACGACGTTGGCACATCTCTTTGTCTTTACCAGCTATGGGCACTTGATTTACCGCCCGGTCCACGAGTTGTTTGATGCTAAATGGAAAGAAACTGGAGAACACCTGTCACAAACGATCGGCCTCGGCAGTGATGAGACGATTGTAACGGCCCACCTGTTTAATGACTTGAAACAACTAGGGAACTTTATCTTTGCAACTAGTGATGGGCAAATCAAACAGGTTAACTTTGCTGAGGTAGTACCGGGGGCACGGTATAAAAATCACGCCAGCCAAATTATGAAATTACGTGGTGCAGCAACCTTAGTTAATGCTCTGTACACTGATCCGACCAGAGCAGAGCAAAGCCTTGTTGCGATTAGCCAAACCGGGTATGCCCTGCGGTTTGCAATTGATGAGGTACCAAGTCAAGGGCTCCGGACGGCCGGTGTGCGCGCAATCAACTTAAAGGAGAATGACCAGTTGGCGAATGTGGCTTTGGCGGCCCCAACGGATCGGATTGCCTTGGTTACGCAACGGGGATCCTACAAGGCAATGGCGGTTAGTGAATTAGAGTTGGGCACGCGGGCCCGGCGTGGCAATTTGATTTTGCACCGCCTTAAGAACGCCCACTTAGTACGGGACTTCTTGACGTACCCGGCTGACTTTACCGGGACCTTAGAAATTGTGACCGATCGTCCAGTGCGCCAAGATGTGCAGGTCGCTGATCACCATCTGGGGTCGGCTAAGTCCAATGGGTCATTTGTAATTGATGATGAGAGCCAAGGCCAGCCAGTTCGTTTGCTTGTTAAGCCCGTCGTAGCAACGAATGAAGCGAGCTTGGTTTAGAAAAAATTCGCTGACCCCTGTTGATGAGGGTCAACACGTGATATGATAAAGTTATTCGGGTGCACGTGCACCAAATTTGGAGGAGGAATCCGCAAGATGAGTAAAGAATTAGTATTTGGACACCAAAAGCCTGACACCGATACGATTGCTGCGGCAATGGCGTACTCGTACTACCAAAATCAATTGGGGTATGAAACGGAAGCGGTAGCCTTGGGCGAACCAAATGATGAAACAACGTTTGCTTTGAAGGCCTTTGATCTGGCTGCGCCACGGGTGATTAAGACGGCGGCTAATGAAGTGGACAGTGTTATGTTGGTCGACCACAACGAACCACAACAAAGTGTTGCCGATATTGACCAAGTGGCAGTCAGCCACGTCATTGATCACCACCGGATTAACGGCTTTAATACGGCGGCGCCACTGTACATGAATGTTCGGCCATATGGCTGTGTCAGCACGGTCTTATACGAAATGTTTAACGAAAAGCACATTGCTATTCCAGCTGATTTGGCGGGTATGATGCTTTCGGCGATCATTTCTGATACGTTGTTATTGAAGTCCCCAACGACGACGGACCACGATAAGGAAGCCGTGGAAGGTTTAGCGAAGTTGGCTGGGGTTGACTACGAAGAATATGGTCTGCAAATGTTAAAGGCCGGTACAAACTTAGCAGCTAAGTCAGATAACGATATTGTTGATGGCGACGCCAAGAGCTTTGAAATGGGGGACTTGACCTTGCGGATTGGTCAAGTCAACACCGTCGACTTAGCGGATGTCTTTGCTCGTCAAGCTGACTTGGAAAAGGCCATGCAAGCTTTGATGGACGCAAATGGTTATGACACCTTTGTGCTGATTGTTACCAACATCTTAAACAGCGATTCGGACCTCTTGATCTTAGGAAAGGATGCGGCCAAGGTCGCCCAAGCCTTTGGGAAGGAACTGGCTGCCAACAACCGGATCAACCTGCCAGGGGTCGTTTCCCGTAAGAAGCAAGTCGTTCCACCACTGACGGCAGCCTTCGCTTAAATCGAATGCTAATCTGAGCTTAAAAAAGCCGGGAAATTGAAATCGGTCCCCGATCTCAATTTCCCGCTTTTTGCCTAATAAGGGGAAAGCACCACCATGAATCTTTCAATTTTAGTCGCTGAACAAGTCGGATTGGTTATTTTATTGGCGTTTGCGTTGGTTAACATTCCTGCTTTTCGGCGGATGTTAGTGGTTTCTAATTGGCAAAGTCAGTTAGGGCTGTGGTTGATCTTTGCCACCTTTGCGGTCATCTCGAATCTAATTGGGGTGCTGATTGCACCAGACAACCAAATTATTAAACGAACGCTGTTGCTCTCCATTCCCCAAGGTTACTCAGTCGCTAACGTCCGGATCTTAACCGTAACAGTAGCCGGGATTGTGGGGGGACCGTTGGTAGGCGGCGGGGTTGGTTTGACTGCCGGAATGTTTCGGGCCTTTCAAGAAAGTTTCAGTCCAGAGGCCATGTTTTATATTCCCAGTACCCTCTTGATCGGGATTCTCTCAGGCTTCTTTTACGACCAACGGCGGCAACGTTTTTCTCCCTTAAAAGCCCTCAACGGTTTTTTTATTGGTTTGCTGATGGAATCAATTCAAATGACCTTTGTCTTACTATTTAGTCCCACGGGATGGACCTTGGTTAAATTTATTGGTTTGCCGATGATTGTCATCTCAGCCTTGGGGACCTCGGTCTTTTTATCGATCATTCGCCTCTTTTTCCAGCAAGAACTGGCGGCCCAAGCGGCGCAAACCAGGACGGTTTTGAATCTGGCTTTGAGCACCCTCCCCGTTTTTCAGCACGGTTTTACTACCGCAGCCGCGCAAACGGTCGTGCATTTGATTATTAAGTACACTACTTTTGATGCCGTTAGCATTACTGACCGCCACCGGATTTTAGCCTTTGAAGGCGTCGGAAGCGATCATCATAAAGTCGATCAAAAGATTGCAACGGACTTGTCCTACCGGGCAATGCGCGAAGAAATGGTTGAAATTGCCGATACCCAGGCCGCGATCGGTTGTCAGCACCCAGACTGTCCCCTGCAATCGGCCGTGGTGGTTCCGTTGATTGCAGGGGGTGAGACGATTGGAACGCTGAAATTGTATTATGCACAACGGTGGCGATTAACGCCGGTCGAAGTCCAACTAGGAACCGGGATTGGCCAAATCCTATCGACGCAGATTATGCTGGGAAAGGCGAGTTACCAAACGGAACTGCTTCGGGATGTTGAGATCAAATCACTGCAATCCCAAGTGAATCCGCATTTTTTCTTTAACGCCATTAACACCATTGTGGCAGTCATGCGTCGGGACCCAGACCAAGCGCGTAAGCTATTGTTATCGCTAAGTACCTATTTCCGGGATAATTTAATGGGAGCGCGCGAGACGCTGATTCCATTGGCGCAGGAATATGAACACGTGCAAGCTTACCTGGCCCTGGAACAAGCCCGGTTTCCCGGTAAATACGAAGTAACTTTTTCAACCTACCCGCCGGCCGCGTTGATTCCGCCGTTTTCAATTCAAGTGTTAGTCGAAAACGCGATTCGCCATGCTTTTGGCCAACGGAAGCATGGCAATAAAGTTACGGTGACGGTTCGCCAATTGGCAGATGAATTAGCAATTTCCGTGGCTGACAATGGGCAGGGGATTGATCCAGCACAATTACCGAAATTGGGACAGGAAGTGGTTACCTCGGCAAATGGCAGTGGGACCGCGCTGCAAAACCTTAATGAACGCCTGCATGGTCTTTATGATCCGCACACGGGGTTAAAGATCAAGACTAGTCCCAACGGAACAACGGTAATGATGAGAATTCCGTATCAAACTCGCGAAGGGAGGCCAAAAGAGGGATGAAAATATTGATTGTTGATGATGAACCGTTGGCGCGCAGTGAACTACACTTTTTAGCTGCTGAGCATCCGGCCGTTACTACGATTTTTGAAGCCGAAGGAGTCATGGAAGCCGATACGATCATGAATGAAAAGCACCCAGACCTAGTTTTTTTAGATATTAAATTAGGGGATGGAAACGGCATGGCACTAGCCAAACGGTGGAAACGGGCCAGTTTTCAGCCTGCCGTAATCTTTGCAACGGCTTTTGACCAGTATGCTTTAGATGCTTTTGAGGCCGACGCCTTGGATTATATTTTGAAACCATTTGATGAAGATCGGATTAACGAAGCGATTGACCGAATTTTACGTTTGCGTGGCAAAGGCCAGGAAACCAATAAAAACTATCCAACGGGGCAACCCAATCCCCGGTTGTCGGTTACGGTTGAAGACCGCACGATGGTGATTTTAAAGGCAGAAATTTGTTATCTAGAAGCCCAAGGGGGAAACGTGTATCTTCACCTAACCAATTCGAAAGAAATTGTCAGTCGCCAAACTTTGACCAGTTTAATGGAACAGTTAGATGCGCAACATTTCTTACGCGTGCACCGTTCATACGTGGTAAATTTAAATCAAATCAGCGAATTGCAACCAGCTTCGAATCACACCTATGAACTAACGATGGCTGAAGGTAGTAAAGTGCCAGTCAGTCGGTCGTTTGTGGCAGATTTGAAAACCGCAATCGGTTTACATTGAAACCGCTTTCTTTGAATGATTATTCACATAGTGGCAACTGACGCGTAAAGGGCTTATTAACAGTCACCGTTCTTGGGGAACGGTGACTTTTTTACGATAATTTGATCAATTTTGAACAATTTTAAAGGCACTTTAAGTGAAAAATATGGCATCTCAAGTCAAACCAAGGGCACTTGACCTTAAATTTGGGTCGTTCCATGCGAAAAGTCCCGCAAACCCTTGAAACCTGGCTATAATGTAATTGTTATCTGAGCGAAATAATAAATTGGTTTTGTTTGAAAAAGGTTCTGTAGATATCGTTTTTGCTATTATTTTTCGCTCGGGCAGAACCGCATGTTTGAGAGGAGGATATCGTTATGGAAAAGAAGCAGCCGGAAAAGAAGGCCGCCCCAATTCTGGTTCAAATGGGGATCTTTGCGGCAATTCTTTTTGTTTCCGCTTTAATTTCCAGTCTGTTCCCAAAGAGTTTTGTTGTCCCAACCCCGTTAATCGGGATGATCATTTTATACATTCTGTTGGCAACGCACATTGTGAAGTTGGAACAAGTTGAAAAATTTGGGGACCTCATGATTAGTTTGATTGCCTTCATGTTCGTTCCATCCGGGGTTCAATTAGCCGGGAGTTTGGACTTGATGAAGCGCGAAGGTTTACAAGATATCATCGTGTCTGTTTTGGCAACGATCATCATTTTGGTTGTAATTGCCTACGTTGGTGCATTAGTAATTAAGATTCACCAAAAGCTAACTGGCCGGGTGGACGACGATGAAGAAACTGAAAAGGGGGCTAACTAATCATGGCTGCAACATTAGCATTACCATTTACGGGGATTTTCATCTCCATCCTCGTTTACTTGATTGGGCAATGGCTGTTTGACAAGACCAACGGTTTCTTCCTGTTCACGCCACTGTTGGTTGGGATGGTCTTGGGGATTGTTATTTTAATGATCTGGGCAAAGATGACGGGCTCCACGACGGCGGCCGTTTACAAGACCTACTACAAGCCGGGTGGTGACATTATTTTCTGGTTCTTAAACCCAGCTACGATGGCCTTTGCCATTCCACTGTACCGGCGTAACGACGTCTTTAAGAAGTACTGGTTAGACTGTGTCATTGCTTTGTTTGTCGGTGGGTTTGTTTCCCTGTTTGGGATTCACGCCGTGGCTAAGCTGTTCGGTCTGTCCGCAACTTCAACGGCCGCAATGATGCCACAAGCTGCTACGACGGCCGTGGCAATGCCAATTGCCCAAGGGATTGGCGGGGATCCAGCCGTAACGGCGATGGCATGTATCTTAAACGCCGTGGTTATCTACGCCTTAGCTGAATTCCTGATCAAGGTCTTCCGCTTAAAGCAAATCCCAAAGGTTGGGACCGGGCTGGGGCTTGGTTCCGCTGGGCACACGGTTGGTTCGGCCAAGGCCGTTCAACTTGGTTCTGTCCAAGGGGCCATGGCAGCCGTGGCGGTGGTTATCATCGCCGTGGCAATGGACATTGTGGTGCCAATTTACGCCAACTTGTTCTTGCATTAATTCCTGCCGCTTCGGCGGTTCCTCAGTGAGGATGTCAGTTGATTGAATTCATACGTTAGCGCGGCAAAAGCGGGATCCAACCGGGTCTCGCTTTTGTTTTATTCAAGCAAATTATTGTTACTTTTTGTAAGCAGCGGTTATACTAAAAGCATTCAAACTAGAAAGGCAGGGATGAGGATGTATTTGAATGTTACCCCCGCCGCCCAAGCGCGGCTCGCACGTTATTTGTCACCCCAAAAGAAGTTGATTTTGGATTTTGACGATGGAGTGGGACCGTTCTCGGCGTTGGGAAATTGCTCGCTAGACGTGAACTTTAAGCTGATCTTGGTGGACCAAGCAATGGCCTTGCCTGATTTTGACGCTCATTTTAGCTCAAACATCGGTGAGGTTTACTATAAGGGTTATGCCAAGCCCCAGTACGCTGAGTCAATGACTCTGGATTTTGAGGCCACCTACTTTACCTTGCCACTTAAATCCCCCCACGGCTTGTTAAGTGATAACGTTGAAGTTGTTGATTTATCTACGGACTCGGTAGCCCCAACGATGCTAGGCACCCATGATTGTTGAGGAGGAAGAGTGATGGTGAAGTTTGATAAGCAAGCCCGGTTGGCCCAACTAACGCCGCTCCAATACGAAGTGACCCAACATGCGGCAACGGAGCGCCCTTTCACGGGTGAGTACGACCAGTGCTTTGCAGCTGGTATTTATGTTGATGTGGTTAGTGGCGAACCATTGTTTTCATCTTTAGATAAATATGATGCCGGGTGCGGGTGGCCCGCGTTTACCAAACCCTTGGTGAAGTTAAAAGAACGGCGGGATCAATCTTTTGGCATGGAGCGGACTGAGGTGAAAAGTCCCCAGGCGGCCTCACACTTAGGGCATGTCTTTTGTGATGGCCCAGTTGACAAAGGGGGCTTACGGTACTGTATTAACTCGGCGGCGCTGCGTTTTATCCCCAAGGAACAACTGCAGGCTGCTGGGTACGGCGAATACCTAACCTTGTTTGAATCGTGATTTCTGTGAAAATTAAATTTACGGTGAATACCTCCGCTTATTCACGTTAGGGTTAAGCTTCTGAACGTGAATAAGCGGTTTTTTATATTCGTAGCATTCTAAAAGTGAACATACTGAAATTTGATTGTTTGGTAAGGTTTGATAATAATTGTGATCATTTCTTTGTTATATCATTCTAATTAAAATCATTTTATCAATTTGACACCCTTGATTTATTAACGTTAAAATTAAAAATGTAAGCGTTGTTTTAAAAAAAGGGGGGGGTAAAATAATGAAACGAATGCAATTGTTAACGGGAATCATGGCCGCTGGACTCACACTTGGGCCAGTAATTTCGGCTCGCGCTTGTACAACGGTTTTGGTGGGAAAGGATGCCAGTCAAGATGGTTCGACGCTGATTGCGCGCAACGAAGATGTCGATACGGCTTGGGCCAAGCATTTTGTGGTTCATCCGGCTACTTCCAACGGACCAACCGAATACATTTCAAAGGATAATGGTTTTAAAGTTACGGTACCTGGTGCTGGTTTGCGCTATACGGCAACCCCGGATTGGCAGCAAAAGGATGGGCAGGATCAATTCAGTGAAGATGGCATTAACTCCGCTAACGTGGCAATGAGTGCAACTGAATCCGGCACGACCAATAAAAAAGCTCAGAAAGCGGATCCGTTTGTGAAGGATGGGATTGCTGAAACTTCAATGGTTGATGTGGTTTTGCCATACATTCATTCGGCCAAAGAAGGGGTTGAATACCTTGGCAAGATTGTTGAAGAAAAAGGGTCCGCGGAAAACAACGGGGTTATCTTATGTATTACCCACCATATCGCTGATATACCAGCAATGGCGGGGGATTAAGGCGATCGAAAAATGGCCGAAGGGGCAAATAAGGGGCAAATCATAACAATTCTATCTTATCCTCGGCTTGTTCTCGTGACTTGTTTGTAACGTGGAGATAGATTTCCTTGGTGATTTTTTCATCAGCATGGCCAACACGGTCTTGGATTACATATAAGGGTACCCCCAACTCAGCCAGCTTTGAAATGTGTGTGTGGCGGAAAGTATGAGTGGATACCCGCTTTTTTATTTTGAGCTCTTTTTCCGCTTTGCTGAGGTGATAATCAACCAACGTTGCAGATAGTGGATACCCATGACGGAGGAACAGATACTCAGCATTACGCTTGTCGACACGATACTTATTGCAGATCTCAAGCGCGCGCGACGATAAACGGATAGAGCGGAAGCTGGCCTCAGTTTTGGGAGTATCAGACTTAGTAGCTTTTTGGCGATTGATACGCGAGTAGTCAAGCGTACCTATAATTTTGGCGTAAGTGTGATTATCAACAGTGTAAAAATTTTTGGGTTGCAGGCTGGCGGCCTCCCCAAAACGCATGCCAGTTAAGTAGAGCAACTCACAAAAATCAGCGATAAAGGGGTCCTTGCTACGTAGATAGGTGAGCAGTCTGTCCAACTCATCGCTATCCAGAAACTTAGGATAGGTTTGCCGCTCAGTCTTATGCTCTTTTTTCCAACTGATTGAGCCATAATCAGGAGCAGGATTGTCGTTAAGATAACCGACTTGGACGGCGTATTTAAGCATTAGATTGAGTACCATAAATTGCTTTTTTACGTTTGAGTTGAGCTTTCCATACTTATACAGTTGATCATCAAGATACCTAACCAAAAATTGGCGGTTGAGCTGGATCAGTAGGGCATTATTGCCAATGCCAGATCGCACTTGCCTAACGGCGGTAATCTGGCTTCTGTACGTTGATGGTTTTAGCCGCTCTTTTCTGATTACTAGCCATTCGTCAATTAATTCACCGAGTGTTTTATGCGGGTTGTTGAGCGTACTAAGCTCAACTTCTCGCTCAAACCGCTGGTCAAGCAGCAGCTCCACTTGCTTCTGGACTTGGCGGGTGGCTTTATTTACCGTCTTGCTTAGTCGCTTCCGTCCACCAGTCAACGGGTCCTTATAATCTTTTACCAACTTCACCCGGCCATTCGACAAGGGCTCGATTCTTAACATTGTTACACCTACTTTCGTTTATATTTCCATAATCGTATTTTTGTTCTTTTTGAGCTGTTTTTAAAACCGGCCAAATTGACCGGAATTAGTATAAATTGCGATATAATACCGCCGTTTGTAAAATTAAGTTAGAAAAATAGAAAAGCCATCTAAACGAAAAAATGGAAGTACTACAACAAACAAAACTACAATGAAAACAATAATTGCTATAACTAAAGGTTTTAAAAACTCAATTAATTGACTAATATCAAACATTATGATAAATCTTATTCCTAATAAGATGAGTTTTACCAGCTTTTTACGTCATCAGGGTTTGGACAAGGATTATTTAGGATTTAATATGAATACACACTCTTAAGATGCTCATTTTTATACCGGTCAATTTCGACCGTTTTAAGTTAGCCTTTATTTTTAAATTGTTTTCGCCAAATAAAGTAATTAGCGTCTTTGATCAATTGCTCTAAATATTCTTCCGTATGCATACACATTTTATTTATATCGTTAAAACTAATATCACGGCCTGATTCAATGAATGAGGTTCCACCATGGGCTAAACTATTACGGATATTTTTAATATTTCTTAGCTCGTCACTATATTTCCCAATATGGGAAGTATCGACTTTTATACCATGTTTTTGCATTATAATAAGGACATTTTCAAAATCTGCATTTCCCGAAAGTTTAATATTATTGTTATTGAATTTAACAGTATTATTTTTAATGATACTGGTAATCATTTTATGGGCTTCTTGCTTATATTTATTAGCTTTAGCATTACCCTTATCCAGGTTTTCAAATTGATGACTTTCCCATAATTCTTGAAGTTTAAGGCTGATTTCTCTATAGGTTAAGTTTGCAGCATTAATATTATCATACAAGGCAAATATTATTTCCTTAATAGTCGATTCAATCATGTTATACATCATAATATAGGCATTAGATTTTAAGATAACAATGAAATCTTGCATAGTGTAACTTCTCGTTCGAAGCTTTTGATTTAAATAACGTTCGTAAGGATTAACAGGGAAGTTACTAACCTGGTCTAAATATTTAAGTTCATTAATATAAAATTGTAGCTCCTTCTTTTTTTTCGAATAATTTGGAATATCAATCATTGGAGTCACTCATTTTTAATAACCAGCTTTCGACAAATTCAATACGGGCTTTAACCTTATTAGGTGAATTACTGCCATCTGTTGTTGTTAATGCTATAAATTGTTGGTCATTTGTTAATATTTTAGATTGCTCTTTTGAAATCTTTAGGTTTTTATTTTTTTTCAATGCTAAATTTAGGCCACACATTATAGCCTCAAATCTTACTCTTGGTGTTTGTCCTCTATTATTTTTCAAAAATCCTGGATAAAAATTTTCTTTTGCATAGTTAAAAGTATCAAAGAACTGCTTTTGAAGATTATTTTTAGTCCTGGTATTCCAAACTGAACCTACTCGCACAATGTAATCAGTTACGAAATCTTTAACACTGTGTTTAAAATTCTTGTAATTATTTGAATATGCGAAAAATCTGCTAATCATTTCTATATCTTGTTTTCGATTAATCTTCTTAGTAGTGAGATGCACCACTTCCGTAAAGACGGGCTCTTCTGCTAAACTATTAATAAGTATCTGGAATTTATTTTTACTATAAACACCGCTTCGAATTTCAGAATCGTTTGCCTTCTCAGCTGATGTATTTAAACGATTAAATAAATCAATCCTCGTATTAATGTCAGTTTTATCACTTAAGACAATTACTCGTAGCGATCTATCGGAAAATTTTCGCTGTTCTGCCAACGGAAGTGTTGAATATGTGAAGCCGTCAAATTCGGTTAATTTGTCTAATTTTTTTAGTTTTAACTTATCTTCTCTAAAAGAAGATAATGTTGTGATCCTTTGTACACCATCAACTATTTCTAGTCGTCCATCGTCATTTTCTGAAAGAAACAGAAGTGGAATTGGGTATCCAAGAAGTAATGATTCAATTAAGCGAACTTTCGAATGTTCAGACCAAACTTTGTTTCGTTGGTAATTAGGGATAAAGTAATCCCCATTACTGAATTTTTGACAAATAAAATCAATAGGGTAATCTCTAGTATCGTAATCAATATTTTTTTGAAGACTTTTTAACTGCTTTGAAGCCCTTGACAATTTTTCTGCGTCAATTTTTACCATTATGAATACCTCTTATTATGCTTTTACCAATTGCTTCTCCCAATTTAACCGGGACAGCATTGCCAATCATTACTCCTAAATCATATCCTGAAATTGGATGTTTCTTATCTAGGAAAATATAATCTTTAGGAAATGTTTGTAATGTTGCACCTTCCCTGAATGAGATAGCCCGGTCTTGTTCAGGATGTCCAAATCTTCCATTTCCATAGCCATAAAATTTTGTTGTGATAGTTGGAGCAGGTTTATCCCATTCCATTCGTCCATATACGGCTGTATATGACTTACCACTCTTTTTCTTATATGCTTTTAAAATTAAATTGTTGTCCCAGTCATGCCAAGTACCACCGGGCTTTGATTGCCTTATTCGTTTTAAATTAATAGGTGAAAGTTTAGGCGAATGATGCATTGGATCTTTAGCATCAGTTTCGCCAGCTTTAATTTCCGGGAAATCTTTAATAGCACTTCTTACAGTTGGATAAGTATTTTTATTGTATAGTGGTGGGATAAGATCGATATTTTGTAATCGACTAGCTAAGAGTACTAAGCGTTTTCTTTTTTGTGGGACTCCATAATTAGGTGCAAAAACTATATGCCAATTGACATAGTACTTCAACTCTTTGAGTGTCTTGATGAATCGACCAAAAATAGGTTCTTTGGCTAATTGAGGAACGTTTTCCATTGAAACTATATCTGGGTGTATATCTTTGACTATTCTAGAAAAACTGTCCAGAAGATCCATTTTATTAATGGATGCATCAGTTCCTTTGTATCTATAGCTGTATGAAGAAAAAGGCTGGCATGGTGCGCATCCGACTAAGACTTTTATATCGGTATCTTTTGGATATAATTTATCAATATCTGAACTAGATATTTTTTTAATATCGCTTTGAATAAATTTCGAGTTATTATTCTGTGTATACGGGAATCGGCATTTTTCTTCAATATCAATGCCAGCTACTACATTAATATTGGAATTTTGTAGCCCTTTAGTAAGCCCGCCAATTCCGCAGAATAAATCTACAGCATTAATTTTCATTTTTGACTAACTCCTAATTAGAATTTATAAAGAAGAATAACATATTTTCTTTATTTCCTCGAGTAATAACAAGCTGCCATCAAGCCTTATTAGCGCATCCTGCAAGGCTCCCGCACGCAAGCAGGGCGACGCAAACTAAGCCTAATTTCTTCATTTCAATTACTTCCCAATCTAAATTACTTTTCAACACGTTTTCTGAAACATGCTATAATCAATTTGATTAAGTTTTAACCAACGATCAATTCACTTAGCATCCCTTGTGTCAGCAGGGGATGCTTTTTTTAGTTATGTGAGATATTTCCGTCGTCCCCGACGGTAGCCGTATAGCCGTCTCCAGAAAAGGTCCAGCCATTGGATGTTCTTGTTGCCTGCAGATCACCGTTGGCACCACCGAGCATGGCACGTGCCTGATCTTCTGTAATAGCGCTACCAGTTTGCGAGGCTAGGCTTGGAGCAGTAGCTTGATTGGCAGGTTGGGTAGACGCAGGACTTGGTTGCACGTTCTGACTGGCCGAAGCGGATGATGATACTGACGTTTCTGCAGTTTGCGTTTTCTTTTTGTGACCATGCTTAACAACTTTATTTGAGCTGCTCGACGATGCAGAATGGCTGTCTTTTGTAGTCGAGTGTCCACAAGCAGCAAGACCAGTCCCAACTATAAGTATGCTGCTTAGTGTAATAATTCTTTTAAAGATCATACATTTTCTCCAAATTAGTTACGGGTGGGAAATTTTCTATACTAGTTTCACCACGCTATTTAAAGAAATACAGGTGATAGTTGCGCTTAGCGGCATAGCCGACTTGGTGGCCATTTCTTGTCCAGAAAGTAGGCATACCCTTGCCGGCTTTGCTGTCGCTGATTTCGCCCTGTTCGTTCAAAACGTTCAACGCCATACCTTGGGACATACGTGCGACGACTTGTAATTCAGCATCTGTCAGAGCATCTGATGAGGCATTGAGTTCGATAGTGATTTGATCACCATCATACGTCACATTATCGACAAACTTTGACCATGCAGCATTGTTACTCTTTTCTTCGTTGAGTCGATCAGCAAGAGCTTGATCAAGATCTGCTGTGCTAGTCGTTGACGTTGAGGAGGATGATTCGCTGGCTGATCTCATAGAGCTCATGCTAGAATTAGCGGCATCCGAATTGTTATAGACTTCGAATTTTTTGTTGTGATCATTTTTATCAGTAATGACAAAATCATGTACAAGGTCACTATCCGCTAATTTAATAGTGTACTTACTAATTTTCCCTTTTTTTACTTTAACCTTAACTGGTTTAAAAGATTCTTCACTATCATCATCGTTCTTGATTGTTACGGTTCCGTTTTGGAGCCCCTTAATTTTAAGGGTATATTGGCCTTGCTTATCACTGTCAAATTTTATTTCATCATCGTAATCTTCATCATCGTTATATATAAGCTTGTAAATTTTCGCATCGTTTTGAGACTGACTAGCTGTTTGAGTGCTATCAGGCTCACTTCCAACAACTATAAGTAGTAAAATTGAAACTACGACATAGATTAATGCTGAGATACCAGTTTTCATCCACGACAGACGCTTGCGGAACGACTGGACAATCATGGCTATCATTGCAAATAGGCCTACAAGAAGCCAAATTATCGTTAGAGCTAACATTTTATCCTCCCAAATAGTTTTGACGTAGGTTACACCATCATCATACGGCGCTCGGCATACCGATTAGCATATCCTTCTTCGCGTAGGGTAGTTGTTTTCCTGCAATCGGATAGATCGCCATAGTCTACTTCATGGTGATAGATCTCGTGCAGCACCGTTTTGAGCTGCGTCAGATCATCATCATTAGCATTTACATATACATCGTGCCCATCAATTTGGCCGTGGAAATGAGGATTGGGCACGTCAATTGACCAAAAACGGAGTTCGGGATATTGATCTTCGAGTTTTTCTAGATCAGTCATCGAGATCACCGCCTTAGATCCGCCGCCGGAACTTCTTTGCTGCTTCGACCATTTCAATGATGGCTTTGCGTTCTTCGTCAGAGATATCCGGATCGATAGAGTAGGCCACCAGTTTTTGATTTTCTGACAAGCCATCATCAGATTTTCTAGGGTTTTCAGATCGACCAATCAAATAGTCGGTTGTGACGGAAAAAATGGAAGATAGCTTATTGATCATATCTATAGATGGTTCATTTCTTCCTAATTCCCAACCAGAAACAGTAGTTGGCTTTACTGATAGTAAGGAAGCCAAATCCTTTTGAGTGTAATTTTTTTGTGTACGTAATTGTTTTATTCGAGATGCGATACTCATTTTTGACGCCTCCTTTTGGTAATTATAGTTACACATAAAGTATACCCCTAATACACAAAAAAACTAACTAACTACTCAAAAAGTGTTGCAAATAGTTGTAACGTGTAGTACACTATTTGTGTAGTCGAGGAGGTGAGCAGATGCCAGATAATTTTACCTTACGCCAAGCCAGAAATTTAGCTGGTATAACCCAAGCAGAAATGGCCAAAAAGTTAGGTGTGTCACGAGCTATGTATCGATCTTACGAGCAATATCTTACTTTGATGAGGGTTGATAAGGCCAATAAATTTAGCCAAGTTACTAACATTCCAATCCAAAGGATTATTTTTTTGCCCCAAGGTAGTCGTAACGTGTAGTTAAGGAGGCACTAATGACCACAAGAAGAGGAGAAGCACACCACATCATGGTGCGCTACGAGAAGAACATTAAAAACGCGCTCCGGTCATCTGACCCGTTGGCGCAAGGATTCTACGCATTTTGCGCAGCAGCGGCACGTAACAGATATGTAACCAAGTGGAAGAAGAAAAAGCAGCCCCGAGGGACTGAGGAAGGAGGGGGCCTGAAATGAAAATTAGCTCTTCGGAAAATGGACATCAAAAGTTACTACTCGAAGGAGAATTACTAGCAAAAGCTAACCAAACAAAAAGCCTGATTAAGAAAGCTTTCCTAATCAAGCTACTGCAATGGTTGGAGGGCTAATCTTCTTCGACCAGGTCAATATAAATAATATCGCTGGCATTGAACACGACAGTTCCTGATAGCTTCTTTGGATTGTTTCCAAATAAACGTTGGTGGTAGTTAAGGGTGATATTTTGAGCGTTTGCAAACTTTAGGTCTTTAGGCTGTGTTTGAACACCGTCAACTAGTAGTTCAAATACGTTAGCGATCTCAAAATTATTTGTATCATTGCCCGAGCGAAAATGAATTGTGGCACGAAACATTTTTCTACCTCCTCGTATTAGTGACTAAATTATATCACAACATATCGTGGTAATTGGAAAGGAAGTGGCAAGATCATGTGGTCACAGATCCAAAGGGAATTAAAGAAACAAGGTAAAAGTGTGTATTGGCTATCCAAGCAGACGGGGATTAGTGACAATACCATCTACGCCTATAAGAACCATGGCATCGAGCCTACTTTTAGCAAGGTATGTAAGATCGCTGATGCCTTGGGTGTTAGCTTAGATGAATTACGGGAGGGCAGAGAATGAAAATGGAAATTACGCTAAAGGCTTTTGCGCTGTGCGTGTTGGCCTTTGTGATCGGGTACTTGGTCGGATATGTACGTTAGGAGGCGATGGAATGAATACTGCACCAAATCTTTGGCCCAAGAGCCGCTTTAAAGAATGGTTTGGTATTGGTGAGACTACCTATAACAAATGGAAGTCACAGTGTCGTTTGAGCCCATATACAGATGCGTTTACCGGTTTAGGTCAAAAAGAACCAATGGTTAATATGGAAATGTTCCAGCGCTTTGTTGATTGGCAAAACGAGCTGGAAAGGAGTAAGAAATGACAACGATTGTGTTAGACCGCTATTACGGCGAGAACGCCATGCAATATGAAGAGCGGGTTGATAAGCTGATCGCAAAGGGAACCTATCGAGGTAAAGGTAGCGATGTAAGGAAGATCATCGGGTCCCAAAAGGTGCACACGCTTGACGGTACCTTGATCAAGGCAAGTTTGGATTTAGAAAGTAAAGGATGGTATTGAGATGGATTTAATCGCTGAAGCAAAGGAAATGGTTGCACAGGGACGTCATTCTGAAGGATGGGCGCTTATTGGTAAAAGTAAAGATGGGGTCCAAATTGTCCGCAATATTAATAACACAGATTTATGTTATGGAATCTACGAATTAGCTAAACACGATAAATATACAAGAACATTAATTATCGCTACTGTTGAAATGCTGAAAGCTGAAACGGAAGGAAAATGAAAATGAAGGTAATTAAGGCAATCGCCTATACGACTAGCGCGTGGGGCATGACCTACGCCTGGTTTAACGGGCTAACAGATTGGTTTGGGCTACCAGCGTTGATTTGGATCATTGTCGCGGCATGCGACCTTGGTGATGCACTATCGCCTTGGATGGATCCCTGGTTTGACCCAACTATCGATAAAAAAGGGACCAACGGCCGCCACCGTTAGTCCCAGCTGAAAATTCAATTAGCAAAATAATTTTCGAGGTAATTATACCATGCAAACACAGAACATTGAAGCCCTAGAGGGGCAAGCGCTGGAAGGAATCAGCAAACTTCATAATCAGCTAGGTTTACTGATTATGAAGCAAAACTTTGATACGCAGGACCACTTAGATGAGCTGATCGCCGTTAAGTTCGGCGCGGAAATGCTGGCAAAGAATCTAGGCATAGTCATCAATCAAATTTTTTTAGCGATCGAGGAGGACGACCTATGAATGAAGAAATTGCCTACCAACAGAAGAAAATTGCTGATGAACTATGGGTCGTAGCAATGATGGGCGTTGAGGTCGCTGACCGAGTAAAGCCCGATAACCCAAAGCTGTTAAAGAAACTCACCATCATGCAAGATAACTTGGAAGAAATCCGGACTCGGATTAACGGGATTGCCTTAGCCCTAGCCCAACAAGAACCCTACGAGGAGATGAAGATTCATGACTAACACAGATTTCAAAATCAAAATGGAAGCTTTCTGCGACGACAATAGCTTCGTATCCTTGCTGGACGTTGCGGTCGTTCTGAATATCGAACCTTGGCGCCTGCTGCGAGCGATTGAAAAATTTGGCCTCTATCACACTACCAGCTTCCAAATTACTAAGTACGACGCAACATTGCTATACGCCTACACGGTAGGTTACCAGGAGGATCACGATGGAAGTATTTAATGTATCGGCTCAGGAAGAGCCACAAGAAGAACGCTGGGCGATTAAGAACGAAGCAGAGGCTAATTGGTGTTTCTACAAAATCGAGCAGGCCCAAGCTAAGATTGCACAGGCTCAAAAGACCGTTGCCGAAGCAAAGGAATTTGCTGCAAAGGTTAAGGCACAAGAAAGCGAAGCAATCGACCGTTTTAAAGGTTACTTACTCGAGTGGGCCGACCAACAAGAAGATGATGATTGGTCATTCGTGGGACCGGCCGGGAAGATTTCCTTTGACAAAGAGCGCCAAACAATGACCAAAGGCAATGAGGCAAAGCTAATTAATCAATTTGCTAACACCGATTACGTTAAAAAACTCGTCAAATTAGATTGGGGCGAACTCAAGAAGACGCTGACGATTGCAAATGGCAAGGTTATTACTGCTGACGGCGAAGTCGTTGAAGGAGTAAAGATCAACACGAAAGCGGCCGGCTGGAAGATTAAGAACAAGCCAGAAGGTGCTCATGGCTGGCACGAAGTCTAGGAGGGATGAATATGGACTTAATGATGAGTGAAACGATTGGGGAGTTAACCAAAGGGCTGGCAAAATTCCATAGTCAACTAAAGCAACCAAAACTGAACTCTGAGAATCCTTTCTTCCACAAAAACTACCTTGATTTGACTGGCCTGCAAAGTGCCGTTGATGAAGCGATGAAAGGGACGGGGCTGTCTTATATCCAGCTAGTTGCGGGGAGCAATGGTCAACCAACCGTCCGGACGGTAATCCTGCACGAAAGCGGCGAATTTATCTCGTCCGACACGTTGCAATTACGGCCGGACAAAACCAATCCGCAAGGGCAAGGCTCGGCCATTACTTACGCAAAACGGTATCAGCTTGGGGCCATGTTTGGCATCTCCGGAGAGGCCGATGATGATGGTGAGGCTGCTACTAACCATCAACCTCAGAACCGGACGTACCAGCAGCGTCAGCAATCATCCCGGCAAGCAGCTCCACGCCAGCAACGTCAACAAGCGGCTTCGCAACCTCCTCAGCCAAGCCCGGAAGAACAGCAACAAATTGATGGACTCAAAACGGAATACCGAAATGTCCTTAATGGACTGGTGAAACAAGGGGCACAAAAAAAGGAAATTAATAACGAGGTTAACAACCGTCTGAAGCGATCCATTAAAGATTTCACAAAGAAGGATGAATTATCAAAGTGGACGGATGCACTAGCAATGATCCAAAAAATCGCCAATGAGCGTACGCAAAATCTCTTTGAAGAAGTACCTGAGGCAAATGCGCAATGATGGGGCGACTTAGCAAGATCGCAGGTCAGCAAGTTACCGTTACGGTTGACGACGATGTCAACCTGGCGCAGGTCAGCCATCTCAGCCAAGGAATGGTGCCAGCAGTAGAGCTGCACATTATCGATAAGCGTAAGATTAGCCCGGATCAACGCAAAAAGATCTGGGCCCTGCTAAATGACTTGTGCAACTACACTGGTGATGTTCCGGAGGACTGGGCGGCCCGGTTTAAGTACAAGGTGCAACTGGATTTTGGCGTTAAGCCATTCAGCTTGTCTAACTGCTCGGTAGCAATTGGCAACTACATGATCCTTGAGATCTTAGATTTCCTCTTTGCTGAGGACATCCCATTCCAAACTAAACTTTGGGACAGCCTGCCGGAAGATTTTCCTCGCCAGCGCTTGTGCCTGCGCAATCGGACCTGTGTAATTTGCGGCCAGCCACATGCTGACCTGGCCCACTATACGACCGTTGGCATGGGACGAAATCGCCGCACAATCGACGAACGTAAAATGTACTTTATGACGCTGTGCCGCAAGCACCATCAATATCAACACCAAGTTGGGATCCAGGCTTTTTGCCAGCAATACCACATCAAGCCACTAAAGCTGAGTGACGATGATTTGCTGCGCTTTAAGATCCTGACCAACCGAGAGCTACAAAAATTACAGGAGAATGATCGTGATTAATAATGTGTCATTAACGGGCCGGCTAACGCGGGATCCGGAGCTGAAGTATACAAATGGCTCCAACATTCCTGTCTTGTCCTTTACCTTAGCCGTTAACCGTAACTTTAAGAATAAGCAAGGCGACGTGGAAGCCGACTTTATCAATTGCGTTGCCTGGAATAAGGCCGCCGAAAACATCAGCAACTACTTTCAGAAAGGCAGCCTGATTGGCATTGAAGGAAGTATCCAAACTCGGACCTATGATGATAAAGATGGGAAACGAGTATATCTCACCGAAGTGTACGTAAAATCATTTAGCTTTTTAGAAGCCAAGAAAAATCAAGCACCAAGTAGCGGTCAGCCGGCCGCAGCATCGTATGCACCAGTTACCGACGTGCCATTTTAGTTAGGAGGCTAGTTTGATGGGAAACATGAGCTTATTGATCTCGGAACCACCATTGATGGTGCTGCCAGAACTGGCCAAGCAGATCGGGCTGAATGAAGCAATTGTCTTACAACAAGTCCACTACTGGTTGAGCAAGAGTGACAAAGTCCAAGATGGCCACAAGTGGGTTTACAACTCATACGAAGACTGGCACAAGCAGTTCCCGTTTTGGGGGATTGCGACCGTTAAGCGGGCTTTTACCAGTCTGGAAAAGCAAGGTTATCTGATTTCGGCCAATTACAATAAGGCTGGCTTTGATAAGACCAAGTGGTACCGGATTGATTATGAAAAATTAGCCGAAACTGAATCAGTGATCCAACGATCGGATCAAAATGATCCAACGAGTGGATCAAATCGATCCAATGGAGCGGATCAAAATGATCCAACGAAGGGATCAAATCGATCCGATGGAGCAGATCAAAATGATCCAACCTATACCAGAGACTATCCAGAGACTACTACAGAGAATAACCAAGAGAATACTGCAGAGAAGAATAACGATCATCGGGACAAGCCCGATGATCTACGCGAAGGCGTGCTGCGTGAATCATTCGAGCGGCTGTGGTCCCTGTATCCAGCCAAGCGAGGGAAGAAGGCTGCTTTTGCGCACTACAAAGCTTGGCGACGCAAGTCCAAGCAGAATACTGAGGCTATCTTGGCCGAAAAGCTGCAAGCCTACAAGGCTTATTTAGCTGCGCCCCAAAACAGCTGGCGCCGGCCGCAAGATGGATCGACTTGGTTTAACGGGGGCTTTGAGGACGATTGGTCATTGCCACAGCAACAGCCACCGTTGGGCCGGAATGATTACCTCAACGGGCTAACTGGGAGGCGATATGATGAGTGAGATGCAGGCCTTAAACACCAATCCCCAACGTTTGCGCCAGATTATGGCCAAAGCGGGGGTTGACGTTGATGATCCTAACTTGGCCATCCGAGTGCGGGAGTATCGGGCAAAGCAATACAAGTCATGGTTGCAACAATTGGCGGCTGAGAAAGCAAAGCAATTTGAGCGCAATTCGCTATGGGCAGGGGGCGAAGCTGTTGACTTCGTCTTCTCGCGATGGAATCCGCAATTGCAACCTGATGCCGTGCAAGCTCGTGCCGTAGGTGTCCATGCCTACCGACTGGCAAAAGAGCTGGCCATCAGTGGCAAGGGTAATATCATGCTGGTGGGCCTGCCAGGGACCGGCAAAACTAGCTTAGCGATTGCAATGGCCCATTACCTGGAAGCAGAGGCGGGGGCCAGCATTCTGTTTCTGGCCACCAACGAGCTCAAGCTGCTGTTCCAGCATGATTACTTCGCTGACGACCGGATCCGGAACAAGATCGACCTTGTGGTGACGGCGGCTAAACAGGTGGATGTGCTGATTTTGGATGACTTCGGCACCGAAGCCGGGAGCCAAAACCAAATCAAGGGCGTGCGCCGGGATCTGTACAGCACGATGAAGTCAATTGCTGAAGCACGATTTGACGGTATCACCAACGGGCCTAAGGGGATCACAATTGTGACGACCAACAACACGGTGGACCAGCTTGAACAGATGTATGATTCACGGACGATCAGCCGGCTACTACCGGAAACCAAGGACCGGTTCATCACTTTTGATGGCTTATCTGATGTA
Source organism: Limosilactobacillus ingluviei DSM 15946 (assembly GCF_001435775.1). Lineage (GTDB taxonomy): Bacteria > Bacillota > Bacilli > Lactobacillales > Lactobacillaceae > Limosilactobacillus > Limosilactobacillus ingluviei. Next base: position 109,204 of record NZ_AZFK01000087.1, on the reverse strand, counting down.
CGGGGGAAAGGACAATGACAGCGAGTGAAAAATCAATCTTCTTGGTCGGCCAAGAAGTCAAATATCTGGGTGGTCGCTTTATCGTATCCGGCACATGGGATGATGGCACCTGCGACTTGATGCAAGATGGACTGGTGGTTATGTATAACGTGCCACTGGCGGATGTAGAGGAGATTTAACATGACAAAGATCAACGATGACATCAAGCGGCTATACTACCGACTTGATTATGATGATATTGTGCAAGCTTTCGAAGCTACCCAAAAACTTAAAACCGGTTTTGGCGATTTCTTAGATCGTTGCGCTGATGCAGCGTTCGACGATGATGGCTATCAAGGGCTACAGCTTGCGGACTTTGAGGATGAAGAAATCGAAGCCTTGTGGGCCTATTACAAATCACGAAAGCACGCAGAGGAATAGTAATTATGGCTATGAGTTTTGAAGAGAGATTAAAGCGGGCAAAGAGCATTGTTAACAACTGCCGTGAAGAAGCTGAACGGCAAAACTTAAGCACAGCATGGGGCGATCAAGCCTTGACTAATGCAGTAGTAGCTATTGACTTTGCCATAATAGAAACGGCGAAAAAGTCGAAAACAAGTGTTGATGATGGAGGGGCTGATTGATGAAGCAGCGGCCAAGTAAGCAAGAAAGGCGGATGGATCTGCTACTGACAATTCTGACAGTGATTGTGTTTGCCGTAGCAATTTGTTACGAGGTTAAGTATTTCCACTAAAAAAGGGCCTACCCTTACAGGCAGACCACACATCAAATTAATTATAGCATGTGAGGGTGGGTTATGTACGAACAACAATCTCTACTGGGTGATGATATTGACTACAAGGCGACTGAGGCCAACGTAAAGCACTTTTTAACTCGTGTCTACCCGCGTGCTAAGCGGATGGCTGGCAAGGAACTTGCTAATATCCAGTCACCGCAAATCACCGACATGCCTAAGGGGGCACCAGCAGGCAATCCCTTAGAGCAACGGATTATCCAACGGTCTTATGCCCAGCAAGTGGTCAAAGCGACCGTTGACGCGATTTATCGGTGCGATGCATTTAGTCGTGAGGTGCTGGATCTGTTGTACCTGCAAGGCTACTCGGACTCGGCTTGCTACATGGCGATTGGGTACCAGCGCAGCCAATACTTTAAGCGGATCAAGCCAAAGGCGTTGAGACAATTTGCTGAGGCTTACGAGCTGGAGGATCTAGAGATTCATCGCTGAAAACAAAAAAGCCGCTGCGATTGGGCAACGGCAAGGCTGGTACCAACTAGAAGTAGTTGCAACAAGCTTAAATAACTTTCACTCGGATATAATATAACCTTAATACGACTGTTTGTCAATATGTATGGGGTGCACGAACCCCATAAGTGAAAGTTAAAAGCTTATCGCAAAGCTACTTCTTATGGGAGAAGTAGCGAACAGCAGCAGCGCCAATGATTGAGACAATCACGTATACTACTGGTTCATAAGCGACAAGCACGTCGTAAAACGTGTTGTGCAACACACTTCTCCTTTCCGGCAAGGGCACTTACCTTCATTCGTGCCTTCCAGCAAGTGAGATCCCAATGCCAAATTACGGCAAAGCCGCAAAACCATTCTAGCATAAAATTATCTAAATTTTGAAAATCGGACTCAAAACGGACTAAAAGCGGACTGAGAGCGGACTATGATCGGACTCACAGGCCGAAAAACAGCGTTATAGTGGTATCGTAAATATTTACGAATTCTGCAGTAGCGATGTAGCTCAATGGGCGAGCAGCAGGCTTCTGCCTGAAGATCCCGGTTCGATTCCGGGCATCGCTATTCCGCCTACTCGACAAGGCGGGTGCCAAGTTCCCAGGTGGGGCAGTAACTTTTTGAAGCGATTATTACTGGCAAAAGCACGGTTCGAATCCGTCGCTTGGGCATTGCTGGGAATCCATAAAAGGAGTTGACGTCTCCTTTTCTCTAGAATTATCATCCCAGCTTCTCTCGTAGTGGCACATACATTGATGACATTCAAGGTTTCAATTTGTGATTTTCTTACGCAGTCTAACCGGTGACTTTCTGGTATTGAGATGCCTCCTTTCTGGAAGATAATAAGTACGGGTAAATTAGGTGCCTTGGGGTGCGAATCCCCGCTACGAGTTTAGATGGTTTGCCCAGTTATGGGCCACAGCTCAGCTTAACGGCTGGGCTTTTTTTTGTATTAAACGATTGTGAGGTGGTGGATCGATGTGAAACTAACAGCAAAGCAGCGGCTATTTGCCGATGAGTATATCAAGAGCGGCAATGCCAGTGATGCAGCTATCAAGGCTGGTTATAATGCTAAGTCAGCACGCTTTATTGGCGCTGAAAACCTAACAAAACCCAACATCAAAGCCTATATCGACGCCAAAATGGCTGAAATCGAATCGAGCAAGATTGCCGACGCCAAAGAAGTCCTTGAGTTTTATGCTCGCGTGTTACGCGAAGAAGAGACCGAAGAAGTAGCTCTAGCAGCTGGCGATGATGTTGTTACAGTCCGCAAAAAGCCCAGCATGAAGGATAAGATCGCCGTAGCAAAAGAAATCATGAAGCGGTATCCATTAACTGATCCATTGGTAGCTGCTCAGATCAAGAAGCTGCAAGCTGAAACAGAAATCGCTGAGTGGAAACGCAATGAGCTGACTGGAGAGAACAAGGCCGCAGATAAAACGACATTGGTTGACGATATTGGAGGGATAGATGATGGCCAAGACGATTAGATTATCTAAGATGGTCAATCCGCACTTCTACCCTCTGTGGCGTACTGATAAGCCTTATGTCGTTGCTAAAGGTGGCCGGGGATCATTTAAGTCGTCGGTGATCAGTCTTAAGTTGGTGACGATGGTTAAGCACTGGACGCAGCAAGGACACCAGGTCAATGTAGTCTGTGTCCGTGAAAACGCCAGTTACTTGCGCGATTCGGTGTACAGTCAGATCAAGTGGGCCTTGGATATGCTGGACCTTTACGATGAGTTCTCTTATTACTCCAGCCCGCTTAAGGTCACTCATAAGCGGACAGGTAGTTCATTTTATTTTTATGGTGCCGATGACCCGATGAAGCTCAAGTCTAACATCGTGGGTAACGTGGTAGCCGTTTGGTTTGAGGAGGCCGCAAACTTTAAGAGCCAAGATGTATTCGACCAATCTCTGCCAACTTTCATCCGCCAGAAGCCGTTATTCGCTACTCAGACCAAGGTCTATTTCTCCTACAACCCACCCAAAAATCCGTATGACTGGATCAACGAATGGGTGACCCAGTGCGAGCAAGATCCGGATTACTTTGTGGATACCTCGACTTATTTAGATGATGAGTGGGGCTTTACCACGCCGGACCAGCTTAAGTTAATCGAGCGGTACAAGCAGCATGATCCGGACTACTATCGCTGGCTCTATCTTGGAGAGGTTGTCGGCCTTGGGACTAACGTCTACAACATGGATAACTTCCGGCCGCTGGCAGACTTACCTGATGATGATTACATCACGGACGTTTTCTACTCCGTCGATACTGGGCATGAGGTATCGGCAACAACTTGTGGTGCCTATGGTGTAACCAAGCGAGGGGATGTTATCTTACTGGATACGTACTATTACAGTCCACAAGGTAAGGCGCACAAAAAGCCGCCTAGCGAGCTCTCCAAGGACTTAAAGGCATTTATCGATAAAGTTACCGAGTGGATCGGCAAAGCACCCACACGCATGACTATCGACTCTGCCGAAGGGGCATTAGACAATCAGTTCTACAATGACTACGGCATCCACTGGCATAAAGTGGCCAAGCTTAAGAAGGTGGACATGATCGACCGTGTGCAGGATTTACTTGCGCAGGGTCGTTTTTATTACCTTGAGCGACCGGAGAATGAGATCTTTTTGGCTGAACACCGCAAATACCAATGGGATGACAAGACACTACAAAGTGACGATCCCAAAGTGATCAAAGAGGATGACCATTGTTGCGACCAGTTTATGTACTTTGTACGTGATAACGAGCGATTCCTTGGACTTAAGTGGTAGGAGGTGATCCGATGGGTTTTATTGCAACATTACGCAATCTGCTATGGAAAGGGGGTGCCAAGATCGGCATGACGAAAAGCTTAGTAAAGATCACTGATGATAACCGTGTCGCAATCGCGCAAGGTGAGTATGACCGGATTCAATTGGCGAAAGCGTACTACCGGGACGACCTGCCAAAAATCTGGTTCCGGAATTCGTATGGCGAACGCAGGCAACGGCCGATGAGTACGCTCAACGTGACCAAGCTATCAGCTAAACGCTTAGCCTCAATCATCTTTAATGAGCAGTGTGAGGTATCGCTGGAGGATCCGCAACTGGACAAGCTGGTCAAACAAATCATTGCTGACAACCACTTTAACTTGCAGTTTGAGCAACATCTCGAAACTGGGGTGGCATTGGGTGGACTAGCTGCCCGGCCGTACGTTGACAATCAGAACAACATCCGCATTGCGTGGGCCAATGCTGACCAGTTTTACCCGTTACACACTAACACTGATAACATCAGCGAGTGCGTATTTGCGTCGCGATCAACACGGATTGAGAATGACCAACCAGTCTATTACACGCTGCTGGAATTCCACCAATGGGATGGGCCAGATAAGTATGTAATCACCAATGAACTGTATCGCTCAACGCAGCATGACGTTGTCGGCAATAGCGTGCCACTCGATACTCTCTACCCCAACATGCAACCACAAATTGAGTTTAATAGCATAATCAAAAAGCCGTTGTTTGCTTACTTTAAGACGCCAGGCGCGAACAACCGCGACTTGGACAGCCCATTAGGGATCGGCATCGTTGACAACTCGCGTAACATCATTGACGCGATAAACTCAACGCACGATGCCTTTGTGCATGAGATTAAGATGGGCAAGCGACGGATTGCCGTGCCGGCCGAAATGCTACGACCAGGTTCGACGTTTGGCAACCGTAAAGGCGAAGAAACACATCCCCGCATGTTTGATTCCGATATGGATGTTTACGAGCAATTCTACGGGATGGACGATCTCAAGATTACGGACCTAACCAGTGATATTCGTGCTGAGCAGTACAAATCATCGATTGATTACTTCTTGCGCGAGTTCGAGGAGCAGACCGGCTTTAGCGCTGGGACGTTCTCATTTGACGGCCAGGGGGTCAAGACAGCAACAGAAGTCGTCAGTGAGAACAGTACGACCTACCAAACTCGGTCCAGTTATCTGACGCAAGTAGAACTGTTCCTTAACCAATTAGTTACAGCCATTCTCCAAGTGGCTAGCACGCCCGAGTTCTTCAGCGATGGGCAAGCCCGTTGTCATTTCGATGCAACTGGTGACCTTAATCTGTCCGTCCACTTTGATGATGGCGTGTTTATCGACAAGGACAAGCAACGAAGTGATGAACTAGCGTTAGTTTCTGCTGGTGTAATGCCCAAGCGTGAGTACTTAATCCGTAACTTTGGCTTGAGCGAGCAAGAGGCTAATCAATGGTTGGCCCAGATCGAGAATGAACAACCAGAATTTACGCCAAGTGGCTTTATGGATCCTGATAACAGCGACGAATAGTGAGTGAGGAGGGAGATCATGGATGCAGGAAAGCAGATCCAAGCTGACGCTGAAACGATCACCAATCTCTACTCTAACCTTGAGAGCCGGATATTTACGGAGATTATCAAGGTGCTGCAACGGGGCAAGTATGCTGATGTAACAGCGGACAATGTATTGCAGTGGCAAGCCAAGCAGTTAGCTGATGCGGGGATGCTATTTGACGGAGTGATTAAACTGCTGGCCGAGTATGACCATCTGGATCCGGATTACATCCGCCAAACCTTGCAAGATGATGGCTACCAGATCATGGACGAGGTTAGCCAAGAGCTGCAAGAGCATGGCCGGCCAGCACAACCGATCAGCGATGAGTTAACAAATACGCTTGATTCGGCGGTGCGACAGACTACAGACACGCTCAACAACATAATTAACCAGACGCTACTTAGCCGTAACTTGGGTGTCAATCCCGCCATGCGGGCTTACCAAGAGATCCTTAAGCGATCTACGGTAGCCACGGTATCAGGGCTCAAGACTCACGAGCAAGCCGTTAAGGATGCAATCTATCAACAGGTAGAGCGTGGGATCCCGCTCCTGAGAGATAAGGCTGGACGGATCTGGTCAATTGAGGGCTACACGCGGACTGTCTTAACTACGACGGCCAATCGGATCTACAACGACCTGCGGACCAAGCGGATGCAAGAGATGGGGCAAGCGTTGTGTGTAATGACCAGTCATCCCAACAGCCGGGAAGCCTGCGCGTACATCCAGGGTCACGTGGTTAATGTCGTGCCGCCAGAAGATCCCAAGTTTAACGGTAAGTACGATAGCATCTATAATCATGGCTATGGTACGCCGGCCGGAACACTGGGGATTAACTGCCGGCATATGTTAATCCCATACACCGAGGGCGTCAACACCAATCACCAGCCCCAATATGATCCAGAAGAGGCCATCAAGAATGGTAAACTGGTTCAGCAGCAACGGGCCCGTGAGCGAGCCATCCGGGAGGCCAAGAAGCGTTTAAAGGTCGCTGAAGAGCTTGGCGATGAAGTAATGGTCAACCAAACTAAAACGTTGCTGAGAGCACGTCAGGCTAAGCTGCGGGAGTTCATCAAACAAACGAATGCTGATCGCAAGGTGCCAATCTTGACTCGCGATTATAGTCGGGAAAAGATTATCACTCGCGGGTCAAAATTCAGAACAGCTGAACGAGAATTAATTTCAGAGAAATCAACACGAAACGAGTTTTCCGTTAATCGGAAGCTGGTTAACACTGCTGAATTTCATAAACGTTTCAACGAGCTTCCGGTTCGTAAAGCAGCCAGAGAATCTCTGTATAAGCAATCCATTAAGATGTTGGAACATCGTGATGGAACAGCTTATGAAGATATTGTAGCCATTGATGCTCGAACGGGGAAAGTGATTGCCAAGAATGATACTTATGAACATCGCTTCCAAAGTGGATTTACTAATGCTGATGCACAGCTGCTTAATACTTATCCTGGGCGGATTATATTGCTTCACAATCATCCTGGAAGCACCAGACCGTCGTCAGCAGATCTTATTAGCTTGCACAAGCATAATGCTGTTGCTACTGCTGTGGTGGGGCATGACGGTTCGATTCGGCTTGTTAAAGATGATTATCGGCTTGTTGGAATAGAGGCTAAGTATCTAAAGTGGTATAATTACTACAGAAAAGATCTCGCTGAAACTCAGCAGCTTGCAGAGATCCATGCCATGAATCAGATTTACAAGGAGGTGCCAATCTATGGAACGCGATTCAATCAAACACGATGAAAGTAAGATGGGTTGGGTTATTAAGGAGCCTTGTGCTGATTGGACGGAAAAAGAACAACTTGAATATATTGCACTTGAAAAACAAGAAACTACTAAGCACTAGCATTCGCTGGTGCTTTTTTGTTCGACCCGAGCACGTCGTAAAACTGCTCTTTTTGTGTACCAATTCTCGCGGCTCGTAACCGCGTAACCAATTAACGTAAAGGAGCGATCACAATGAAACGTGAAGAATTAAAGGAACTGGGCTTAAACGATGATCAAATTGCGGCTGTGATGACCTCGTACGGTAAAGAAGTTAATCCCTTGAAAGAACAAGTGGATAGCCTGACCAGTGAACGTGACAACCTAAAGCAGCAAGTCAGTGATCGTGATGGTCAATTAGACGACTTGCGCAAGAACGCTGGGAAGAACGAAGAACTGGAAGCCACGATTAAGCAACTGCAAGAAGACAACAAGGCTGCTGCTGCCAAGTACCAAAACGATCTAGCCGCTAAGGAAAAAGGCTTTAAGATCGAAGGTGCTCTGCGTGATGCTAAAGCCAAGAACGTGAAAGCCGTACTCTCTTTGATTGACACGGAAAAGGTTAGCGTGCAAAAAGACGGGACCTTAGATGGCTTGACTGACCAAATCGAGGCAGTTAAGAAGTCCGACAGCTACTTGTTTGACGCTAAGAATGCCGGCCAACCAATTAAGTTTGGTGGCAACTTTGGCAATGGTAATAACAACAATGGTGCTGGCAAGGACGACATCGCCTCCCGGATTGCTGCACGCTTTGCAGGAACAGCAGAATAAGAAAGAAGGTATAGAGAATGACGATTGCATTAGACCAAAAAGATCTAAACACGATTGATGAAGAATTTGCCGCCGATTCCAAGATTTGGCAACCACTGACCGGTGGGGCTAAGTCAATTACGGCGGCCGACTTTGACGGCGTCCACACGGTCCGGGTAAACAAGATGTCTGGATTTGTTGAAGCTGCTAAGTACAACCGCAACGGTGACAACGCGCGGCACAACGTTAATATTGAAAAAGAATCGTTCGAACTAACCCAAGAAGATTGGATTGGCTACGACCTTGATCAATTAGACATGGACGAAAATGGTGCTTACCAAGTCGCTAACATGGTGCGTGAACACCAGCGGTTAATCACGGTCCCACACCGGGACAAGTTCGCGGCGCAAAAGTTGTATGACACGGCTAAAGCTGGCGGGAAGCTGGTAACGGATACCATCGATGCGAAGAACGCCCTAGCCGCTTATGATGATTTAGAAACTTATATGATCGACAATGAAATTCCGGGTGGTTATGTAATTTTTGCCTCATCTGCTTACTATCGGGCGCTGAAGAATGCTGATGGGGTCAACAAGAACTTCTCCACGAATACTCAACAGATCAACGGGATTGATCGGCGCGTTGGTCAGCTTGATGGTGGGGTGCCAATCTTGACGGTCCCAAAGGCTCGTTTGCAAGGCTTGAGCATTACCGACACAGTCAACTTTATGGCTGTGCCGTTGTATGCCGTCGCACCAATTGTTAAGTACGATACAGTCGATGTTCTTGATGCCTCAACCGACCGGTCTGGCTACCGGACGACTATTAAGGGTCTGTCCTACTACGACATCTTGGTATTTGACAACGCGAAGAAGGCTATCTATGTTGCGGCTTCCCCAAAAGCGTAGCCCCGCAGAATAATCTAAGCGGGGCCTTTGACCCAAGCGGATCAGTTAAGCCAACGGAGAGCCAGACTGTGGACCAGATCAAGGCCTACATGGACAAGCATGGGATTGCCTATACATCTAGCATGAATAAGGCGGACCTCTTAAAGGCGGTGGACGGCGATGCAAGTTAACTTAACCTTTGCTGAGTACGTTGATTTGGGCTACGCCAGTACCAAGGCTGATGATTTTGCCTTGCTGGAGCGTCAGGCCCAGCGGGCAGTGGATAGTGTGACGGATTACTACTATCAAGATCATGTCATGGCTGATGATCCGGATCAGCAACGTGTTGATGCCTACAAAGCGGCGATCTGCGAGCAAGTTGACTGTATCCAATCAACCGGAGTCTCGTCTTCCTACGAAAACGGGGATGATTTTAACGCTATCACGGTTGGCCGCCTATCGTTGCAGCCAGCTAACCACGTCACAAAAGACAGTATGGTGGGCGGCGTTTGCAAGGAAGCCTATCGCTTACTAGCTCATTATGGCCTGCTCTATCGCGGAAGGGGGAGTGATCTGTATGTTGCCACGCATCCTCAAAAAGATGTGTAACCAAACAATCACTCTCGCCTTGCCAACTGGAGAAGAAGACGACTACGGCAAGCCAGTTGTTAAGCAACAACAAATCGACAACGTGATTGTCCAACCTCAAACGATCTATGCAGGCAACAGCAATGGGCGGCAAGTTACCGCCAATGCTGTTGTTTTTATTTTGGGGCAAGTTTCGGCACCGATGCCAGAATTGGGTCCGGATTGTGTGGGCTGGCATTTGCAGTTTGAGGGGCGTGACTATACGATTACCCGCTTTGTTGACAACCGGGAGCCGTTTAGCAATGACGTGTACTCGTATGAGCTGGAGGTGTTGTAATGGCAGTTAAAGTTACTTATGGCGGCCGCTTTCCCGACGACTTGATCAGCAAGGCCCGGATTGAGCGAGCCAACTATGATCTGGCTAACCAGGTCATGAGCGATATGGATCAGTTTGTCCCGTACAAAAATGGTCCGCTATCACAATCAGCGCATATTGCTGCTAACGGCAAAACGATCATCTATACACCACCGTACGCCAAGGCGCAGTTCTACGGCTTTATCAATGGTCACCGGATCCGTAATTACACACGGACGGAGCATCCTAAAGCTACTCGGCGTTGGGACTTGCGGGCCAAGTCGCTATACCTATCCAGTTGGCAAAAGCTGACCGCAGATTTGATTTTACGAGGTGGACCACATGGATCTTAAAGAACGCGTGCGCGAGTCAATCAATAGTTTGGATTTGCCAGTTAAGTGCCTGCTGGGCTACTTGGATGGCAAGCACAGTCCAGAACTGCGGCTACAAATGTTGCCGGGCTCTACGGTGATCGACGAAGACTATGCTGGCAACAAGACTGAGACCTACGCAATGGAAGTAATCATGGCCGGCCCAGACGAAGGACTGATTAACGAAACGCTGGGCAAGATTGCGGAATTGTTAGCTGATCATGATTACATCGTGACCAGTAAGGATGATTCGTTTGATTTTAGTGGAGTGGAAGTTGCGTCCTTCCCGCACCCGATCTTAGCGGATGCGCAAGGAGACGTAACCTATGTATTTGATTTCAAAGTAACAGTAGACACCTACAAGAAAGGATGATCTAAATGGCAGAACCAGAAGCACCAACGAAGATTGGTAAATTTGACCTGAACTGGCGGAATAAGCTGGAAATTGCAATCGATGGTCAATCAGACCCCGCCAAGGCTGATGAGGCCAAGTGGGCTCCATTAGCCGCTGGGATTAACAACATTACGCCGGCCGGGAACGACACGGCCACTAACGACCAATACTATGACGGCGAAGGGTTTGGGAGCGCAGACGTAACGTCCAAGCGGTTCCAGCTGACCATCGCCGGCCACCGTTTAGCTGGGGACCCAGCACAAGACTTTGTGGCCTCCAAGTCATTGGCAATTGGGGACGACCTCAAGACCTTATGTCGCTTTACATTATCCAACGGGGACGTCATTATGGGTCAAATCACCATGCAGACGATCGTAGCAACTGGTGGTCAGCCAGGGGCCAAGCAAACCTTTAGCTTTGTGGCTGTCTTTAACGGTAAGCCAACTTATACGGTTAAAGCTGCTCCGTCTAGTGTAGGAGCTGGCTAGGGTTAGTTAGTAAGACAGAGACGAGGAAACGTGAGACGGGAGGCAACACATGTCAGTTATTAATTTGGATTTAGACGCTAAATTTGCTTTTGACTTCAAGCGGCGCGTAATCATTGCTGGGCGCGAATATATCATTAGCTTTAACGACCACTTAGACACGACGCTCAAGGATTTGGACTTGGACGTACAGGGCCTGGCCGAAAACCTGAATAAGCAAAGCGACAAATTTGAGCAAGAAATGACTGTCGATGACCGCAAGCAGTATATCCACCAGGTCAACCGTCAGGCCCAAGAACGGGTCTTAGCTAGTTTGGACGCGATCTTTGGCGATGGCGAAGGCCAGCGGATTTACGACTACTACGATCAAAGCATGTATGCAATGGTGCGGATTGTAGAAGTATTGCGTGATACCTTAGCCGAAATCAACGGCGAGAAGCGGGATAACGATGCTGCTAAGCACCAAGCCCGGAAGCAATCTTATACCCGTAAACGGCGGCGTTAATCATGCTACGGCTAACCAATGATCTTAAGCGCGGTTACCAGCTACGTGATCGGGTCTATAAGCTGAACCTGGCATACGATAATGTCTTGCGATTTTATGAGCTGCTTGATGACGATCATTTTTCAGCTGTCGAAAAGGCCCAGACGGCTTTTGAGATGTTCTTCGGCTTTGCACCTGGCCCGGATGATGATGAGTATATTGCAGGAGCCTTTGAAGGAATTGCCAAGTACTTATCTGAGGATCCTTACGAGGATACGAGCGCAGGCACGACTGATCTGGTAGGCAATGATTTTACTCCAACCAGATACTATTCGTTTACTCAAGACGCGGGGGCAATCTATGCCAGCTTCCGGGAACAATATGGGATTAATCTGATCGAAGAGCAAGGTAAGTTGCAGTGGGACGAGTTTAAGGCATTATTTGCCGGACTCGGGCCCAAGACTTATTTTCAGCGGATTGTGGCGATTCGCCAGGCAGATCCAAACGACTACGAAGGCAAGGAGCAAGTCGACTTGCTCGAAGCACAAAATCGTTATGCTTTGGCAGATAACCACAGTGAAGAAGCCGTACAAGCTCAATTAGCCGGCTTTGCGGATGCGCTGAAAGGCTGGGCACTATCATAGGAAGGAGGGACCAACATGGCGGCAGATGGAACAGTCAATATTGATGTGATCTTGAATGACCAGGCCAGCGAGAAGGCCAAGCAGATCGATACCATCTTAAAAGGGATTGGTGACGATGCTGGCGAAAAGATTGATGATCAGATCGGCCAAGAGCTCAACAAGGCAGTTGATAAAACCGAAAAGGCTCACGATAAGATGGGCGAAGCCTTGAAGAAGCCCGTTAAGCAAAAAGTTGACGCTGACACTAAGGAAGCCGAAGAAAAGACCATCAAGCTGGTCAAACGCTACAAGGACCTCCCCGACGAAGTTAAGACCAAGTTGGTGGCCGATGCACAAAAAGCTGGGATCGAAAACTTTGACCACCTACTCAAGAAAGTACCTAAGAAGGTGCTGACAGAGTTGGCCACTAAGGCGCAGAAGGGCGAAGTCATCGACTACGAAGCGTTGCTTAAAAAGGTACCCGCGAAGGTCTTAACTAATTTGCAGGTAAACGATAATGCCTCACCGGCGCTGCGCAAGATTAAGCAAGAAGCTGACTCGACGGCGACTCATTTTACCAGTTTGAAGGAGATCGTTGCGGGGACCTTTGTTGGTGGTTTGATGACTCGTGGGATCAGTATGATCACTGGAGCAATGGGCGGATTAGTGCATGAATCAATGAACGCTTCTGATGCCATCTACAAGTTCAAGTCAACGATGAAGCTAGGTGGCTTTGGATCGGATGAAATCAAGTCCGCAACTGCTGAAATGAAGAAGTATGCGGATCAAACTGTGTACGATTTAGGCGATGTTGCCAATACTACGGCTCAACTGGCTGCCAACGGGATCAAGAACTACATGGAGTTGACCGAAGCGGCCGGGAACCTCAATGCTCAAGCTGGTGGTAGTGCTGAAACATTTAAAAGTGTAGCGATGGTAATGACCCAAACCGCTGGGGCCGGGAAGTTAACCACCGAAAACTGGAACCAACTCGCTGATGCTATCCCTGGGGCCTCTGGAGTGTTGCAAAAAGCCATGAAGGACAACGGCGCCTATACCGGTAATTTCCGTGATGCTATGGAAAAAGGTGAAATTACAGCCGAAGAATTCAATAAGGCAGTTACCCAACTGGGGATGAATAAGGGGGCAATCGAAGCCGCCAAGAGTACCGAAACCTTTGAAGGAGCATTTGGTAACTTACAAGCTAACGTCATTAGCGGGCTTAACGATATGATCAATGCGATCGGCAAAAAGCGGATGACAAACATGATCAATGCTGCTTCCGATGCGGTCGTTAAGTTGACCGGGTTTGTCCTTAAGATGTTTTCGGCGTTGGCCGAGCATAAGCAGATTGCAGTTGGGCTGGCAGCCGTATTAACTGGGCTGTTTGCGACCCGGAAGATCATTGATTTTATCGGTGCGCTTGGTCAAGCCAAACGCGCTATGGTCGAATTTGGCTTAGCCAGCGAAGCCGCTAATGCTTTAGGTGGCGGTGCCGGTGGTTTGGGTCGGACTGCGGCTGGTGCGGTTGGGCTTGGATCGCGGGCTTTGTCCTTTGCGGGCAAGGCAGTACCAGTTGCGGCAGCAACGATGGCGATCGGCTCGGAATTAACCTCGAAAAACAGTACCAGCCAAAAGATCGGTGGCTCGGCCGGTGCAGTTGCCGGAACAGCGCTCGGTGCCTTTGCGGGATCCTTTATGGGCCCGGCCGGAACAGCAATTGGCTCGGCCGCTGGATCGTGGCTGGGAACTAAAATCGGGGAGAAAGCCGGCGAATTTGCCCAAAAAGCGCTCAAAGGCAAGACACTGGTCGCCTCGACTAAGATCAAGATCGATTCCGACACCAACAATCTTAGTAACAAATTATCGCCGAACCTGAACAAGCTGAATAAGCTGACTATTCAGGCGGAGATTGATCAAAAGTCGATTAATGATACCAAAGCTAAGACGGATCAACTCTTTGCCAGTATGAGTAAGTCGGTGGACAAATACTATGCTGATAAGGAAAAGAAGGCCCAGAAGGACCTCCAGCAATTGGTTAAGCAAGGCATGCTGACCCAAGCCGAAGCTGACAAGCGGCTTAAAAAGATGCAAGAGGCCGACCAAAGGGGAGCCGATGCACGTAAGAAGTCGTTAGATAAAATGCAAAATGATACTAATGCCCACTATCAACGATTGGAAGCCTTACAGAACGGCTCTAATGCCAAGTTACAAAAGATTGCCCAGAAGTATGGTACCGACTCTAAAAAGTATCAAGATGCCCTACACAAGGCCTTGGAAAAGGAGAATAAGAGGTACTCTGAACAGTTGGCTCGCGATCAGATGAATGCGAACGGTAAAGTTACCAAGAGTGTTAACAAGGGAGCCAATGAGCAGCGCAAAATCCTGCAAAAGCTGAGTAAGGACAAAGGTAAACTCAGTATGCAGGACCTCAAGCAAACCGAGAAGGATGCCAAAAAGCAATATGAAGCGGCGGTAAAGCCTGCTAAAAAGGCACGCAACGAAATCATCGCAGCCGCCAAGGATAAGTACAAACAGACGGTCAAGCTTGCTGAAAAAGAACGTAAAGAGAATCACTCCATTACTCAGAAACAATATAATGATATTGTTAAGCACGCTAAAAAACAACGTGATGATACGGTCGATGCTGCCAATGACCAGTACAAAAAGGTAACTAAGTCCGCTAAGAATCAACATGATAAGGTTGTCCACGAGGCCGAGTCCCAGAAAAATAAAGTTATTATGGCCGCGAATGGTCAGGCAACTGGGCACGCCCAAGCAGCGTCCAACGAATACTCGATGGTTAACAAAAACGTATCGAGTGGGAGTAGTCGAACGGCATCAATTTGGAACAAGCTTGGTGGTCAGATCAATAAAGTGTTGAAAGTATTTGAAGCCAGCCAAAAAGTCCCAATGCTAACTGAAGCATACGCAACTGGGACGGGGGCCTTAGTAAATGATCAACTTGCCTTGGTCGGTGAAGAAGGATTTGAGTTGGCCCACACCCCACGTGGATATGAAGTGCTGGGGAAAGAGGGCCCAGAAATCCGGTACCTATCAGCCGGGACGTCGATCTTAACGCACGAACAGTCTAAGCAAGTAATGGCCCTCAACGGCGGAAAACTACCGGGCTACGCTAAAGGGACTGGTGCTAAGATTGCCGACTTTGTCAGTGGTGCGTTAGATAGTGCCGGCGATATGTTGGAAGAAGCGTTTGATTTTATCGGAAAGAGCGCAACTGAAATCTGGGACAAGATCAAAAACAGCATCGGCTTAGATCGATTGTTAGACGCCTTGCCACGACCATGGCTTAACCAGACCTACGGGAAAGGATCAATCCGGATTGCTGAGCATTCGGTTGGTAACTTCTTGAAGAAGATGGCCGATAAATTCATGGAGAAGATCGGTGCAATGGGGGTCAGCGAAGGCCTCATCCGAGCGGCGGCGTCACTGATGAAAGTCAGCTTAAGTGCTGGTGATGTGTCACACATCATGAATGTTATCAAGCATGAGTCTGGTGGTCGAGCTGACGCAATTAATGGCTGGGACTCCAACGCGAAAAAAGGCACGCCATCTAAAGGGATCTTGCAGTATATTGATCCGACCTTCCAGACTTACGCCATGCCAGGTCACACTAATATCTGGAGCCCGTTAGACCAATTGATTGCGTTATTTAACGACTCAACTTGGCGATCTGACCTTAAACTTGGTGGTTGGGGCCCAACCGGTGGCCGGCGCTTTGCTTTGGGCGGCTGGGCTGATCGTCCATCAATTTTTGGCGAGGTGCCTGGCGAACCTGAGGTGGCGATCAATCCACGTCGGGACACGGCCGATGGACTAATTGCCGATGCGATCCAAGCCCGTGCCCAAGTTGATCCAAATGGATTGGCAGGGCGATTGGCTAAGACAATTACTGCAGCTAAACAGCAAGCGGCTGGGTTACTGCCCAATGCATCTCTCCCCCACGCTGGGCAAATTTTGGCTGATAATCGTCAAAATGGTGGTTCAGCCGCCCAAGGGGATATTAAGCTTGCCGTCCAGCTTGATGGCAATACGATCGCACGGGTTGTATACCCAATTCAAAAGGCTTTCCGGGCTCAGGAAATTATTGTCCACAACAACGGCGGCGCTGTACCAGTTGGCCGTGCTATGCCAGTAGGGGGTGCATTCTGATGGCAACGATTATCATTCAGCGACTAGATGGTACGGTCTACGATCTAGACGCGATGGGCTTTCGGGTCAAAAAATTTGATATTCCACTACCTAATTACAATCACTCTTACCAGCAGATTGGGAATTATGGTTCCACTTTGATTGGCACGCAGGCACAACAACTAGTGATCCCACTAGTTATCGACATCACGGCTATGGATATTCACGATTATAATTTTCAACTTTTACAGCTAAGACGGGTTTTTCGATCTGATGAAGATTTCTTCGTGATTAATATGTATGCTCCATTTATCCGTTGGCGGTGTCGTGCAGAAGCTGTGACCCCTAGCCAAAACGGTAATTTCTGGCGAGCGTCTGACGTAACGATTAATCTGGATTGCCCATCAGGGTTTGCTGAATCGGTGGCAACCACACAAGACCCGGTTGATCCACCTAACAACGGGTGGGGATTTGGGCAGGGATTTAATACTGAACAGATTCCAAGCTATATCTACACCACTGCTGATTTTACTTTCTTCAATGCTGGGGTGATCCCATTAAGGGCAGACGATCGGCCAGTTAAAATTACCTTTCAAGGAACAGCCCCGAATGGCTTTACACTTACTAATAACACCACTAAGCAGTCCTTTAAGCTAACTAAAGGTGTTAGATCGTCAGACGTTGTCACGATTCTGGGATTCGTTCCTAGTATTAACGGGAAGCAAGAGTACAGCTCTAGCGATCATGGCTTTTTGGATTTTGCCGTTGGCGAGAATAAGCTACATCTTGATGGAGCTTCTGGTTTCACGATGAAGTTTGATACAAGATTCTATTACTAGAAAGCGGGGATGAAATGCTATCGATTGGGATTGAAAATTATGATGGTCAGCAGTCTGTTGTTTCAGCCTACGGGGTATCAGTAACGACAACGATCAATGCACTTGCCACGCTTTCTTTTAGCTTCAACGCTACTGGCCAAAATCTACTTGCAGAAGGATTAATTGGACCATATACGCTTTTTACCACTCCAGACGGTCAGCAGTACCGGTTAACTACTTCCAACCCAGTTCCTAATAACGAATTCAGGGTGTACGCGATTAGCGCTACACATATTGGTCGAGACTTAAACGATACGTTTGTGGAAGATACGTTAAAGGGCAAGCAGTCTTTAAAAGCTTGCATGGATTTAGTGGTTAAGGACACGGGATTCAAGTATCAAATCGATGATAAGTTTGATGACCATGATTTTGGTGATGCTGAGATTGGCAATGCCGCTGCGGATAGCATTCTGTCATCGATTGCCGAAGCTTGGTCTTGCGAGTACTACTTTGATAACAAAACGATTCATCTAGCCAAAAGCATTGGCCGCGATGGATCGTTTTTATTTATCGACGCAGTTAACGCTTCACATATTGCATGGACAGAAAGCTATGACAGCGTAAAAACGGCTATTAAAGGATATGGGAAGCAGGTAGAGCAAACCACCAGTAGTACCGACGATTCTGGTGATAGTGGTAGTGGTAGTGCTAGCGGTGGTGCGGCCGAGTTTATCAGCTATACCCGTTCGTTCGTTGGGCGGGTTCCGTATGTATGGGGTGGTAATACTCCGAGCGGATGGGATTGCTCCGGATTTGTGGCGTATGTGTATAACCATTTCGGGGTACCAATGCACCAACCAACCACCTATGAGGAGTATCAAGGATCGGTTGTTGGCCCGCCATATCAGACGGGTGACATGCTGTTTTGGGGTGCACGTGGTGGTACCTATCATGTTGCCTTAGCCCTAGATAGCAATACGTTAGTGATGGCAGCTAATCCTAGTCGGGGAACAGTACAGCAATCAATTAATGCTTGGCGACCTGATTTTGGAGTGAGAAATGGAGCAATGGCAGCGAAGTTAAGTACCGGTAGTACAACAACAACGTCTGCCCCACAAGAAACAGTTGAGGATGCAGCGCCAGAATACACCTGTCAGGCCGAATATATTAGCCCGTTAGCCAACAAGAAAAACATTGGTAAGCGGTGGGCTGAGCCATATTATTCCGATACCATCACGGACGAGGGAGCTCTTAAAGCAGAGCTAAAGAAACAACTCCATGACTACCCAGATGTCCAATATACGGTCGATTGGATTAGTTTTACTAAGAATGTGGGCGGTTTTGCCAATGAAATTAAAATCGGCAATAAGGGATGGTTACGTGACCGGATGGGGACCGATGTTAGTGTTAGGATCCAGTCCATCACACAGGTATTGGATAATAGTGACCCAAGTAATAAAGGGTCGATTACCTTCGGAAACAAGATTTTTGATGCGTCAGTATGGAATGACCGGCAAAAGTCGGCAGGGGTTACTAAGGAACAGCTTGAAAAACTCCAGCGGCGAATTAATCAGTTATCCAATATCACTACAACGCAGTTACCAACAATGAACAGCGATGAGGAGGCTACGCTAGATGACTATCTTAAATCCCACGAATCAGAAAGCAACGCTAGTCAAGACGGATGATGGTAAACGAATCATTGTTGACGAGTTAATGGTTGACAGTAAAACCGGGGTTATTGGAAAGGGGTACTCGCCAGACAATGGTAAAACGCTGGTAGTAAAGCAAACCATCAAAGGAAATCTATACGATCAGGATGATGCAAATAAGCTCTCACCACTACTGAACAAAATCCCGGTAGACAGTCTTAAATTACGATCCCCTAATGGGACGGTTTTCCTACTATCAGTTGATGATGATGGAAAACTAGCAACTCGAAAGGTAGGTGAAAGCAGTGAAGCAAATTAGTTTACAGGATGTAGGACTAACTGATCGGTATAACCGCAATCGTGCCCAAAGTAATTTCAAAAAAATCGAAGACGCAATCAACAGCAATGCCATCACAGCGGAAGAAATGTACGCCGAGCTCAATGGCAAGCTGGCGGCGGAAGCCAATATGCGGAAGGCGGGTGACGACAGCGAGGCACGCGACCGGCGGGTGGCGGATACCACCGAGGCCCAAGCGCGGGCAGAAGCGGACCAAGGACTGGAACAACGGATCGCTCGACTGGAGCGGTATATCTTTGACGGCGAAGTCCGCGACACGCCAACAAACATTTTTATCTAAGTAAGGAGTGTAAACAAATGGAAAGTCACGTAAGTCATAACAACGACCGAAAATATTATCGGATTGCGATTGATACGGCCAAGGAAGGCGATCAGATCTTTAACCTTACCGAATATTTTAAGGGCCGGGTAGGAGATCGGAACTACGGGCTCCAAATGACTTGGTACGAGCAGGGGAGCCTTAAAAACGTCAAGGGGCTCAAGCCGTATATCCGCGGGAATGTTGGGCACTACTCAATCGGTGATGACGGGGAAATCATCATGGCTCCCGACGCAGCAGTTGTGAGCTATGTTGGCGATCCGAGCGACACTGACGTAGCCGGCCGGGTAGTGTACCACTTCCCAGAGCAAATGTTCCCACAAGAGGGGATCTTTTACGGCTTCGTCGGTCTGATCGATGATTCTGACGGTGATCAGCGCTTAAGCGGGGTCAACGTGTGGTTTAAAGTATTAGCTGGTGTAGCCTACATGGGTAAGGCCTCAGCTTACTACATTGGTGAGATTGATAAATTAATCCACAATAGTGAGGAGCGAATCCGACAACTGCTGGATCAAGGGCAAAAGGACGTTGACGCCAAGCAAGCCGCCTTGCAAGCTATTGTCGATGATTATAAGGCCAAAATAAGTGAGGTCATTGAGCGACTTAACGCTCAAGGTCAAACCACTAACTCCATGATGGAGACCGTCAAGGCTGGGCTGACGGCGTTGGAGACCAAGATCAAACAAGATGGCTTATTCACGAAAGATGAAGCAGAAAAATTTAAGCAGGAAGTCAACAATGGATTGAATGAGTTGAAGAAGAACGTTTCGATTTCACAGGGCTTAAACGTTAAAGATTTTGGTGCTGTAGGTGATGGGACTACTGACGACACTAAGGCTTTCCGAGATGCTTTAGATAAGGCTGATAGCGGTCCAATTAAGCGGGTTTTAATTCCTGACGGTGAATATGTTATCACAAAAGGACTTATTATCCCTGATGGCGTTGGCATTGTCGGTATTGGTTCCGAAAGAAGTACAATTTTATCAGCGCAAGGAATTAGTTTCTTACTGGAGCTCGGCAGTCATTCAAATGTTACTAATTTCACTATGTCTAGTTTGAATAACGGTAAGGATATTACTCTGTTAAAACTCGGCGATGATGGACGTGGAGTAGCCGACTGCTATGTAGATAAGATTTATCAACATGGCTCTAATCAATTTAAGACATATGGCGTTCGTTCTGCAGTCACTAACGGCAATATTTTTGGCAATACAATTAATGTAGTACAAGAGATTATGTATGATGGAGTGCTACTATCATCAAATAAAAATACTTGGATCAACGGAAACGATATCGACGTAACTACAATTGGGTACGCTCACTCATCCGTTTACCTTACGCCAGGTGATGATTCATCTCTTAATATCGCGCAGAACAACATCAAAGCTCATTACGAAGCTATTCCTGAGGCAGAAGGTCAAACTTATGATGCTAAAGATATTATTGGTGTTCGGGTTGAATTTGGAGATCGAAATCACTTTAATCTTCGCAGTTGGGATGATGACGGTAAGGGCGTCAAGGCATTATCCGTTGTCCCGATAAGTTTTACCAAGAACCTTAATAACTACCGTGACAACGTTTTTGAAGGTTATGCAGAGTCTGATATCGTCACCAATTTCTACACGGCTCACGCCAACGATTTCAGTAACCTGCGCATTGCCAAAAATAGTAGAGGGAACTTTAACGGCGACTACCCACATTTGCATGCCGGTAACTTTAATGTTACTCGTAATCTAATCAGCGATGATCTGATTACAAATATGGTGCGGGGATATTCAGTACCAATTTTCGTTTCAAAAGACGTAACTACGATTTGGTCGACTTACGATTTATACGGCTCTGAAGTACAGTGTGATTCAAACAAAGGGGAAATGTACATTACTCTTAATGGTAATGACCACAACTTGATCCCTGGCATGGGGCTTCTAACGGTTGGATTTGATGTTCGATTTGATTCTCCAGAGGATTTGTCTGCAATAACATTAAGAGCCGGATTTTCAAATTTCCAATCGACAACCGCGAACCGCATGGATTCAGCTGTAGAGGGACGAGATGTGGCTGTTGATACGTCAATGTTCGGTTATCGGGTTGTCGCTAACGTAAACGTTGGTGATGTTAGCGCATACGATACTCACGCTTTAACATTATCCTGGAATGGCTTACAAGGAGGCCACCTTAAAGTTAAGCGTTTCTTCGTTACCCCAGGATATATTAATGCTTCCCAAGAAGTTTTGCCCGGTCCTTCTAGTAAGAAATGGTTATCAAATCGACCAGCATCACAAATTAAGAATTTCCAAGATATGTTTTTCCACCCGATGCCGGATTCGCTTGTTATCAATCCGATGGAATTTGATTCCAGCAAGCTCAGTAATGGCGACTTTCCAAGTTATCCAGTCTATTACTAACGATTATTTTTATTAGCATCCTCTACAAAAATCGGTGGGCTTTTTTGTACGTAATCTTTTATGGTTGGCGGACGGAGAAAGGGGAGATTATGATGGACCCACATCACTTTGCAGGTCTCGATTGGGGCGAATGGGTGGCGATCTTGACGCTAGTTGCTGCCATCGCAGCTTACGCACGATCAGGCATTAGTCGCACTGCGCGCGAGTCATCACGGCAAGATTTTGATCGCATTAACGAGACGATGAATGGAGTGCGTGAAACAATGGCTGAGCTGATTGTAACCATCAAGCAATTGCGATCAGATATGGAAGAGCGCAAGCAGACTGAGAGCCGTATGCATCAAGCCATTGATGATCATGAAAGGCGTTTGATTAGATTAGAAACACAGCAGGAGGAAGAACGATGAAAACTAACTTGCAACAAAAATTTTTGAACCACGATGGTACGTTAAACAAAACCACCATCGCAGCTTTTTTAACGTTGCTGATTGTCTTGGCGCAACAAATCATGCTCGCTTGCGGATTCTCGTATGGGCATTGGGATCAAATCGCTGGCATTATCAACACGATCTTAGCAGCCGCCTCAGTGGCCGGCTTCGTGGAAGGTGCTGGTGAGGTAAAGACCAAGGAGGATGACACACATGAATAAGACACAACGCAAAGCGCTGGCCCTGATGGCTGGCGCTTTTTTGATGGCCGCCGCCTTGCCATCAGCAGCCCATGCCGATCGCCGGTTGGGTCAGGACGTTGCCAGCTACCAAGACAGTACCCTGTGGTGGATGCAACAGCGCTATGCCTTGGGGTCGCGATTTACCATCGTCAAATTGGGCGGCTCTGGTGGCCTAGAGGGGGCACATTACCAAAATCCCAAGGCCAGTGCTCAGCTCGCAAACGCGCAGGCTAGTGGCCAAGACATTGGGGCTTACTACTGGGGGCAATTTGGGGCAGATAGTAATTGGGCGCGGACGATGGCCCGTTACGCCATCAGCGATGCCCAGCGTGTAGGCCTCAAAAAGGGGTCGACAATTGCACTGGATTATGAGGCAGGGGCAACTAACAACGTCCAAGCTAACACCCGAGCAATCATTGCGTACATGGATACGATTAAGGCTGCTGGCTATAAACCGGCTCTCTATTCCGGTGCCTGGTACTTGCAGCATTACGTCGACATTGAGCAGATTGGCCAGCGCTACGGGACTTGTCTGTGGGCGGCATCGTACATCACTACGGCCAACCAGACTGGGCCAAACTTTAACTACTTCCCAAGCATGAAATATGTTGCCTTATGGCAGTACGCTGATAATTGGTACGGTGTAGACGGTAATGTTGAACTGATTGATCATTTTATTCGAACTGGTGAGGTCAAAGAGGATACGCCAGTCAAGCCAACCCAACCAGATCAGTCAAACCGGACGGGGAGCACGTACACGGTCCAAGCCGGTGACTCTTGGTGGGCCATTGCACAACGGGTTGGATTAGATATGTATCAATTGGCCCAATTAAATGGTAAGACCGTTAACGATGTTATCCATCCTGGTCAAGTCCTTAATATTACAGGGACAATCAAGGACGGTGCAGCTGAAACTAAGCAGCCATCGAGTCCGGCAACATCGAACTCAGCGGCAAAAGGTGGCACTAGCAAGGCCGAGCAACCAACTACCCAAAAGACATGGACTGATGAGCTGGGCGACACGTGGCACAGGGAGAGTGGCACATTTACCAGTAATACTTGGCTCCATCTACGCTATGGCGCCAAGCCGCTATCGACCACGCTACTATATGCTGGACCGGGATTGACGATTAAGTACGATGCCTGGTCCCGCCACGATGGATATGTATATGTACGTCAACCGCGAGCCAACGGGTATGCATATGTCGCAGTACGTAATGCACAAACTGGTGAGGCCTACGGAACATTTAAAAATTGAAGTAAGACATCTTTTAAGTGGACAAGGTCTATAAATTTAAAGACAAAAAGCGTTTTTTGAGATTCTTGTGAGGCTATAATGCCCTCTGAGTATACAGATGAAATAGAAAATTCATCTAGCATACTCGGAGGGCATTTTTCTATGCCGCTTCCCACGGTGGTGGGGTAATCCTCAAATCATAAGTTAACACTTTAAATTGTTATAGCGGATATTAATAGCTATTTAGGATGTTTTATGTTGTAATAATAAATAGTATATTAGAAAGTATAATGAGGTGATTTGTGTGTTGTTTATCGATGAGTCTGGATCGATAACGAGAAATAAATCTCGGAACTGTCGGTATTTTGTGATTGCAATCGTAGAGAGTGATAATCCATCACACGTGAAAAGAATTTTCAAAAAAGCAAAAGTAAAATTTTTGAAGACACATGCAAGCAAAAATTATGCGATTCTTGATTATCGTAAAGAAATAAAGGGCTCAGAAATGCCTTCAAAAATGAAAAAATATATCTTTAACGAATTGAAGAAAAAAACTGACGTTAAATTTCATTATATAGTTATAGATAATCATCATTTAAAGGATGACTTTTTTGATAATGTAGAATTATGCTTTAATTTTGTTCTATGCAACTATCTGAAAAATTTGCTGCAACTAAATAACCAAAAAGATCTTTCGATACAATTAGATGAGCGGAATTGTTCTGTAAAGAGTTTAAATAGTCTTGACGGATATTTGAAAATAGAACTAATGCTTAAAAATAATATAATCAATGAATTTAACGGATGTAAATATGTTGATTCGACTAAATCGGATCTTGTACAGGTAGCAGATATGGTTGCAAATACTGTTTATAGGTCTTGTAAGCATGATTCAAAAGACGGAGCTAATGCATTAATAATGAATCAATATTTTAATGATGGAAATATGTATTTTCCTAATCGTGCTAATAATCTTGAATGTTATACTCATGATATCTACAAGCTGATTGACAACAATCACAAAAGGCATTAAAATTAAATCGAAGTTATAGTAATTCGACTGATACCGCGCAATGCTTTTGTGACAGACGGCAAAAGGAAGGACGTAAGCTACTTTGGGAAGTAGTCGGCCAGTCGTAGTAACTAGAAGGGCTGTTAGCCCTTTTTTATTTTGTAATATTGATAGCCCTAGCAACGGGGCTGTACCATATTGAGTAGCTATCTAGAGAGCTGGAGAGAGCACAAAACCGCCCCTTAATAACTTTGGCAGGTTTCAGGACGGTTTTTTAATCGTTTCTTATTACTAAGCCACCGCTTTTAAAGCGGCCTCCTTACATATTGATAATAATATTGGCGCGATAAGTTGTCACTAAAAACCCTCTTATATGCTAAGATAATGGGTGAGAGCGGCAGATACCCTACGGGGCCTGCTGCGTTATTACATAAGGGGCAGACAAGGGGCAAAAGGGGCAACGGAAATACGATGGAAAAATGTATGAAATATAATGACTTGCTAAGCAAGTGTTGTTACATAGCGTTTTTGCAGTCGTTTTCCACTCGAATTAAGATCGTATTTCTACATATTTTTATTAACTAAGTTCACGGGGTTATTTTCAGTGATAAAAATTCCATTTGGTATATGGAAATCGGCTCTGGTCACACTTGGGCGGCCGTACGGGTGCCCAACGACAAATATGCGGTCATTGCCAATCAAACCTCAATTGGGACTCTAAAATTAAACGATCATGCTAACTACTTGGCCTCACCAGGCTTGGCCAAGTTTGTTAAACGCCATCATCTCGCTCAAGTAACGCAGAATCGGGTCAACTATGCGCAAGCCTTTGGAACAAATAATAAGTTGGACGCGACCTATAATTGGCCTCGGGTTTGGGATGGTCAGCGCTTATTAACGCCTAGCAAAAAGCAGAGCATTAAGCAACATGATTTGGCCCTCTTTATGAAGCCTGATCAAAAAATTTCAGTTGCCACGGTCCAACGAGTCTTAGCTTCGCATTTTAACGGCACTAAATATGATTCCAATGGCAAATGGGTCGGGGGCTACCGGCCGATCAACGTGCCGACCGACGTCGAGTCGCACATTTTGCAGATTCGCAATGATGTGCCAGCGGAGATAGCAGGTGTGCAATGGTTAGCCATGGCATCACCGGCCACCAGTGTGTATGTACCGTTCTATACGAATGTAAATACAACGCCTTACCAGTATCAAAGCGGCACTGATCAACCTGATCAAAGCTCTGCCTACTGGACGTATAAGCTAACCCGGGTGTTGACGGATCCATACCGGAATAAATTAATTAACAAAGATGTACGTCCGGCGCAAAAGAAATTGAACCACCAACTACAGGTCAACCTAAAGCAAAGTGACCAAACCGCGCAACAGTTAACCGGGAGCACATTAAGCAATTACTTAGCCCAACAAAATCAACAAAATGCGGATTTAGCTCAGAATACCTTTGAAAAGCTGAATCAAAAATTGATTGTTGATTCCAGTCGGCAAACTAAAATTGTCCATCACCAAGATCTTTAAGCTTACTTTGGAGTTTCGGTTATCTGATGATTCTTTAATATCTTACTAAAAATAAGGATCTTCTTGAAAAAACACGACAAAAAGTACCGCTTGCTCAGTTAGTCAGAAAAAATTTAAAGCTTTTTTAGCGAAGATGGTAGCGCTTACAGATATGGTGTGATATTATAAATTCACAAGGTTAAATGATGCTAATCGCATAAGGAGGGACCAATAATGAAAGCAGCTGTATGGCATGGTGTTAAGGATATTCGTGTAGAAGATGTTGAACTAAAGCCATTAAAGGACGATGAAGTCGTAGTTAAGGTGGCTTGGGCTGGTATCTGTGGGAGTGACCTGCACGAATACGTTGAAGGACCTGTCTTTATTCCGGTTGAAAAGCAAGACGAACTGACCGGTGGTCTGGCCCCATTAACGATGGGTCACGAATTCGCAGGGGTGGTTGAAAAGGTTGGCCCAGCCGTTACCGATGTGAAAGTTGGTGACCACGTAACTGTTAACCCAACCATTACTCACGAACGTTGGGCTGATGATGTTGACGTATACGACGGCTACTCCTTTATTGGCTTGAGTTGTGACGGGGGCTTTGCTTCCCACGTAAATGTGCCTGCTCACAACGTTTACAAATTGCCAAGTGACTTCCCATTGAAGTTGGCTGCTACGATTGAACCAACTGCCGTGGCAGTTCAAGCAGTTAAAGAAGGGGATCTGCGGTTCGGTGAAACCGTAGCAATCTTTGGGGCTGGCCCAATTGGGTGTTTAGTAGTTGCTGCAGCTAAGGCGGCCGGGGCCCGGAAGATTATTGTATGTGACCTGTCAGAAAACCGGTTAAAGAAGGCCCAAGAAATGGGGGCAACTGACGTAATCAACTCTGGTGAAGTCAACGCGGTGGAAGAAATTCACAAGTTGGTACCAAACGGGGTTGACGTTTCCTTTGAAGTTGCCGGGGTCCAACCAACCTTTATTCAAGCGATTGAATCCACCAAGGCGCGTGGGACGATGGTAATTGTTTCGATCTTTGCTCGCCCAATTGAATTTAACCCAATGCTGTTAACCAACACTGGGGTTAAGGTTACTTCAACGATTGCTTACTCCCGGGATGCCTTCCAAAAGACGGTGGACTTGGTTTCCCAAGGTAAGATTAAGGTTGAACCAATTATCACGAAGCAAATCGGCTTAGACGACATTGTTACTGAAGGGTTTGATACTCTGATTAGCGACAAGACGCAAGCCAAGATCTTAGTTGAATTAAGTGGTGAATAATTAATTTACCAACGCTAAGGACGTCTTCCTAATTTTAGGAAGGCGTTTTTTAATTGAAATTGACAATTACTACATTCATGTTTATTATTTTATTTTAGAATTAAATTAAAGGGCGGTGAGAGAATGGCGAAAGCTTTGATCATGGAGGATCTTTCAGCTTTAAATCAAATTTCGAGTTTAGCGGCGGTACCCCTATTAACCGCCCAGGGGCATCAGCCGGCCCTGCTACCGACCGTAATGTTATCAACGCAAACGGAAGGCTTTGGCCAGCCGGCGCAACAAGCGCTGACGACTTTTATTGACGCCACCTTGCAACATTGGCAAACACTGGCGGTTAATTTTGCGGGGCTTTTAATTGGCTACGTTGGGAATGCACAGCTTTTGATGCAATTGCGCAAGCGGTTGGCGACCATGACCATCCCCATTCGTGTGCTTGATCCAGTTTTGGGTGACAATGGTAAATTATACCCCGGGTTGACTTCAGCCACGGTTACCGCGATGCAACAAATGTTGAGTCAGGCAACCGTAATTACCCCAAATTGGACCGAACTGGGCTGGTTGGTGAATCAACCGTGGCAAAGGCAACCGGCAATCAGCGATCTTCAGCGGGCTATGCAAACCATACAGGCATGCCATCCGCAATTAACGGTGGTCGTAACGGGCGTGCATTATGAACGTCAAGTCGGGTGTGCATGGTTAGAGGCTGATCAGCTTCGTTTTATAGGAGCACCGCCGATCCCGGGCCATTTTTACGGGACCGGCGACGTGTTTGCGGCTTTATTGCTGGGATATCTGCTATGTGACTACCCAATCGCAAAAGCAATTCAAGCCGCCCAGGCCGGGGTTGCTTTTGCAGTGGCGGCTTCGCGTACTTGTACGGCCACCGAACGCTTGGATGGCTTACGATTAACCGCATTACTGCAGCAACTTGCGAAAGAAGGAATTCGAAATGAAAAATAAACAACTTTACCGGGCGATGCTAACGGCACTTTTAATGGCACTAACCATTGTTTGTGGCCGCTTCTTTTTACTGCCGATTCCGTGGACGCATGGGAATATTAATCTCTCTGATGCCAGTATCTTAATTGCCGCGGCTCTCTTAGGCCCACTTGGTGGTGGGATCGTTGGTGGGGTTGGCACCGCTTTTTTGGATCTGATTTCTGGTTATGCGCAATATGCGCCCTTCTCGCTCTTAGCGCATGGTTTGGAAGGGATTCTGGCTGGTTGGTGCTACCAACGATGGGGGAAAACTAAGCTCGGTCAGTGGAGCAGTTTGGCCGTCGGGGCATTGATAATGGTCGGGGGCTATTTCTTGGCTGATTCGTTTCTCTATACTTGGGTGGCCGGCTTTTTAGGCATTGGGACCAATCTCTTACAGGGCTTGGCCGGAATTATCGTTGCGCAATTGATTTTACCGGCTTTAAAAGCTCGTTGGCAGGATTGACAGTTGAATTGATGGTTGCACGGATCGCGGCTTTAGTCGCGGTCCGTTTTTCTCATAAAAATTTTATTTTAAAAAGGGTTGGTAACTGTGAAGGAGGGGTGTAAGATAACGGAAGAAATGATGAGGAGAAATGACTTATGGGTGGTAACTACCGGAGTGTCTTTGATATTATTGGGCCCGTGATGATAGGGCCCTCTAGTTCGCATACGGCAGGTGCTGTTGCCCTTGGCCAAGCAGCACGGAAGTTGTTGTGGCAAACGCCACACAAGGCAACGGTTCATTACTATGAATCGTTTGCCTTAACTCACCGGGGGCACGGAACGGATTATGCAATTGCAGCCGGCTTATTGGGGTTAGCGCCAGCGGATGCGCGAGTTCCCCAAGCGCCCCAATTAGCTCGGCAAGCAGGGCTGGATTTACGCTTTGTCGAAGAAAGTGGCCCGAGTCCCATCCATCATCCGAATACGGCGGTGATCGAATTATGGGCTGGTCAGCAGCATTTTCAAATCAGTGGTTGTTCAATTGGGGGTGGGACGATTGAAATTCGGGCGGTCACGATGCACGGGATTTCAGTTCAACTAGCCGGTGCGTTGCCCCTCGCCCTGTATTATGCGCCTGATCATGCCCAATTGCGGGCGCGACAATTGGTCCAACATTTACGCCAGTTGGTTCCGATTAAACGCCGCCAAATTAAGCGTGGGCAGGCCGGGGCTGTCTACGCGCTGAACTTGGGACAAGCCCTAGCCACCCCACAAGTGGAGCAACTAATGCACCAATATCCTGATTTAACCTTCTTGTGAGAGGAACCAGCAATGTTTAACCGGATTGACGAACTAGTTCAAGCAGCAACCCAAAACCACCAGAGCTTGGCGGAATTGATCATGCAAGCTGAGTGTGAGACGAGTGGTCAAAGTCAACGGCAAGTTTGGCAGCGGATGGCCCAAAATCTAACGGCGATGGAAGCCGCCGCAGCACAGGGCGCGCAAGGGGTGCGCTCAGCCACGGGGTTAACCGGTGGTGAAGCAGCCAAACTCTGCGCTTATCGGGCCAAAAATCAATCGCTGAGTGGCGATCTGATGTTAAGTGCCGTACAAGCAGCCATGGCGACTAATGAAGTAAATGCAGCCATGGGCGTAGTATGTGCCACCCCAACTGCAGGCTCGTCCGGAACCTTGCCGGGCGTGATGATGGCGTTAAAGCAACAACGCCATTTAACTCGTGATGCCTTAATTCGCTTCTTATTTACGGCCGGTGAGATTGGCTTGATCATTGCCAACCAAGCCGGGATTGCTGGGGCAACGGGAGGTTGTCAGGCAGAAGTCGGGTCAGCCAGTGCAATGGCTGCGGCGGCAGCAGTTGAAGCCGCGGGGGGAACGCCGGCCCAAAGTGCACAAGCCGTTGCGATTGCGTTGAGCAACTTGTTAGGGCTGGTTTGTGATCCGATCGCGGGGCTGGTTGAGGTTCCGTGTGTGAAACGAAATGCGATTGGCGCCGGCAATGCGCTGATCGCTGCTGACCTCGCCCTGGCTGGGTGTACGAGCCTGATCCCGGCTGATGAATGCATCCAGGCCATGGCGCAGGTCGGACAGGCCATGCCAGCCAGTTTGCGGGAAACGGGCTTGGGTGGCTTAGCCGGGACCCCGACGGGCCAAAAAATTCGCACCAAAATTTTTGGGCAAACGATGGGAGCGATTTCGGATGCGAAAGGCTGAGTTGATTCAAACTGAAATTGTGACGCAATTAAGCACGGTAATCGATCCGGAGTTACAGATCGATATCGTTAATCTGGGGTTGGTCAATACCATTGATCTTGATTGCGAAGGTATTTGCTTGATTGAACTGACTTTAACAACGATGGGGTGCCCGTTAACTGGTTACTTGGCAAGTCAGGTAAAACAAGCCGTGATGGTGGTACCTGAGGTAAAGAATGTTGCCGTAGAATTTGTTTGGGAACCAGCGTGGACAATTGAACGAATGAGTCAGGCGGCGAAAATCGCCCTGGGCTTACACTAAAGGCAGTCTCTG
Organism: Limosilactobacillus ingluviei DSM 15946; assembly: GCF_001435775.1. Lineage (GTDB taxonomy): Bacteria > Bacillota > Bacilli > Lactobacillales > Lactobacillaceae > Limosilactobacillus > Limosilactobacillus ingluviei. The sequence goes on along the minus strand of NZ_AZFK01000087.1, from coordinate 78,014 downwards.
ATTACGGGGACTGCTTTTTTGCTGGAATTGTTTTTGATGCCAAGATCGTATGAAAACGGTTCCGCTGACAACGAGTGCGAGTGCTACAATGAAACTAAAATAAAGATTTGTCTCAGTTGGCTTGGTTGACGTTGCGCCGACCAGAAAGGGGAAAAGGATGCATCAAACGGAAATCAGAATGCCGAAGTTAAGTCCCAAATCAGATCAATACTTTTTTGGGACCTGGGAAAAGCAAGTTGGTGAGCACATTCAAAAGGGGGAAGTCCTGTTTGAAGTCGAATCAGAAAAGGTCATCAGCGAAGTCCCGAGTGAAGTAACGGGGGTAGTAGCCGAACAGCGGGTTGACGAAGGCGCTACCGTTAAAGCCGGAGAAGTAGTCGGGGTGGTCACGGTGCAAATGATTGAAAGAAGATGAGCATATATGACAACGCCGCAAACAAAGAAACCAGCATGGCTCCGGGTTCGCTATGATCAGACACAAGTGAAGCAAGTCAGTCAATTGCTAGACCAATTGCATTTAAATACCGTGTGTGCCGAAGCAAATTGCCCCAACATCGGTGAATGTTTCGGGACGGGGACGGCCGCCTTTATGATTTTAGGGCCCAATTGTACTCGTAATTGTCATTTCTGTGATGTGCCCCATAAACGACCAGCCCCAGTTGATTTGACGGAGCCACTACATGTTGCCCAAGCAATTCAAAAATTAGGTCTTAAGCACGTTTGCGTCACCAGCACGGACCGTGATGATTTGCCTGACTTAGGAGCGGATCAGTTTGTGCGGGTAATTCAGGCCATCCGCCATCTAACGCCGCAGACGACGATTGAAGTGCTGACGCCTGATTTTCAAGGCAAAACGCCTTTGGTACAGCGCGTGTTAGCGGCGCAACCAGAGGTCTTTAACCACAATATGGAAACAGTTCGCCGGCTGACTCCTTTGGTTCGGGATCGGCGCGCTACCTATGATCACTCCCTGGCCGTTTTGCGCTATGCCCATCAACACGCGGCTCCGGGGACCTACGTCAAGACAGGGATTATGCTCGGGCTTGGTGAAACAGATGAGGAAGTTTATGCCACGATGGACGATTTGATTGCCGCTGGTGTAGATTTCTTATCAATTGGCCAGTATGTGCAACCATCACCAAAGCACTATCAATTGCGGGAATGGGTGCCGATGGAACGCTTCCAGACCTACTACCGGGTCGCCATGCAAAAAGGCTTTAAATTCGTGGCCAGTTCGCCGTTGGTGCGGAGTTCGTATAAGGCCAGCGCGGAACTGGCGGCCGTGGGGGTGACGCGCTGATGTTGTATTTGCCAACAACCAGTAATGATGCGACGAAACTTTTTGCGTTAGAATATTGGCTGGCACAGCAAGATTATCCCAGTACGGTCTTTTTGTTGTGGTCAACCCGGCCGACGATTATGTTGGGAAAATATCAAGATGCATTAGCGGAAGTTAACTTGGCGTTTGCTGAACGGCAAAAATTACAAGTGACGCGGCGCTATTCCGGTGGTGGGACGATCTATACCGATCCGGGATGTTTTCAATATAGTTTCATTGCCCCAGCAACCACGGCCAAAATTGACTTTACGCAGTTTTCCGCGCGAATTTGTCAAGCGCTGCAACAAATGGGACTCCCGGTGCAACAGTCGAGCCGAAATGATTTGACTTTTCAAGGGCGGAAGTTTTCCGGAAACGCGCAGTATCACCGCTTTGGTCACGTCATTCACCACGGCAGTTTACTCTTTGATACGGATGTTAAGACAATGGCGACGGCCTTACACGTTGATAACTTAAAGCTTAGGTCCAAGCATATTGCTTCGGTTCACCAACGGGTCATTAATTTAAAGACTGGCCTGCCAACCATGATGGCGGCTGAATTTCGGGCACGGTTATTAGCCAGTATCAAGCAAACCGCGGATGAAGTGACGCCGCTAACCTTAACGCCAACCCAATGGCGAGCCGTCGATGGGATTCAACAAGCAATTTTTGCTAACGACAAGTTTATCTACCAGTCCACGCCACTAACGGAAATAACTAAAAAACGCTATTTCCCTGGTGGGGGCTTGGTAAAGCTGTCGTTAACGGTCAAACACGGGGTTTTAACGGCTTTCCGCCTCAATGGTGATTTCTTTAGCGATGTTGATGTTGCACGCTTAAGTCAGGGTTTAGTCGGTCAACGCTTCCGTCCCGCGACCGTTCAGGCCCAATTGACAGCTCTGCTAGCGGCCACGCCAATCGTCAACATTAGTGCGGCTGATTTAACGGCCCTGTGCTTTAGCTAGTAGTGCGTTTTAAAGTTAAGCCGGTGCGTTGGCTAGCGCACCGGTTTTTTGGATTGTGAAGCTAGTTGCAAGGCCATTGCCGGAAGCTAACCGCAAATTCCACATGAGAATGTGAAATATTCCAATTAGGAATGTTTAGAAATGCCTTTAAATAAAGTCTTTTGGTGCTTTTTGGTTTGTGAAAAAAGTTGACGATTTAGTTGAAAACGGTTGTATAATGATAGGTGAATAAACGCACTAAATTGAAACCAAAGGAGGTGGCCGCCTGAACGGGGATGCCGGTCAGGCCTTAAGATGACAAAGCCACGGGTATGTATTTTTTCAACCTGCCTGGTTGATTTGCTGTTTCCAAATGTTGGCCGAGCAATGGTTGAAGTCTTAGAGCGCTTGGGGTGCGAAACCTTTTTGCCAACCAAGCAAGTTTGTTGCGGACAGCCAACTTACAACAGTGGTTACGCCGCTGGCAGCATGAAAACCTTCAAAAATGAAATCGACGCCTTGGCCAGTGTTGATGCTGATTACATCGTTGGTCCGTCAGGTTCGTGCGTTTTCATGATTAAGGAGTATGAAGCGATTCTAAAGGATGACCCGGTGTATGGTCCAAAAGCCAAGCAAGTGGCTGCTAAAATTTACGAATTCAGTCAGTTTATTTACCGGGTGTTGGGGATTGTTGATTGTGGCGCAGAGTTAGATGCCAAGGCCACGGTTCACCGGTCTTGTCATATGACCCGGTTGATTGGTGAACGCACGGCCCCGTTCGTTTTACTGGATCATGTTAAAGGTTTGAATCGCATCCCATTGAAAAACGTTCAATTATGCTGTGGCTTTGGGGGGACTTTCTCGGCTAAACACCCAGAATTATCTGACAGCATGGTGGATGAAAAGGTGCAAAATATTATCGATACGGAAGCCGAAGTCTTAATTGGGACCGAGCAATCATGCTTGATGAACATTGCCGGCCGCATGAATCGCCTGGGCCACCCGATTCGAGTAATGCACATTGCGGAAGTGTTAAACCACCAAGTGGACGTCAACCGGATCAAATATTTGGCCGATGTTGATGAGGCGGTTGTGCCAGCGAATGGGGAAGGAGTGTTTTAAATGGGGATCTCAACCAGTGATAAGCCATTTTTAGAACGGGTGGCAGATGCCAAACAAGACCATTTTATGCAAGCGGCAGTCGCCAAAGCCCAAGACGCTCAATTTATTAAGCGGACCCGAGCCCGGCGGGAAATGGGCCATTGGAATGACTGGCGGGATTTGGCAGAACAAATTCGGCAGCACACTTTAAAATACTTGCCGGATTACTTGGAAATGTTTGCCAATAACGTGGAAAAACGGGGTGGCCACGTGTTCTTTGCCCAAACGGAAACTGAGGCCCGGGATTTTATCCGCGAGTTAGTCTTGGCCAAGCAGGCGCATAAGGTCGTGAAATCTAAATCAATGGTCACCAACGAAATTGAATTAGATCAAACCTTAACCGCCTTGCCCGACGTGGAAGTGTTGGAAAGTGACCTCGCAGAATTTATTTTGCAAGAAGACAATTGGGACGAACCGACCCACATTGTTTTTCCAACTTTGCACAAAAACCGGGATCAAATTCAAGCAGAATTTAAAAAACTTGGTTACCAAGGTGATAATGAACCCGCGCATATGGCGCGCTTTGTGCGGGGTTACTTACGAAATTACTTTATGCAGGCCGACTTTGGCATTACCGGGTGTAACTTTGCCATTGCGGATCAAGGGATGATCAATCTGGATACCAACGAAGGGAATGCCGATATTACCATGGCGATGCCGAAAACGCAGGTCGTGGTGATGGGGATGGAACGGATTGTCCCAAGCATGAAAGAAGCCGAAGTCCTTGATAATATGTTGGCTCGTTCAGCGGTCGGCCAAAAGCTGACCACATACTGTACCTTTGCGGGTCCCAAAGTTGCTGGGGAAGTTGACGGTCCGGATGATTTTTGGGTGGTAATTTTGGATAATGGCCGTTCCCGGGCGTTAGGAACAGAATTTGAACCGATTTTACAATGCATCCGCTGTGGGGCCTGTTTAAATGTCTGCCCGATTTACCGTCACATTGGTGGAAAAGGCTACGGTTCAATTTATCCGGGTCCCGTCGGGAAAGTTTTGTCACCGATTTTAGGCGGTTATGATCAGTTTGAAGAATTGCCGTATGCGTGCTCATTATGTGCGGCTTGCACGGAAACCTGTCCAGTCAAGATTCCACTTCATGAATTGATTCGTAAGCACCGGATTGTTGAAATGGATGAAAAACACCTCGATCATTCCATGACGAACCTGATTTTAAAGATGGTTGGCGTGGGAACTGGCTCGCCAGCCTTGTTTGGAACGGCAATGAAGATGGCGCATTCGGGCGCGGCGCCGTTTAGTAAACCAATGGGTAAAAATGACGTGCAGGGAATGTACGAAGGGGGCAAAATTAATCACCTGCCCAAAGCGGCGCCGAAGTTGGTCCACGGCTGGGCCGACCTGCGGGATATTCCGACGCCGCCCAAGAGTAAGGATAATTTCCGCCACTGGTACCAAAACCATCACCCCATTGAACCGGCACCGGCAGTAAAAGCAAAGGAGGAGAAAGCGGATGACTGATTTATTAGCGCAAGCCAATACCAAGGCAAACCGAGAAAAATTTCTCAACCACCTGGCCCAACAAGCGGGCCGGGATCGGCATCAAGTTCAACCGTTTGAACCATTAAATGATTTGCCCGACCAAGTGTTGGCAAACCAAGCTCCGCAAGCGTTGTTGGCAACTGCAAAGCAAAACAGCGAAGCCGTTGCGGCGAAAGTGTATCTGAAAACCAGCGATGAGTTGGCCAGCTTCTTAGATGAATATCTTCAAACCATTCAAGCCAAAACCCTATTGTTGCCGGGGGTCTGTGAAGCGCAATGGGAGGCCTATCACCTTGCAGATTGGGCTGGTCATCCGCAGGGGGTCACGACAACGGTCTGGTCGCCTGAGCCGGCTGATCGGGCGCAAAATGCCCAAGCAGCCGACCAAGCTGACTTAGCCGTTGGGTTTGCCGATTACCTGATTGCTAATACCGGGACGATTACGGTCGTGACAACGCCAGCGCAAGGCCGCGCCTTTAACTACTTGCCGGAACACTACTTGGCCTTGGTTCCCCAAAGTGGCTTGGTTCGCTCCACCCGGCAAGCAGTGGAAAAATATGAAGCTGCGCTGGCGGACGGCTTTCAGACTTCGGCGATTAATTTTATTTCGGGTCCATCAAATTCCGGGGACATTGAAATGGAATTGGTGGTCGGGGTTCACGGCCCGGTTGATTGTGCCTATGTCATTGTTACGGATCGCTAGACTAATCTTCTTGTTGCCCGCTCCTTGGCAACAAGAAGATTTTTTTATATCGCGTACAAAGATTGCGTCCTTCAATTAGAGTGTGGTAAGCTTCAAGTAACAAGAATATTTCGTAGGGGAGTGAAAATGGGTGGATACGCAACGGTTTGTTGAACGGCGCAAGCAGTTAGGTTATTCGCAAGTAACCCTGTGTCAAGGGATCTGTACGCAATCAACCTTAAGTAAATTTGAAAATGGCTTGCAAATTCCTTCGTTGGCAATTTTAAGTAAGCTGTGTGCACGACTGGGGTTTAGCATTGATGACCTGAATACGCAAGACCCGTCGTCAATTCGTTACCTGCGGGACTTATTAACGCTGATTGAAGAAAATTTGATGATTGAAAATTACGGTCGCGTGCAGGAACTTTTGGAAAAATTGGACCCGCAGACAATTCAAGTGCCCGAAGAGCAAATGCACTATTACTACCTCGAAGGGATGTCCGCGGTGTTAACCAATAAGCGCCCAGCGGAGGCGTTATTTTCGTTTGCCCAAATTCTCGATGCGTTAGACGAGCAGCACCAAACGGTTTATTCTCAATTGGCCTACTTAGGCAAAGGGGTGTTGTATGTCCGGAAAGAAGATTTGCAACAAGCGGCCTTCTTCTTTGATAAGGTTGCTACGTACCTAAACCATTTGGTGACCAGTGCGACCGCAGCGGAGTTGCAAGGGGAACGCTACTTTCAAATGTTGACCTTAATGTATTATTTGGCCGAATACCATTCGCTATTACAAGAAGTTACCCAAAGTAACGAATTAATTGAGATGGCTTTGGACCTGTGCGGGGTGAAGCATGTGACTTATTTCTTACCCCGGCTGAAGTTGCTGCAAGCCAAGAACCTGATCTTGGCACATGGTGAATTACCCCAGATCAAAACAGTTTTGAATGATGCCTTGGCCTTTGCCCGGCTAAACCGGAACCAGTCGGTGCAGGTTCAGATCATGGCCCTTCAAAAAAATTTATCCGCCCAATAGCAAAACCGCGTCAAGGAGTCAAAGCTTGGCGCGGTTTTAGTTTGATTAGGGCTTAGACACTGGGGTGATGGAGGAAATGACTTAAGCGCGTCAAACCGGCTTGTAAGGTTGCCTGGGGAGCACAGTAGCCTAACCGAACATAGCCAGGCTGACCAAAGGCTTCCCCGGGGACGAGTAACACGCCGGTTGCTTTCAACAATTTGAGGCAGAAGGCTTGCGTTGGTTCATTAATCGCCAAGCGGGGGAAGGAAGTCGAGACTAACGCTGGTTGCTGTAATGAGAGCAAGGGTTCTTGTTGTAACCAATTCTGATAGGATGCATAATTTGCCTGAATCAGGGCTCGATTACGCGCTAAAATAGTTTCCCGATGCTGTAAGGCATAGGTCGCAAATTGATCATTCAATACTCCGCCACAAATCATGGTGTAGTCCCGAAGTTTACGAACTTGATTGATTAAGTGCTGGTCCGGACTGGCTAACCAACCGATCCGCAAGCCGGGCAATGAGTACGTTTTGGATAGTGAATTGGTACTGATACCGCGTTCATACAGGTCGACAATCGGTACGACCTGCGGAGCCGCAAAGGGTTGGTAAACTTCATCTACTAGGACGTAAGCGCCCACGCGGGCTGCCAATTGCACAACAGCGGTCAGGGTATCGCGCGACAAAACGGTGCCAGTCGGGTTGTTGGCGTTGTTAAGGCAAATTAGCTTTGTGTTGGGCCGCAGTAAACGGCGTAGTTCGGTTAGGTCGGGTTGCCAATTGGTTTCCGGATGGAGATGCCAAAAATCAACGGTTGCGCCGAGGGCTTTGGGACCATCGTACAGTTGTTGGTAGGTGGGGTACTCGGCAATGACGTGGTCACCAGGTTCGATTAGTGCCAAGCAAGCGAGGAGATTGGCCCCGGTTGCCCCATTGGTTTGCAAAATGTTGGTCGGTGAAAGTTGCTGATACAGCTTGGCAACCGCCGTTTTAAAATCCGGTGAGCCTTCAATCCAACCATAGTTTTCGGGCATTTGGGTGGCTGCGGCCAAAAAACTGGGTAAATCATCCCCCGTTAGCTGGAACAATTCTGCCAGCGTCATTGAGGCAATCGTACTCTGTGAAATATCATAGCGGGCTTGTTTTTCCCAACGATTGAGCCACGCTTCAACCCCAAACTCAGCAAATTTAACCATGATGATGCCTCCTGACTAATAATAATTAAATTAATTATACGTTATCACGAAAGCGCATTCAAGATCGGGAGAGGGACAAAAAAAGTTGGACTTGGCAGTTGCCAGTCCAACTAAGGATAAATGGTTATTCATTTGGGCGGTCCGCAGTACCTTGTTGAAACGACTTAATCATCGCTTGCAGTTGTTTGGCCGTGCTGGCAGAGCGGAAGTGGTACTGGTTGCTAGCGGAGTCATCTTTTAGCGCGGCCCAGAATTTGTCGGGATCAAATGCTTGGGCGAGGGCATTTAGTAAGAGACTTAAATTTTTAATTTGCCGGCGCTCTTGCCGGTTGGCCTGAAAGGCACTGGTGAAGTCTTGGATGTCTAGATCGGCTAAACCGACGAATTCCAACACGTGCAAGTAATCTTGCAAAATAGCGCCATCGTATTTTTTCAGCAACTGGTTAACAGTTTTGCGCTCTTTTAAGGAGTCAATCAAGTAGTTGGCGGCGCCGAAGACTAAGGCTGGGTCATACTTAGCCAAATCGATACCTGGTAATTCATCCGGTAAGGCCGTATCATCCCGGAGATCAGCTTCGGTCGGCAGTTGGCCAAAGTGTTGGTCCAAGGCACGTTGAGCCGGGGTCTGGTTGGCAGCACGTTGGCCTTGTTTTGCTGCTTGAATTGGCAGAGTTTGAGCAGCTTTAACGCTAGTCGCCAGTTTAGCCACTTCGGCGGGGGAAAGGACGGCTTCACCAGTTTGGCCGTTCAGAATGGTTACCCTTCCTTTAGCGAATTGCTCCTTGAATTGGTCATTGCTCAGCAGCCATTTTAAACTTTCGCGGGCGGTTGCTAAATCGGCCCAGCGAGACAGCCGGTCATTAATTGATTTAATGAAGTTCTTTTGGGAATTACTCCAGTACCGCCGGGTTTGATTTGGACTATCTAAGACAATCAAGTAAGGGGTCTTCCTAAACATTTTCGGGTGGGCCGTTAATGATTGCGGGGTTGGTTGAGTCGGTTTGCGCTTGACTTGGTAATTAGGGGCGGGGGGCGTGGCAACTGGTTGTTTTTGCCCGGTAGCTAAGTTTAAGATTTCAAAGCGATCTGTGCTCTTATTGCCAAACAGGGTCGGGTATTGTTGTTTAAGTTGCTCAAAGTGAATTTCACCCGGGTTTTCCCAAGTATACTTTCGTTTACTGTTGCCAGTAAAACCAGGGTTGGCCCAATAAGAAGTTTTACCGCTTGATTTTGCGGTATAAATTAATGCATATGCCATTTTATCAATCCTTTCTCAGTAGTCATTATTTTTAATTGTACCATTTTTCAGTGCCAAGACTGGTCGATGCGGAGGGTTTCTTGCTACAATAAAGGTAAAGCAACCAACAATAGACATCAGAAGGGATGATTCCATGCAATATGCAGCAAAGGCGCCAGCACTCTGGCAAGCAATGGCAAAAGAAGAAGAACGACAACAGGCAACAATTGAGCTGATCGCTTCGGAAAATATCGTTTCTGATGCGGTCCGGGAAGCCCAAGGGTCGGTTTTGACCAACAAGTATGCGGAAGGCTACCCCGGCAAGCGTTACTACGGGGGCTGTGAATTCATCGACCAAGTTGAACAACAAGCAATTGATTACGCGAAGGAATTATTTGGGGCCGCGTACGTAAACGTGCAACCCCACTCTGGTTCGCAAGCCAATATGGCCGTTTATCAAGCTTTACTTCAGCCGGGGGATGTTATCCTCGGGATGGGGATGGATGCTGGGGGACACTTAACCCATGGCGCAAAAGTGAACTTCTCGGGGCAAAACTATCAAGCTTATGGCTATGCCTTGAATCCGGTAACTGAGGAATTAGATTACGCTGCTATTCGGCAACAAGCCTTAGAAGTGCAACCAAAGCTGATTATCGCTGGGGCTTCGGCCTACAGTAAAATTATTGATTGGCAAGCTTTCCGTGAAATAGCGGATGAAGTTGGAGCTTACTTGATGGTTGATATGGCTCACATTGCTGGTTTGGTCGCTACCGGTGCGCACCCTAGTCCAATTCCGGTGGCAGACGTAGTAACCACGACAACCCATAAGACGTTACGGGGGCCGCGCGGGGGGATGATTCTCTCTAAGGATGCTGAATTGGGTAAAAAATTTAATTTTGCTCTTTTCCCAGGGACGCAAGGGGGACCGTTGGAACACGTAATTGCGGCCAAGGCCCAAGCCTTCTATGAAGATTTGCAACCAGCGTTTGCTGATTATATCCAACAAGTAGTTAAAAATGCCGCCGCGATGGCTGAAGTTTTCCAAGCATCGGATCTGGTGCGGGTTGTTTCTGGGGGAACAGAAAATCACTTATTGAACCTTGACTTAACCAAGACTGAATTGACGGGGAAAGAAGCTCAAGCCTTGCTCGATTCCGTTCACATTACCACTAATAAGGAATCAATTCCGAATGATCCGCGCAGTCCATTTGTTACGAGTGGGCTGCGGATTGGGACGCCAGCAATTACCAGCCGGGGCTTTAAGGAAGCCGATGCTCAGCAGGTAGCTAAGTTAATCTTACAAGCCTTAGCAGCGCCGACCGACCAAGCCAACTTACAGGCAGTGGCGGCTGGGGTAGCTGAATTAGTCACTAAGTACCCAATTTAATAATTAAGCCCAATAAAAAAGGCCGGTCCCGTGGGACTAGCCTTTTTTTACTGACAAGGGGATGTTTAGCAAACCCCTTGGGCTTCAACCGCCTTGGCAACCTTTAAGAATCCGGCAATGTTGGCCCCAACTACGAAGTCGTCTTCCGCCCCAAATTCTTTTGCCGTGGTGGCAATGTTGTCGTAAATCGTTTCCATAATCTGCTTTAATTGACCGTCTACTTCCTCAAACGTCCAGCTTAAGCGTTCGGAGTTTTGGCTCATTTCAAGGGCAGAAACGGCAACCCCACCGGCGTTAGCGGCCTTCCCAGGCACGAAGAGCACGCCATTTTCTTGCAAGTACTTCGTTGCATCTAAAGTCGTTGGCATGTTAGCACCTTCAGCTACGACCTTAACCCCATTGGTAACTAACTGCTTGGCATCATCTAAGGTCAATTCATTTTGGGTCGCACATGGCAAGGCGACATCAGCCTTAACTGCCCAAACGCCACGGCCTTCGTGGTATTCAGCGCTGTCACGTTCGGCGGCGTACGCCGTTAAACGTTCCCGGCGAACTTCCTTAACCTCTTTGAGCAAAGCAACGTCGATCCCAGCGGGGTCATAGATCCACCCCGTTGAATCAGAAACGGTCACGACCTTAGCACCCAATTGTTGCGCTTTTTCGACGGCATAGGTCGCCACGTTCCCAGCGCCGGAAACGACCACGGTCTTACCCGCCAAGTCATCAGCGTGGTCCTTGAGCAGGGCATTCACCAGGTACAGCAAACCATAACCGGTAGCTTCCGTCCGGGCTAAGGAGCCACCCCATTCGAGGCCCTTCCCCGTCAAGACGCCTTCAAAGCGGTTGGTCAAGCGCTTGTATTGACCAAAAAGATAGCCAATTTCCCGGGCGCCCGTTCCAATGTCCCCAGCTGGGACGTCGATGTCGGCCCCGATGTACTTGTGCAGCTCAGTCATAAAACTTTGACAAAAGGCCATGACTTCCCGGTCAGACTTTCCCTTTGGGTCAAAGTCTGAGCCCCCTTTGGCCCCACCAATTGGCAAGGTCGTCAGGGAGTTTTTGAAAATTTGTTCAAAGCCTAAGAACTTTAAAATTCCCAGGTTAACAGTAGGGTGAAGCCGCAAGCCCCCCCTTGTAAGGACCTAAGGCATTGTTGAATTCAATCCGGTACCCATTGTTAACTTGTACTTGGCCTTGGTCATCAACCCATGGCACGCGGAAGAGGAGTTGCCGATCGGGCGTCGTCAGCCGTTCTAACAAAGCGAGTTGCCGGTATTTGGCTTCATCTTTTTCAACGGCTGGGCGAATTGATTCAAGCACTTCTTTAACAGCCTGGTGAAATTCCGGCTGAGCGGGGTTTTGTTCAACAACACGGGTATATACATCATCAATATAAGACATCGACAAATTCCTCCTTACACTTGAGCAAAAGTGTTATCTAACAACACCTAAAAGTATATCGGAGGCTAAGCGAACCTGTCAACGCGTCTCTTGGACTAAGATTAAAAGTTTCTCATTTTACTTTAATCAATTAAGAAAAAACGCTTACGAATGAGTAGCAATTTAAAAATTTTAACTAATTAGTGCGTTCTCCGTTGCTAAGAGGCCACGATTTTTAACCAATGTTTCAATAAATGCGGTAAAATGAGGACAATAAGTTAGTTGTAGAGATGGGGGAGTCAACAATGGAAAAACAGCAACCGGCAGAACTTAAACAAAGCGTCCGCCTAAAGCAAATTATGGCCGTGATGCGGAAATACCATTTCATCTCCAATTTTTACCACCAAAGGGAGCCGGAGGCGATTTGTGGGGCCCTACAAGAGTTAGGGCCCACATTTATTAAACTGGGCCAAATCCTTTCGACTCGCCCCGATTTAGTCTCAGGCGACTACGTAAAGGAGCTTCGTAAACTGCAAGATCAAGTTAAAGCAGACCCGTTTTCGAGTGTGGAACATACTTTTGAAACGGCAACCGGAAAGTCGCTTAGCGCTGTTTTTAAACAATTTGAGCCCGAACCGTTTGCCTCAGCTTCAATTGGTCAGGTGCATCATGCCCAATTGTTAGACGGCACCCCAGTAGTCGTGAAGGTTCAACATCCAGCAATTACTCAGCTGGTCAGTACTGACTTAGCCTTGTTGCGGCGGGCGATTAAAATGATCAAGTATGTGCCAGCTAAGACGGCCGTCGTTGATTTGGACCGGACCCTGGATGAAGTCAGCAGCTCACTGTTGAGTGAAATTGATACCCTTCATGAAGCTAAAAATGGGGAAGAATTTTACCGCTTGAATAATAAGCAGGGGATTTTTATCGTGCCCGAAGTTTACCGGTCATTTTGTGCCCCGCAGGTGTTAGTTAACCAAGCGATGACAGGAAAGAGCATTCGCTATTTCTTTGATGCTGCTACGGCTGAAGAACAAGAACGCAATCACTTGCTTGCAACCGCGTTAGTTCATAACTTTATGAAGCAAGTTTTTGTCGATCATTTTTTCCATGCCGATCCTCATCCAGGCAACCTGCTTGTTACACCGGCTCCGGCCGGGGAGATGACTACCAGTAAGACGGTTACGCATGAATTTAAACAAACTTCAATTACTTATCAGCAGCAAACACCGTTACCACCTTACCGGTTGGTTTACCTTGATTTTGGCATGATGGGGCGTCTCACGCCAGTAATTGCGGACGGGATTGCGGAGGTGATTTTGGCGCTCACCAGTAAAGACTACCACCGGATCGCCCAAACTACCCTGGCCATTTGCAATCAAACGGGGGAACTCGACCAGCAACGCTTTACCAGAGAGTTAAGTACTTTTTTACGTCCGTACTTAGCACAAGGGCTCGGTCAAATTGATTTTTCAAATATGTTGTACCGGATTATTCAGCTTTGTGAGGAGAACAATCTCCAAATTAAGCCAGAAGTAACATTGTTGATCAAAGCCTTCGGAACGTTGGAAGCAACGATTGCCCGCCTTGACCCGCAACTTTCAATGATGGCTGTAGCCCGGCCATTCGGCTTAGCTTACCTCAAACGGAAGTTGAAAGTCCGTGATTTAGCCGATGATGCTGTGTTTAAATTGTGGTCGGTCTTAGATTCGGCGGGTCAACTACCGGAACGGCTTGATACTGCTCTGGACACCTTTAACGGTGGTGGAATTGAGGTGAAATTGCGCTATGAAGGTCAACGCCAATTACTCAAACAAGTTGAACGGATTGCCAACCGGCTTTTAGTTGTCATTATTTTGGCCGCTGTGATTCTTAGTTCGTCAATGTTAGTTGAAAGCAGCATTGACCACCCACACATTTATCGCTTGGGCGTCGTGGGGTACGCCATTGCCATTGGGATCATTGTGATCTTAGTGGTCAGTGAGGTGTGGCACCGAGTTCGCCGGTGGCGCAATAATCGTAAATAAAACAAGGTTTAAAGGGCAGATTAGTTTAAAACATACCTGTCATTAAAATCTCAGTTTTAATGACAGAAGTTTAAAAAAGATTATCAAATCAACTTTTTAACCTTTTTACGTGTGGATTTGTACTTGTGCTGATTTGCATAACATTTGCTACTGCAAAAGATTTTGATTGGCATCTAACGCGTAAATTTGCAGCACCCGATTAATGTATTCAACATCGTTTTGGGCTTCATGAAACGGCAATTCACGTCGCAATCCCAAAAGACCAACCAAGCTACGCAATGAGACCATTGCTTTGCCGTTTAAAGCGTCCGTTTTTAAAATTGCAGCTAAGTCGATTAGCTGGATTTGTTGCCAAAAACAGCGTTCAGTTGGCCACTGGTGTCGCTGGGCTTCACCATTTAAAACGTGTAAATCAAAGTGATTATCATAACTTAATAAATAATCAATTGGTTGGCGTTGAATAAAATGCTGAATTTTTCGCATGGTCGTGTCAAGGTCGAATTTGATGGCTTCTTGGTAGGTCAAATTGGTGGTTTTAAGGAATTTCAGCTGTTGGACTGGGGCCATGTCACTAGGCTGAAAAACAGTATAGTTAAACTGTTCATGACGGCCAAAAATTCGCCCTGCCAGCTGACCAACATGGGTGTTTTCTGCCCCGGTCCCATAAAATTCCAGGTCTAAAATCAGCACATTGGCAGGACTGTTTAAGACTTGTCGGAGCGCTTTGAGGGTTTCAATCGGCGGTTGCGTGCGCCTGGCAACTGGGGTAGCGAGCACCCGGCGCGCCTTAGCGGCACTCATTGGAACCAATGCCTCCTTCCTTTGCGGCTGAAGCTTCGTTAACAATTGGGCGAGTTTAGCTTCATCTTGGGGCTTGAGGCTGGGCGTGGTTAAGTCCCCTTCCCTGGTTGGAGCAACGGCAGGCAGGTCCTTGGCATGGTGTGATTTTTTATGGCTCATGGCCATCTCCCCTTTCGATAAAATTCTTAATGTTAGTATAACAGAATCATGGGGGACAAAAAAAGTGTCCTATTGCTAGGACACTTAAACAGTAACGGCTTATCTTTATGGTAAGAACCCTTCCTTGCGGGCATTGTCTTGGATGTCTTGTAAGGTTTTAGCCGAATTTGCCATGGCCGCTTGTTCGTCTTCGTTTAACGGCATTTCGATGATCCGGGCAATCCCGTTGGCGTTAATAATGGCTGGCGTCCCTAAGTAGACACCGTGTTGGCCGTATTCTCCGGTCATGTAAGCGCCGATTGGCATCACCGCATTCGTGTTGCGTAAGATGGCTTCCGTAATCCGAACCAAGGCAGAAGCGACCCCGTAGTAAGTCGCCCCCTTACCTTCGATAATGCTGTAAGCCTTGTGACGGACGTTATCTTCAATTTCTTTTAATTCGTCTAAGGTGTAACCCCGGTCCTTAGCAAATTCCAGTAATGGCTTACCCCCAATCGTTGCCGTTGAGAAGGCAGCGAATTCGGAATCACCGTGTTCAGCCATTACGTAAGCTTCAATGCTGCGTGAACTGACATTGAACAACTTCGCTAAGGCAATCCGCAACCGGTAAGAGTCCAGCGACGTCCCAGACGATAGGACCCGGTTAGCCGGGAAACCAGAGAATTCCCGGACCGCATTCGTTAAAATATCAACCGGGTTCCCGGCAACTAAGAAGATCCCTTGGAAACCAGATTCCACAACGTTCTTAGTAATATCTTTGATAACCGCCAGGTTTTTGTTGACTAATTGTAACCGCGTTTCGCCAGGCTTTTGTGGTACCCCTGCCGTAATAACAACCAGATCTGCTTCCGCACAGTCGGCGTAATCCCCTGGCACCATGTGAACCGGGGTTTCAAAAGCGGCCACCGCGTCTTCCAAGTCTAAAGCGTTCCCAACGGCCTTCTTCTTCGTGTGGTTGATGATGATAAATTCATCTGCTAACGCGTGTTGGGCCATCGAGTAGGCATAGGCGGTCCCAACAGCCCCAGCCCCAATCATAACAACTTTTTTCCGATGATTCATAACCATGAATGCTCCTCCTTGTAACTAAAATCTACAATCCTTAATCTAACCGTTGTCATTAAATGACAAACGTTTGCTCACAAATTCATTATTGATGGATCTTCTTTGAATGTCAAGCGTTTACAGCTGAAATGCCCCGAATTGCTTGTGAAATGCCCTGCTTACAAATAAATTGCCTAGACCATTTAATTCGCTCCGCCACTAATCCTTTCTTTGTGCAAACTTAAGCGAGGTCGTTAACCCGATTGGCAGTATCACCATGTAAGATGACATCGAGGGTGGCATCTAAGCCCCCTTCAATTAGATTTGCAACGGCTTCATCGGTGTAGTAAGCGACGTGGGGTGAATAGATAACGCGCTCGGAAGCCAGCAATTGCTTAAATAACTCATCCGCCAGGGGTTGGCCTTGTAAATCCAAAGGCACGATGGGGCCTTCATGCTCGTAAACGTCCAGCCCGGCGCCAGCTAACTGTCCTTGTGTTAATGCGTTAAGCAAGGCTTGGGTGTCAATTAATGAACCGCGTGCGGTATTGACTAAGTAGGCGCCGCGTTTGAAGTGCTGAAACATGTTGGCATCAAAGAGGTGGTGGTTAGCGTCATTTGCTGGCATATGCAAGGATACCAAATCGGCTTGCGCGACCGCTTCTTCAATCGAATCAACATAGGTGACAATTCCGGTCAGGGCCGGGTTTTGATGACGATCAAAACCAATCACCTTGGCGCCGATTCCGTGAAAAAGTCGCGCGGCGTGTGCCCCAATTCGACCGGTCCCCAAGACGGCAATCGTCATCTTGCCAATTACGCGGCCGCGGATTGGTGTTTGCCAGGTAAAATTATGTGCAGCAACGCGTTGTTGGATTTGCGGAACCCGCCGCACTAAATTTAAGGCCGTGGTTAAAGCATATTCAGCGATTGACTCCGGTGAGTAGGATGGGACGTTACTGATAATGATGTGGTTTTTCGTGGCTTCTGCTAAATCGTACATATCATATCCCGCACTGCGCTGGGCAATTTGTTTAATTCCCATTGCGTGAAAACGAGCATAGGCTTCCCGCGGAATATCCGTTACCTGTAAAGTGGTAACCCCATCAAATCCACGGGCGTCATCAATGGTGTCTTCATTGATGACATCGGTGGTCATTGCAAGCTTAACTTGATGCTTTTGGGCCCACCGCTCGGCAAAGGGCCGGTCTTCAGCTTTCACGCCATACATTTTAATCGAGTACATGTGCTCACCTCATTATTTAATTGCTGTTAAATAAAGTTTAGCATTTAGAGCAGTTGCTGAGAACGTTCGTTTCACGGGTGACAGTGTTTCTTAACATAAAAATGATAATTAGATTAAGTTGAATTAAGCACATGGCTGCCCCCCAAAAAATGCTATAACCGGTTGATCAAGCGGTTAAGAATTTGAAGCATAGGGTCACGAACTTATTTTTTGCAAACGTTTTATGATTTTGATTAGAAAAAGATTAAATTTTGCAGTTGACATTCTAATGGAATTCCCTTAGACTAAGTTCCATCAAAAGTTAATAACACATATTTTTAAGGAGGGACTGCTTATGGAAGCGCGCGTCAAACCTGCTTCAAAGCAAGCTACTACATATCAAGAGGCTTCCCGCTTTAAGGAAGCACTCTATCGAGTCTTTGCTGCTACTGCCCAAGCCATCTTAGTCGTTCTTGGTGGTGGCCTGTTACTGGCAACGATTGGGAATCTGTCGGGGATCCATGCCCTTTCCCTGGTTGGTTCAGAAGCCCAAGCCTTGTTGGCACCAGCAATCGGGGTGGCGGTAGCCTCACAATTAAACACGAATACCTTGGTAACTTTTGCTTCCCTGGTTTCAGCCACCGTCGGAGCAAATGCCGTGCACTTTACCAGTGCCAGTGTAAATGCCGCCACGGCAACTGGCCAAGCCAGCGTTTCACTGGCTGGAGCGCCCATCATCACTTCTGGACAACCAGTTTCAGCGCTGTTAGCCGCAGTGGCTTGTGTCCTGGTTGGGAAGTACCTGACGGGCAAGACCCCACTGGACATGGTCTTGGTACCATTTGGGGCTTTGGCGGTTGGGGTAACCTTTGGTCTGTTGGTTGCTTCTGTGGTTACCCCAGCCCTGTTGGCGGTCTCGGCTTACATTGCCCACACGATGACGGTCTCACCAGTCTTGGGGTCAGTGGTAATTTCACTGGTTTGGGCCCTCTTCTTGATGACGCCGGCCTCTTCTGCCGCTTTGGCAGTTGCCTTGACATTAGATCCGGTTTCTTCTGCAGCCGCGTTGATTGGGACCACGGCGCAGTTCGTAGCCTTTACGGCAATGTCATGGCGCCAAAATAACCTGGGAGCAAATATTGCCCAAGGGTTGGTTACGCCAAAGCTGCAATTCCCGAATTTGCTGTTAAATCCATATCTGTTGGTGCCATCGATGGTTTCCACTGCGGTCTGTGCGCCAGTAGCTACGGTGCTGTTCCACTTCCGCTCAACGTACACCTTGGGCGGTCTGGGACTGAACTCGCTGATTGCGCCAATCGCCTACCTTTCACGGGGCTGGGATCAATTCGCTGTTTACATGGCCTTCGGGGTTGTGGTCCCAGCGGTAATGTCAGTAACGCTTTACTTAGTAATGAAAAAAGTCGGTTTGATTGGTGAAAACCAATTACACTTGGAAGTAGTTTAATTAAAAAGGCTCAATGCTCCCAAAACGCATTGAGCCTTTAGTATTTAGTGCCAAAAGTGTGCCAACTGAGAAATTAAAAACCGCGTTAGACCATCTGGATTGCTTACCAAGCCTGGTCTAACACGGTTTTATTACTTCAAAAAGTCAGGGGCTAAGAATTCAGGATTCGGGTAGTGGTAGAAGCCTTGCCCGCTTTCCCGGCCGGTTTGTCCTGCATCAATCATTTCCTTAAGCTTATCAGCAATCAGTTTTGCATCGGGGTTCCCGGTCTGTTGGTAGCTGTTCATTTCAATCTGGTACGGAGTCCGTAGGCCAACCACATCCAAGATCATGAATGGACCCAACGGCGCCCCGGTAGAAATCATCCAATCTTTGTCGACCAAGTGCGGGTCGGCAATTCCCTTCGCCCACACGGCCAATGCGGCATTAAGCAGTGGGACTAGTAAGGCATTTAAAATATAGCCAGGATATTCTTTGTGCATCGTGATTGGCACCATCCCAATCGCCTTGGCAAAAGCTACTGCCTCATCAAAAACAATTGGATCTGTGACCGACGTTCCCACGATTTCAGCGACATTATATTTCCAAATTTGGTTAGCAAAGTGAATGTGTAAGAATTGAGCTGGCCGATCCACGTACTGCACCAATTGGCTCGGCATCATCGTGGACGAGTTGCTGGCCACGATGGTTTTAGCAGGTAGCACTTTCATTAATTCACTGTACATTTTAGCCTTAATTTCCACGGCTTCCGGGATGGCTTCGATTACGAGGTCGGCATCAGCTACGGCCGCCGCCAAATCATCAGTAACCTGGATGGTCGCCAACGCTTGATCAAATTCGGCTTGGGGCAGTTGAACATCGCGTGCGTATGGTGCTGCTAACGCCGCTAACCGTTGCTTAGCCACAGCAATTTGGGGGTCATAAGCAGCGACATGCATTCCTTTTAGGGCGGATTGAAAGGCAATTTGACTGCCTAAGGTGCCGGCCCCGATAATTGTTACATTTTGAATGGTCATCGTTATTACCTCCTTAACAATCTTATTCCACCTTTATTTTATCACGAAAGCGGTTACAAAAGGTAAAAAAGGCCATAAAACGACAAAAGACACCAAATGTCGTTTTATGGCCGCCTGTGGTAAACCTAACGTGAGCCAGGGAGCGTGACGCCTAACTCTTCACCCAACGTTTTCATTTGAGCGTAAGTTTTTTCATCCACTTCAACCCCCCGTTGCCGATTTTGGGCTAACAAGCGATATTCACGATCCCCTGGAATCCAAATTTGTTTTCCAGGAATTGCTGGTAGCTGCCGAATTCGGTCTAACATCCGGGTCGCATCAGCCGCTAATTTAGCTGGCTCGCCGAAGAAAGCTGGGTCGAAAACCAATAAGAATTGGGAAAAATCATGCTTACCTTTTACGGTATCCGCTGAAATAGACCCTTGGGCTAAAATGCCGGTTAGGATTTCAATTACTAATGAATTGCCCATCCCTTTGTAATTTGAATTCTCTTCGAAGAGGCCCCCTAAGGTCAAGAGTCCCCCGCCCTTTTGGTCAGTTGAAAAGGCGGCCGCGGCCAAGATCTCCTCAGCTTCTTTAGGGTCGCGAACGACTTGGCGGTTCTTATCGACGACCCATTCACCCGGCAAAGTTTCACCCCGCTTGTCTTTAACCTGGATTTTGCCGCCGGAAACTGCCGCGGTGGCGCAATCAAACATAAATGGGTGGGGCTGGGCTGGGAAGCCGAAGGCAAAAGCATTTGAACCTAAGAATGCCGTGGTGGCATTAGTCGGCACCACTAAGGGTCGGGTGTTAGTCAGGGCAACACCCACTAACCCGGCCTCAAGGGCCAGGCGGGTATAGTAGCCTGCCGTTCCAAAGTGATTGGAATTCCGGACGACCGCCATGGCGATCCCGGTTTGTTTGGCTTTTTTAATAATTTCTCGCATTGCTAAACGCGCCGCAAGCTGACCCATGTTTTGATTGGCATCGACCAAGACCAGCCCCGGTCGCTGTTTGATTACTGTTGCCTGCTTTGTTGGTATAATAGTGTGGTCCTTGACCATTTGGGCATACCATGCCAAACGGTTAATCCCGTGCGAAGAAATTCCGCGTAAATCCGCATCGACTAATGTATCCGCCAAAAATTTGGCATCATCAGCCGAAAAATTTAGTTTAACAAAAATCTGTTCCAAGTAGGTCCGTTCACTTTCAGACAAAATTCGCATTCAGCATCGCTTCTTTCTCATTGTTTTATCATCTTTTTATAATTTTAAAGTGATCTGAGCAAATGTCAAGATTAAAAAAACTCCGCTGTGCTTAGTGCACACCGGAGTAAAATTAGTAATTACTTTTCCGTTGCCTTTTCCAAGGCCTTCATGATCGAAGGGTTCTTGGAGTGGCAGTCCTTCAGCATTTGTAAGTCGGCTGCGGATAATTCAACTACGTACTTGGCCATCGTTTTACCTCCCTTTTCGCTAATGAATTTATCTTACCACAAATTCCGTGCTTTGCTGCGTTAAAGTTCACTGGTCGCAAAGGAACGGCCTTCTAGGGAACGCAATAAGGCATCAACCGTATCCAACGCCGTTAGCAATGGTACGTTGTGTTCAATCGCCGTCTGGCGGATGATAAAGCCATCTGAGGTATGCTCATAATCATGTCCCATTGTATTGATGACCAGGTTCACTTGCCCCGCCTTAATGACATCCAAAATGGTTGGGGCCGCTTGATCATGGACACGCTGGACTTTGGTGACGTGTAAGCCATGTTTCTTCAGGTACTTAGCGGTCCCCTTGGTGGCCAAGATGCGGTAGCCAATCCGGGCAAACCGTTTCGCCAGGGCTTTAACCTGTTTTTTATCGTGGTCTTCCACGGTTAACAGGACCGTCCCGTTGAGCGGCAATTGCATTTTAGCCCCAGCAAAGGCTTTGTATAAGGCTTTGGCAAAGTTGGCATCCGTGCCCATTACTTCCCCGGTCGACTTCATTTCAGGCCCCAAGTAGGCATCGACCGCATCCAGTTTGCTAAAGGAAAAGACGGGGGCTTTCACGTGCACCAAGGGTGAATCAGGGGCTAGTCCACCTTGGTAGCCTTGGTCACTTAGGGATTGCCCTAAAATCACCTTGGTTGCGACCTGGGCCATTTCAATTCCCGTAATTTTACTTAAGAACGGGACGGTCCGACTAGCACGCGGATTGACTTCTAGGACGTAGGCTTCATGGTCGTGGATGATGAACTGAATGTTCATAATGCCAATGCACTTTAAAGCGACGGCCAGTTTTTTGGTTGCCGCCACGATTTGGGCTTTGATGTCATCCCCAAAGGACTGTGGCGGATAAACGGCCATTGAATCCCCCGAGTGGACCCCCGCCCGTTCAATGTGTTCCATAATCCCCGGCAAGAGGACGTTGGTTCCATCACAAATCGCGTCGACTTCGCATTCTTTTCCTTCTAAGTACGCATCGACCAAGATCGGGTGATCGACGGCCGCTGGGGCGTTTTGAGCCAGATAATTCTTCAACTCTTGGGGCGAATTGACGATTTCCATCGCTTTCCCACCAAGGACATACGAAGGCCGGACCAAAACGGGATAACCAATCTGAGCTGCTGCTGCTAAGACGCCTTCTTTGGTGGTTGCCGTTAAGCCGACTGGTTGCTTTAAGCCCAGGTCTTTAATGACTTGATCAAAGACTTCCCGGTCTTCAGCAGCGTTTAAGTCAGTTACCGTGGTCCCTAAAATTTTAACGCCGTTTTGGGCCAGGCCGTCCGCCAAATTGATCGCTGTTTGGCCACCAAACTGGACAATGACCCCGACCGGCTGTTCAACGTCAATCACGTTTAGCACATCTTCCAGTGTCAATGGTTCAAAGTAGAGTTTGTCAGAAACGGAGAAATCAGTAGAAACGGTTTCGGGATTTGAATTCATGACAATCGCTTCGTAACCCAATGCTTGAATGGCGCGTACGGAGTGAACGGTAGCATAGTCAAATTCAACCCCTTGCCCAATTCGAATGGGCCCAGAACCAATCACCAAAATTGCAGGTTTATCGCTACGGTGAGATTCATTTTCCGTTTCATAGGTGGAATAAAAGTACGGCGTCGTGGAATCAAATTCGGCTGCACAAGTGTCTACCATTTTATAAACTGGGACTAAGCCTAATTGTTGGCGCTTTTGCCGAAGCTCAGCTGCTGAGGTCCCCCATAATTTAGCGATAGTTTGATCCGCAAAGCCATATTTTTTGGCCGTGCGTAAAAGGGCCTCGTTATTGAGGTGGGTCTTGAGCTGGTGTTCAATCTCCACTAGGTGCTGGATCAGATCCAAGAAGTAGGGTGTGATTTGCGTGAGCGCGTGCACTTCTTCAATCGTCATCCCCCGCCGAAAGGCTTCGGCTAAATAAAACAGGCGGTCGTCTTGCGGCGTTGTTAACTTGGCCTGTAACTGCTTGTCCGAAGCTGCCGCAGCCGCGGGAGAAATGAGATCCGTTTCGTCAATTTCCAGGGAACGCACCGCTTTTTGCAGCGCTTCTTCGGCGGTGCGCCCAATGGCCATTACTTCCCCCGTCGCTTTCATTTGACTCCCCAGTTGGCGGTCCGCTTGGGTGAACTTGTCAAATGGCCAGCGCGGAATTTTGCAGACCACGTAGTCCAAGGCCGGCTCAAATTGGGCCCAGGTCGTTTGGGTGACGGGGTTTTTAATTTCATCCAAGGTTAACCCAACGGCAATCTTAGCGGCTAATTTGGCGATCGGATATCCCGTGGCTTTAGATGCTAAGGCTGAGGAACGCGAAACCCGGGGATTAACCTCAATGACGTTGTAGTGATAAGAATGGGGATCCAAAGCTAATTGAACGTTGCAGCCCCCTTCAATTTTCAAAGCGCGAATCAATTTCAACGCACAATCCCGCAACATTTGATATTCCCGATCCGAAATGGTTTGGTTGGGAGCGAAAACAATTGAGTCCCCGGTATGAATCCCCACCGGGTCAAAGTTTTCCATGCAGCAAACGACCATCGCATTGTCCGCGGCGTCCCGCATGACCTCAAATTCAATTTCTTTGTAGCCGGCGATTGATTTCTCAATTAAGCACTGGGTAACGGGAGAAAGCTCCAGTCCATTGGCAGCAATGGTGGCTAATTCTGCGGGGGTCTGACACATTCCGCCACCAGTCCCACCCATGGTAAAGGCCGGCCGGACAATGACCGGGTAGCCAATTTCTTCGGCAAAGCTCAACGCTTCCTCGACCGTACCAACGGTTTGAGAAGCCGGAATCGGTTCCCCGAGCTGTTGCATCAAGGCTTTAAATTTTTCCCGGTCCTCGGCTTGGTCAATCGCCGTTAATTGGGTCCCTAAGAGTTGAATATCCAGTTCGGCTAAGATGCCGGATTTTGCTAAGGCGACGGCGAGGTTTAACCCAATTTGGCCCCCAAGGGTCGGCAAAATCGCATCCGGGTATTCTTGGCGGATGATGCGGGAAACGGCTTCGACCGTGAGGGGTTCGATGTAAACATGATCGGCAATCTGCTTGTCGGTCATGATCGTGGCGGGATTGGAGTTGATCAACACCGTTTCGTACCCTTCTTCACGTAATGCCAGACAGGCTTGGGTGCCTGAATAATCAAATTCCGCGGCTTGACCAATGATGATCGGGCCTGAACCAATTACTAAAATCTTGTGAATATCCGTCCGCTTAGGCATGAGCTTTTTCCTCCTTTACTGCATCGACTGTGGCAACAAACTGATCAAATAAGCCCGCCGCATCATGGGGGCCCGGGGCCGCGTCCGGGTGAAATTGGACGGAAAAGGCGGGATATTTTTGATGTTTGAGCCCTTCGATTACCCCATCGTTGATTTCCAAGTGCGTGACGGTTAAAGCGGTCTCGCTCAAAGAATCTGGGGCCACGGCATAACCGTGGTTTTGGGAGGTAAAGGTAATTTCCCCCGTGGCTAAGTTTTTCACGGGGTGGTTAAACCCGCGGTGCCCAAATTTCATTTGGAACGTTTGGGCGCCGTTGGCCAGCGCAAAGACTTGATGACCCATGCAGATGCCGAAGACTGGCACATGCTGTTCGATTTCTGCGACCATTTTGATTGCAGCAGTCTGCTCGGTCGGATCCCCGGGGCCGTTTGACAATAAGACACCGTCCGGGTGGTAGTCTAGGACGGCTTGGGCGGAGACGTTAGCGGGCAAAACGATGGTATTGCAGTCTCGTTGGGCCAATTCGCGTAAAATACTGTGTTTGAGTCCAAAGTCAATAACCACAATATTCCGCTTACTGCCAGGATTAGGATAAGGCGTTGGGGTTGCTGCCCGCCGGGAAGCGCCAACTGTTGGATGGACCATTTTTAGTTCGGCCACCACCGCTCGCTGCTTATCTAAACTGTCAACCAACTTGCCGCGCAGGGTCCCATGTGCCCGGATTTGTTTCACCAATTGCCGGGTATCGACCCCCATGAGCCCCGGGATTCCCTGGCGTTTTAAGAAGGCTGGCAGGCTTTCTTGCATCCGCCAGTTGCTAGGGTGCCGCGCAACTTGGTGGCAAATTACGCCTTTGATTTGGGGATTCAGGGCTTCGTTGTCGTCAACGTTGATTCCATAATTGCCGATCAAGGGATTGGTAAACACCAAGATCTGATCGGCATAGGATTGATCCGTAATCGCTTCTTGATAGCCCGTCATTCCCGTGGTAAAGACCACTTCGCCAGTTGTGATGGTGGTCGCCCCGAAAGCTTCGCCCGCGTAGGTTGATCCGTCTTCCAGAATTAAATATCTTTGCATATTGTTGCCTCCAATTCGCATGTGCTCAGTTTCCCTGCTCGCGGTCAGGGTTTAAAGTTCGCGTTTCCTTTTTCAGGAAGCGAAAGGGCATTTTAAAAGGTTCTCTCCGCTAAAAGAGACGAACTCTTTTAAAATAAAGGCTGAGAAAGTTTGCTTTTCTCAGCCTTTGAATATTATTCCATGCCCATTAACTTTTTACCAGCTTTAATTTGTTTTTTTACATTTTCAAAGCTGGTACCCCCTAATGACTGTCGACGCGCAACGGCAACTTTCGATTGTAAATCGTGATAAACGTCGACTCCGATTTTGGGCATGATTTTTTGGTATTCAGCGAGGGGGATTTCCTGTAATGTGGTCCCAGTTTGTAATCCTTTGAGGACCAATTCTCCCACAATTGCGTGAGCTTGTCGGAACGGAACGCCTTTTGTTGCCAAGTAGTCAGCCAGTTCGGTCGCATTGGAGAAGTCGCGTTCCGTTGCCGCTGCCATCCGGGTTTTGTTGACCTTGGCGGTGGCTAGCATTCCGGCCATCACGTGTAAACAAGGCAAAATCGTCTTCACTGCATCAAAAACGCCTTCCTTGTCCTCTTGCAGATCCTTATTGTAAGCTAAAGGCAAGGCTTTCATGACGGTTAATAAACCAGTGAGATCGCCGAAAATTCGACCGCTTTTGCCACGAATCAATTCCGCATAATCGGCGTTTTTCTTCTGGGGCATGATCGAGCTGCCAGTTGCGTACTCATCCGCTAACTCCAAGTACCCAAATTCATATGAGGTCCACAAAACGATTTCTTCACCTAAGCGCGAAAGATGGACCATTAAGATTGCGGCGTTACTTAAGAATTCGAGGGCAAAGTCCCGGTCTGAAACTGCGTCCAAGGAATTGGTATACGGTGCGGAAAAGCCTAATTCTTGGGCGGTTAAAGCCCGGTCAATCGGAAAAGTAGTCCCAGCTAACGCCGCTGCTCCAAGCGGCGAAAGATCGGTGTGCTGTTGGTTGAATTCAAACCGTTCCACATCCCGTTGGAACATGGCGAAGTATGCCATTAAATAGTGCCCGTATGAGATCGGTTGCGCGTGTTGAAGATGCGTATAGCCGGGCATGACGGTTTCAAGATTGGCTTCGGCTTGCGTTAGTAAAACGCGTTGTAAGTGTTTGATCGCGGTAATGACTTGTGGCAGGTGTTCCTTAACGTACAGATGAAAATCCGTAGCGACCTGGTCGTTGCGGCTACGAGCCGTATGCAATTTCCCGGCGACGGGCCCGATTTCTTTGGTTAATAAAGCTTCGAGATTCATATGGATATCTTCGTTAGCTAGTGAAAACTCGAGCTTCCCCGCGGCTAATTTAGCTTGCAAGCGTTGCAGCCCAGCGATAATTTGGTCAGCGTCAGTGGCTGATAAGATGTGAGTGGCCTTCAACATTTTCACGTGCGCCAAGGAACCCAACAGATCTTCTTTGGCCATGGCTTGATCGAATTCGATTGAAGCGCCAAAGCGATCGAGGTCGGGAGTCGCCATTGCTTGAAAGCGCCCGCCCCATAATTTATTAGTTGCCATCGGCGGTCCCTTCTATCTTTTGATGAACTTGAGCGTAGACTTGGGTTGGCAAGCCCCAGAGTTTAATAAAGCCGGCGGCGGCTTCTGAGTCAAATTGATCCGCCGCGGTATAAGTAGCCAGTGATTCGTCATATAATGAATTGGTTGATTTCCGGCCTTCGCAGATCACGTTGCCCTTAAATAGCTTCACCCTAACGACCCCATTGACGTCTTTTTGACTTTCCTTGATAAAAGCCTGCAGGCTGTCCATCAAAGTGGAAAACCAAAGACCATTGTAAATTAAATCCGCCATTTGCTTTTCAAGCAAGGGCTTAAAGTGGGCTAAGGACTTTTCTGTTGCGATATCTTCAATGTCCTTATGGGCCGCTAGCAATACCGTAGCGGCGGGACATTCGTAAATTTCCCGGGATTTAATGCCGATCATCCGGTTTTCAACGTGATCAATCCGGCCAATCCCGTGCTTGCCGGCTAATTGATCTAAGGTCATAATTAATTGGGCTAACGACATGGCCTGACCGTTCAAAGCGGTCGGGATTCCCTGGCTAAATGTAATGGTGATAACATCAGGGGTATCCGGGGTATCTTCCAACGCGGTGGTCCGTTCGTAGGCATCGGCAGGGGCCGCCGCCCAAGGATCTTCTAGGATACCGCATTCATTGGCCCGCCCCCAAAGGTTTTCATCGATTGAGTACGGGCTCTGTTTGGTAATGGGGACTGGAATCCCGTTTTCTTTCGCGTAGTCGATTTCATCTTCCCGGGCCCAGTGATTATCCCGAATCGGATCTTCAATCTTCATTTCCGGGGCAAGGGCGTGAATCCCAACTTCAAATCGCACTTGGTCATTTCCCTTACCAGTACAGCCGTGCGCAATTGCGATCGCCCCCTTGGCTTTGGCAATTGCTACCAGATGCTTAACGATTAAGGGCCGGGAAAGCGCCGAGACTAGTGGATATTTATTCTCATACATTGCATGAGATTGCAAAGCCGGCAGTACATAGTCGGTAGCAAATTCTTCCTTTGCGTCAATTACGATTGATTCGACGGCGCCGACTTGGCGACCTTTTTGCTGGATCGCGGCCAAATCTTTCCCTTCACCCACGTCAATACACACGGCAATCACGTCATATCCCTTATTCTTCAACCATGCAATTTCAACCGAGGTATCCAAACCACCGGAGTAAGCTAATACAACCTTGTCTTTTGCCATTTTCCTCGCTCCTTTATCATTCATTTTCAATGGATTGTTATGCATTATAGAACTAATTGGATATCCATGCAACCTAAAGGGGAGAATTGTTATTTTTATACATTAAAAAGTAAAGTTGTTTGCCGGCTTAAATTAGGATAAAAAGCTGATAGACTAGGCAAATAGTGGGATTTAAGGCGAAAGAAAATGGTTGATTTTATGCAGATATAAATTTTTCAGATTCGATTAACTTAACATAATTTTTAGACTGTATATAAAAAGTGGAGAGCCCCCACAGCTCTCCACTTTATTCGCAATTTTATTATTGTAAGAAACGTTCGTAATCAATCGAGGCGCTGGAAATACCGTCCGGGGCATCGGGGAAGGTAAAGATCACCCCTTCGGCCTCATCGTAATCAATTAAACAATCGTGACTGCCAAAAAACCAAGCATCCGCAAAGTTAATGTGATAATCAATCTCATCTTTGTGGACATGAATGATGGGGCGAACCGGATGATTATCCTTGGCGTACCCTTGCTTATGGTCATGATTAACTGGTTGCCCCGGAACTTGCTTGCCGAAGAAACGGACCCCGTCATCAGCTTGTAGTGCTAATTCCTTAATAATCGCTTGACTGGCTTGATCAGTAATAATTAAGCGCAAAAGCTGATCCCTCCGTTAATCTGCTACTTTGACCGTCGGTTCAGCGGCCGTTAAAACCACATTGTGTACTGGAACAACCCCAAAATACCGTTCGATTTGTTCGGCCAATTGCGTCATAGCCTGGTTGGCCCGGGTTGCTTGGTCCGGAGTTACCGATTCGATGACCGCAACGATATTTTGTGAAGTTTCATCCAGCATCGTTCGTTGGGCATCCCGCCAGTTGAGGCACCGGCAAACGGCACCTTGTTCATCATACCAAGCCATCTCCCCAGCTAAGGTTGGTTCATCTTTATCGGCACCGACAGGTTGGAATGGCAACCCTTCTTCAACCAATCCCAAGTGCATAGTGCCCTGGATTTTATCCCGGTCTTCAATTCCGACGGGAACCCCATTGGTAATGGAAACGCAGTTATAAATATCGACCAGCGGATCGATTGGAGTTAACTCCTTACCTTGGTCAATTCGCTTTAGCAGGGCTTCAATCGAGGCCCGGGCCCCTTTCTTCTTTTTGAAAGCTTGGTAGGCGGTCCGCCATTCGGCTACCACGGGGTTTTTACTGAACTGCGCGGCACCTAAAAAGCTTTCGGCTTGATCCATGGCCGTTTGCAACATCTTGCGCCGTTCGGCCTCACTCAGGGTGGCGTTGTGGTTGTCAATGCCATTGGCAATCAAGATATTAACTTGCGCGCCAGGGAAAGTGTCAAAAAAACTTTGGTCAATCGTTACTGCTTCTAACATTGCTTACCTTCCTTTATGATTCCTGTTGTTGCAAAAATTGGGCTAGCGCGACGGTTTGCCGAGCGACCTTGTCAATTCGGTGCTTTGTCGCGTCTTCAATAATTTCTGTTCGGTAAATCTCACGGGCTTCAACAAAAGCGCAATTACTGATTACTTCGGCTTTCATCGCCGTCAGCACCGGTTTTAGTTGGTATTCGGCAGCCAAAAAGAAGCGCGGTGATCCCGCGTTGACTACCGTCCCAATCACTTTACCCCGAAAGCCATCTTCCGGTAATAAGTCAAAGACATTTTTTAGCGCCCCTGGAATTGACCCTTGAAAAATGGGCGTCCCCACAATGATTGCATCAGCCACTGCCAACGTGGTTGCGACTTGGTAGGTATCACCATCATACTCATGGAAATCACGTCCATCGCTAGCTTGAAGCTGATAATCGCGTAAATCTAACATTTTAAAGTTAACTTCTGTCCCGTAGGTCCGGCCAATTTCTTTTTCGACTTCGCGCATGGTGGTGATTGTTTGGGACCCCGCGACCGAACCTGATAAACCTACGACCTTTAACATTTCTTCCTTATTCTCTCCTCTTTTATTGCTAGTACTGCCGGTGTTCACCGGCTTTAACCCGGTCCCAGTCGGCACTGATATTTTCAACGACCCGGGCTAATAGTTGGGTTAACTGTTGACTTTCGGTTGCCGAAAGCCCTTGGCGGGCAATTTGTTCCGAGTATGCGTTTTCCCGTTGGATAAACGCCGCTTGTTGCGCCCCCAGTTCAGTAACATAGAGATGCTTTACTTTTTGGTTGTCTGGAGCAGTTTGCCGATCCACCAAGCCACATTGGACAAGCTTGGCGATGGCCCGGGAAACTGTTGCCCGATCAACTTTTAACATTTTTGACAATTGTTCGGCAATAATACCAGGGTGCTCGGCAATTCGGACCAAGTAAAGGTACTGCCCCCGGGCCAGCTGGTGCTGTTTGAATTCCACGTTTGCAATGGAATCCAGCGCTCTGGCAATTGTTCCAATCTGTCGTACAATGGTTGCCATCTCATCCCCCCTTCAGTACTAGTTTACCGCAAATAGTTGCATTTGCAACAAAAATCAAAAAAGTTCCTTTAGTAATAAGTCATCACATTGTTCGTGGTCCCCCATCCAAAAGCAATGAGTGCTGACCGGCTGAAAGCCGTACCGCGCGTAAAAATGCTGGGCCCGCTCATTTTTTTGCCATACTCCCAACCAAATTTGGTTAAAATGGTGCATTCGGGCGTACGTAAGCGCAAAATCCATCAAATGGTGGCCTAATCCCTGCCCCCAAACGGCTGGCAAGAGGTAGATACGCTGAATTTCAATGGCCCCCGGAAAATTCGGTTCAGTTTGGGTTGGACCCCAGTTTAGCTTCAGGTAACCAAGCGGTTGGCCGTTTCCTTCTAAGAAAAACGTGGCGGAGGTTGGCGCAGTTACTTCGGCTTGTAAAGTCGGCAACTGGTAATTATTGACGACGTACTCGGTAATGCTGCGGACATCGTTATAGGGAGCAAAAGTTGCCGTAAAGCTTTCGGCAGCAATAGCTTGGAGTGTTGTGAGATCAGTATGGCTGGCAGTGACGGGCCGGATGGTAATTTGGGTTGTTGCTAAAATTTGCCAGGTTGACGTTACTGTTGGGGTTTGGGTCGTGGTATTCATACGAAGCCCTCCGTTTCCATTATTTATTAAACCGTTTTCATGCCTTTATTTTAGCAACCTTACGCAAGCGATTCAATTACAAAAATTATACACAATTATAGCATAATTAATCGCTGGTTGTGTCGAAACGTCGCCAATTCGTATAATCATTCAATTGATTGAAAAGAACGGCGGCATTTTTTTGAACTGCCCTGAAAACATGATAGAATGAACGAAAACCCATGAAAGAAGTGATAAGATGGAAGCTGATCGCTATCGGAAATTAATCCAGCAAGAATTAGCGGCCCTGCCCGATTACGTAATGGCTTACTACCGGGGGACCAATTTGGCGATGACAACCACTTACCAATATTTAACCGAATTCCGCCGCTTTTTTAATTGGCTGCGTGCCAACCAGATAAGTCATGCGACGGATAATCAACGGATTGCGACCACTGAGTTGGCCCATTTGCGTCGGGAAGACATCATGCTATACATTGATGATTTAAAGCATACCAAGAACGCCCAAGGACGCGCCAATTCGGCAACTTCAATCAACCGTTCTTTAAATGCGCTACGGTCCCTATTTAAGTTTCTGACGATCACGGCTGACAATAATGATGGGGAACCGTATTTTGAGCGGAACGTAATGTTAAAAATTCCGTCGCTCAATAGTACGCAGACCTTAAATTACCGGGCCCACGCGTTAGCTTCGCATATGTATCGGGGCGAGTTAAAGTTTGATTTTTTGACCTTTATTGCCCAGGAATATCCCCAAAAATGTGATAAACGCGCACAAGCTTCCTTTATGATTAATCAAGAACGCGACCTGGCGATTATTGCTTTAATTTTGGGAACGGGAATTCGCGTGTCGGAAGCGGCCAACGTTAACTTAGCGGACCTAAACTGGCAACAAAAAATGCTGGATGTCACCCGGAAAGGGGGGCAAAAGGACAGTATTCCGATCGCACCGTGGGTAATGCCCTACTTAACCCAATATCAACAAATCCGGGCAGCACGCTACCACGCGCTTAAAAAGGACGTGGCCTTCTTTTTAACGAATTATCACGGCGAGACCCGCCGGATCAGTGCTAACTCAATTGAACGCTTGGTTAAAAAATATTCGACTGCGTTTGGCCGCCCGTTAACGCCCCATAAGCTGCGCCATACCTTGGCGTCGGAATTATATGAAGTTACCAAGGATCAAGTTTTAGTTGCACAACAATTAGGTCAAAAAGGCACGTCAGCCACCGATTTGTATACCCACGTTGATCAGTCCGTGCAAAAAGCGGCCTTGGCTAAAATCAGTAAACCAGAGGAAGAAGGATAATATGTGTACTGCAATTACTTATCAGGATCGCCAAGATAACGCTTATTTTGGGCGGACCATGGATTTCCCCCTCAAAGCCACCCCTTGGCGCTTAACTTACGTCCCGGCCGGTTTTGCATGGCAAGTTCGGCCTAGTGAACAATTTCTTACCAGCAAATATGCGGTATTGGGCGGGATGCGCCTGGCCGATGGACACTACCTGATTGGGGATGGGGTTAACGAGGCCGGCTTAGCGTGTGCCGAATTGTACTTTCCGGGCCAAGTTCAGTATTATGAAACCCCCCAGTTTTACCGGTTAAACCTGACCCCCCAAGACGTAATTACCTGGCTGCTCACCCAACACCAATCAGTGGCTGAAGTGGCAAACAATTTGGACCGGCTGGCGATTATTGCCCAGCAATGGTACGATCATGATATTATTCATCCCTTTCATTGGATTTTAAGTGATGATACTGGTACCTATTTAATTGAACCTACCAATGAGCAATTAAGCCTTAAAAAGGCGCCCCTGGGCATTTTAACTAATGCGCCGGCAATTGAACAACATCAAGCCAAGTTGACGCACCTCGTAGGGGGCGAACCAACTAAGGAACGCTTGGCAGCTTTTCCTAAACGCCTACCGGTCACCCGGACGCCTTCAAACCGCTACTTACGAACAGCGTTAACCTTGGCTAAACAACCGGTGCCTGATCACCGGGATGGGATCTTATTAGGCCGGAAAATTCTCGAACGAGTTCAAATGGAGCCACTGGAAGGGCATGACGACTATACCCACTATATTGGGGTGATTGATCGAACCCACCTCACCTATGATTTTACCGATCTTGAATTTGAGCATCATCACCGGGCCTCGCTTCGTCATCTAATGAAGAAGTATCACAAACCGGTGACCTTTCATTAATTAAGGCAAACAACGATCTGGTCGTTAGCGGATCGTTGTTTTTTCATCTGTTTAAGTTTACATAATAATGTAAAGGTAAAGTTAATATGACTTACCGCCCCGCCATTGTCCCACAAAATTGGTCGGGTAACTAGATTCGCGTTCAGCTGCAGCTAGCTGACCAACTCCCCAACTAGTCAAATGAAAATGCAGCTGAGCGGAAAATCAGAATAGGGCCACCTTTTGACGCCGGTAATGACAATTAACTCACTTACGAAGTGTTATTTATATAAAATAACACTTCACGATCCCTATTAAATCAAGGCTTTATTTGGCACCAAAATTAAGATGTGTTATTATTGTAAATATCGATAAAATAACACTATTAAAAAGGGGCCGATTTTACCCATGAAACAACTCGTTTTACCGATCAAAAGTGAAGAAGTCCTTGCACAAGTCCAAGATACCCTGCTCCATAATTTTAAAGCCGGCCAGCGCAACTATACGATTTTTCAAGTTGGTAAAGCGACCCTGCTACGGGTCAGTGACGTTTTACGGCTCAAACAAGCGGATGTTTTTGACGACTACGGGGCTATTCGCGAACGGGCCTACATTACTGACAAAAAAACTGGCAAACAAAATACCCTGTATTTAAAACCAGTTATGAACGACCTAGTCATTTACCAGCAATGGTTGAAGCGACAACGCTTAGAAAACCAAACGCCGTGGTTGTTTCCTTCGACCACCCGCCCGCAAAAGCATATTGATGAACGCCAGTTTTACCAAATTATGGCCAAGGTTGGGCGCTTGTTGGATCTAAATTACTTAGGGACCCATACCATGCGCAAAACCGGTGCTTACCGGGTTTATGTCCAGTCTAATTACAACATTGGTTTGGTCATGCAACTGTTGAATCATTCCAGTGAAGCCATGACGTTAGCTTACCTCGGCTTAGACCAAGTCAGTCGAGAACATATGCTAGATAAAATCGACTTTGGGTAACACTTCGGAAATTATGTAAACATAAAATCGTTAAAACTCCTATCGTTTTTGAACAACGAACATTTTGTGTGTTTTTAAGTTTAAAGTTGGTTTTAACCGCTGGATTGGGTTATAATTGTAGAAAATCACTTGGAGGGATCCCCAAATGAAGAACATTTATTTTAATCACGATGGAAACGTTGATGATTTAATTTCCTTATTGTTGTTACTACAAGCCCCTGATATCAAACTATTAGGGGTCGGGGTTGTTGATGCCGACGGCTATTTAGAACCGGCGGCCGAAGCTTCTCGGAAAATCATTGATCGGTTTAACCGCCGGGGCGACCAATTAAGCGTTACCAAGTCAGTTGCCCGGGCGCATCATCAATTCCCAAAGGAGTGGCGCTTAAGTTCGTTTGCCTTTAACCACTTCCCCATCTTAAATGAACCCGGCGTCATTAGAACGCCGGAAGCCCCGTTGCCAGCCCACTTAGACATGATTGAAAAGATTCAGGCGGCAGATGGCCCAGTGACTTTAATCATGACGGGGCCAATTTCTGATTTAGCCTTAGCTTTAGATGTGGATCCGTCAATCGAAGCCAAAATTGAGAAACTCTACTGGATGGGCGGCTCGCTGGATGGACATGGGAATGTGTTGGAACCCGGCTTTGATGGAACCGCCGAATGGAATGCCTTTTGGGATCCTGAAGCGGTAGCCCGGGTTTGGCAATCAAAATTAGATATTCAAATGGTCGGTTTAGAAAGCACCGAAGAAATCCCCCTTACGCAAGAATTACAAATGTACTGGGCGTCCCGCCGGCAGGAACCTGCCTTTGACTTAATCGGCCAAGGTTATTCTTTGGTCTTGTCTTACGAAGCCAACTCGGTTTATTACCTTTGGGATGTCTTGACGACGTTATCAGCGCTCAAACCAGAATTGGTGGAAACAGAAAAGACGGCTTCGATTGCGCGAGTTGACGGCCCAGCCGCTGGGCGGACCGAACGTGATCCGCAAGGGACGCCAATGACGTTAGTGACGAAGGCGGATAAGGAGGCGTTCTTCCACTTCTTTGATGAATTGGCGGCTAGTGCCGTGCTTAAATAATGGCCTTAAAATTATGTAAAGTTAATAAAAAAGCAACGGTCCGCTGTTTCTAAAAGCTCGCTCATTCCGAACGAGTAGTTCACGTTGGACCGTTGCTTTTATACTAATTAGCCATCAAAATGGGTTTGGCCCATTCATATTCAGTTTGTGACTTTACCTTGTTTGGATTGAGTTCTTTTATAACCTTTTCCAGATGATCTTCAACTTTCTTCAATGAGTCGAAAGCCAATAACCCTAGCCACTCATAAACTCACCTAATGGGCCAAATGCTTCACCAGCATAACTGAAGATCCCTGCAGAAAGATCAGGGCGCTTAGCTAATAAGTTATTCAATGATAAGACTAGAGAAAATGCTCCAATTCCGCAGATTAACCATGCAATTAGAGCCGGGCCAGGCGCCGCGGCAGTTGCAAGATCACTACAAATCCCGTAAACTCCTGGACCAATCGATGAGCCAACGATTAGGGCAATCAATTCGCCTCGACCCAAGCCTGTTTTTTCTTTCATTTCTGCCTCCTCCCTTACTCAAACTGAACTATTTCAGTTCTTTCAAGAACTTGCTGACTTCGGCCAAGCCATTCTTCAAATGTTCGCTTTCAAAGGCATAACCAATCCGTGCAGAATGCTCAATATCAAAGCAGCTACCTGGAACCAGGAGTGTATGATATTCCTTCATCAAACGGTCACAGAATTCAGCACTAGGAATATCTAAGTCATAGTGCAGCAGAGTGGTTGTACCGGCCTTTGGCTTCAGCCATGAAATATGTGGTTCACTGTTTACCCAATCTTCCAGGATCTTAAGGTTCTTACGAATGATCCCCCGATTCCGTTTGATAATGACGTTCTGATGCTGAAGGGCAACGGTACCTACTAATTCATCTAACCGACCACAGCTGATTGTTGCGTAATCACGGTGTGACAGAAAATCACGCATTAACTGCCGATCATGGGTAGCAATCCAGCCTAACCGTAAACCAGCTAATGAGAAGACTTTAGAGAAGCTACTAGTGGAGATTCCCTTGTCATAAAGGTCAATGATTGATGGTGAGTAATCATCGGTTTGGGTCAGGTGACGGTAAACCTCATCGCACATCACGTAAGCACCGACTGACTTAGCAATCTTAATGATGGTCATCAATCCCTCCTTACTCATTAAGGAGCCAGTTGGGTTATCGGGGTTATTGATGACAATTAACTTGGTCTTTGGCGTAACCAATGACTTCAACTCTTCCGCATCTGGCAAGTAGTCGTTCTCTCGTTTCAATGGCAGAAGTTTAACGGCTGCGCCTAGCGCCTCTGGGATTGACTGTAATTGTTGATAGGTTGGTGTAACCGCAATAACTTCATCACCGGCAGAAACAATGGTATTTAGCACCAGATTGTTGGCCCCAATTGCACCATGTTCTGTAACGATTTCCTCGGGAGTCAAATTTTGATAGAGCTTAGCGATTTCCTTTTTCAACGGAATAGCTCCTTCAATAGCACCATAGGTTAACCGCGTATTAACTAATTGGTTAGTAAACTCCTTTTCATCAACCCCAATTGTCGCAAGTAAGGTATGGATACTAAACGGGGATACACACGTTTCGCCAAGATTATACTTAGCCTTGGTTTCGTACTCGTTCATCCATTGTTCAACGCCAAAATCTTTAATCTTCATCAGAAAACACTCCTTTTCTATAATTCAATTGTTGTTCCAACATGATGATTACTTGCCCGCTGTAGAGCCAGGTTTGCGGCTTCCAAATCTTGTAAGGCAATTCCCGTACTGTCAAATACAGTAATCTGCTTATCATTTTGGCGACCGGGTGCCTGCTTAGTAAGAACAGCGCCAATCTCATGAACATCAGCTTTCTTTAAAAAACCTGTCTTAATTGGATTCTTCGTCTCACCGACTGTGGTAGCCTGTTCTAAATCATCAACATAAGCTGCAGCATGAGCAAAAATTGCTGTATCCAGTTCCTGTTTACCTGCCATATCAGCACCAATCGCGTTAATATGCGTACCAGCTTGAACCCATTCTGCTTTGATTAATGGCTTGGTTGATGGCGTTGCGGTGATAATCACCTGAGCATCCTTGACTGCTGCCGCTAAATCACTAACTGTAACAAACTTGACTGTTGATAACCGTTTTTCAATCTTTACCGCAATCGATGGTTCATTCTCTTGAATGTTTTGACTAAACAGCTCCGTCAACCGACTTTCGGCTTCTCGAGCAAAGCTTTCAGCATTTTTTTGATTCATTGGGTCATAAATTTCAACCGTTGTGATTTCGGGCAATACACATAATTGCGCCATGATCTGATACAAGGCTTGCCCCCCGGCACCAACCATCAAAAGGGTATCACTGTGTGGATTGGCAAGTGCCCGACTGGCAACCGCCCCAGCGGCACCGGTCCGGTAGCCCGTTAGTGCTGGTGCATTGATAATGCCAACTGGCTCTCCGGTTTCACTACTGTAGAGCGTTACCAAGCCGTTCAATTCTGGTAAGTTTTGCTGGGCATTATTGCCAAACCAGGCAAGTAGCTTGTTACCAAAAATGCGCTTAGGCTGAAGTGCCCCAGAGCGAATGTCCATATCAGCCATATCACTGAAGGCGTGGTACACCATTGGCCATATCTCACCGGTCTTTGCTGACTTTTCTTGGTACGCGTCCTGAACAGCGTTGATCACTGCTGGCATATCCAAAAGATGACTAATATTTTGCGCATTTAATACTCTTACCTTTGCCATTTTGCATCCTCCTATTTGAATCAATTTCAAAAAAGAAGGCATTTATAACAAGCCTTAAGTGATTAAATCACCATACCTACGGCTTGAAATAAATGCCTTCTACTTACTCAACCGGTGTCAAGTAAGTTGTTTTATTTGATTGGCTTTAATATAGCACCCCTAGAAAGCGCTGTCAACAAAAAATTGTAATACTTTTCACTTGGCCCCACAACTTAACAGTGAGCAACTTACGATAATGCTTGGTATCAGTTTCTTGCGTCAGATGCTTTTCAATTTCATTTAGTTGGATTTCATTTAATTTTTTCATGTCTTACATCATATCATACCCAAGATATTAACGGTCCTATTTTGAACAATAATCAGTATTAAATAACGGCCTTAAAATTATGTAAAGTTAAAAAGCAACGGTCCGCTGTTTCTAGAAGCTCGCTCATTCCGACCGAGTAGTTCACGTTGGACCGTTGCTTTTTAGTAATTAGTTGACATAATTTTGAGATCGTTAATCGCGCTTGAAGAAGCGGCCAAACAACCCCGTTTTCTTGGTTTGGTGATGAGCAAGTTCCGCCAAAATTTGATCATACTTTTCTTGACGTTTAGCTTCTTCAGTGGCACGACGGGCCGCTTCGGCCTCCTGGAGAGCGATCAACCGGGTCACCGCATCCTGTTGATGCTCGGCTTTATGAGCTTGTTGATAATAGTTTCTGACTAAGGGTTCGCCAATGAATTGGTCAAATTTATCAATGTCGAGAATCATCCCGATATCATTTTGCACAATCCCAATCCCCATTTCCCGGGGCAACATATTGAAGTAATTATCGAGGGTTTCATTGTTATTTTGGTACAGGTTGGATTTTAAATCGTTGAAAATCGCTTTTGAGACGGTAAAATGCTGGTCATCCCCAGCCGTAAAATAGACATTCTTAAAGTTGTTTTCTGCTAATAACATCCGCCAAATGGTTTTATTTTGGTCTTGTTTATAATCATACCGCTTGGCCAACAAGGGAGCTAAGCGATGATTTAACCCATATTGTGCCAATAAGTCGCTCAGGATTTCTTTGGTTAAACTCAGATAATCCTTGATTAATTTACTCTCGTCTTCCCCGGAGAGGTTGTTTAAACGTTGATTTAGTCGATAGACAACGGTTTTGTATAGATGGTCATTGACGTTGTTAACCAAAATCCGGTAATCGATGGTTTGTTCATCTTCTGGTAACCAACCAGATTCAAACGATAAGTAATAAACCCGCTTGGTAATCTCTTCTAAATTATTGATCCCTTTATTGGAGGCGTTGTGATTCATAGCAAAAATATTGACGTTATGAATGTCTTCGAGGGTATTGGACCATTGCTTAATCGCATTGGTCGCGACCTTTGAGTGGAGGAAATTCTCGTAGAGTTCATCAATCACCATGGGCGAAATAAAACGTTGTGATTTTAAATAGTGATCCAAAAAGGCAACTGCCCGATCACTGCGGGCGCTAGTGGAGTTATTGATTTCCGAATACTGAACGCTAGCTGAGGTATCACCAGTGAAAGGCTTGAAGTAGTCGTGAACCAATAAGGTCTTGCCCGTGGTCCCCCGCCCAATCAGCACCATTGATAGCGGTACTTGGTCCGCTGACCGACTAAAGTTGGATTCGCGATAGATTTGACGAATTTTCCAAATTAGCGGCGCCGTCATCAAGTATAGAAAGGCTGAGAGGGCCTGCAAACTTTCATCGCGAACCTTATTCGTGCGAAAGCTTTCAATAATGTTGACGAAGTTCTCCAAATCTGCGCGGCTTAACGGGCTTGCCTGCAATGGTTCATATCGATCAGTAACAGGATTTTGCACCAATACCTGCCCCTCTGTTTCATCATAAGTCCACATCGGGACCGGGTAGAGTTCATTTTCGGGGATTACCCGGTGTTCATCTTGGGCAAAGGCTTGGTAATATAAGACTTTCGCGTTTGCCTGCGCGGCAGCTTGATCACGTTTTTTGTTTCCCTTTGCCGTATAGACGGCTTGAACCGCCTTTACCCACTGGGGGGCCACCACTTTTTCGCGTTGTTTTTGGTCGGTAATCGCCTCAATTTCTTCTTTCTGTAAAGTGATCGCCGTGGTCGTTTCTTGAGCGACATGGTCCGTTAAGATCGCGGTGATTTCTTGCCGGGATTTTCCTTTTATTTGCTGAATCAGCTTCCGATTCACGTAATCGGTACTATCAACTTCAAAGTTCTGCTTAAACAGGGCCAGATGGGCTTGATAAATGGCTTGGTCTTGGGAAATCGCTTTTTCGCCCCGGTAACACCACATCAATTCATGATTTTGGGTCAGGGCTTGTTTGGTTAAGTTCATCGAACCGTTAAAAATGATGAACTGTGTCTCATTTTCCAGCAAGAAGTATTTGCTGTGAAACAAGGCCTGTTTGGTAAATTTTAACTGCAAACTGCCCGCTTCAATTCGTTGCAAGAACGTATCGCTGGCATTCACCAGTTCCTCGACCCGCCGCGGGACATTGAAGATTTGCTCCATTTTTTGGCCGGTTTGCCGATCCTCCATCCCTAAAATCAACTTGACCTGTTGAAAGCGCGGCAATAATTCTTGCTCGATGACCTTAAATGAGCCCACAAATGAAACGCCGCGAAAACTGACGAAGCCCTCAGTTAATTTCCAAAAGTCCGGTTTGGTTAGCATTTGCTGATTTTTTAAATCGTAGATCCTTAACATATTCGAACCTCGTTTCTCTATTTAGTTGCCATGGACGTGGTTTTGCCAATTCCGGTACTGAGAAAGATACCAATCATCAACCGGCCGGTGATTGGCAAGATAAAAGTCTCGATTTTGCCGCATAATATACCCAATTAAAGCATTTTTATCATTAATTGGCAATTGCTCCCGCGGCTGCTTAACTGTCAAACCCCGCACTTGGGTGGGCCGGGTTAAATGATAGTCCAGTTGCCGATGTTCAAAGTGTCCTTTTTCGTATCTAGCGACGCGCGCTTTAAAGGTCACCAGGCTGCAACTCTCCTAAACTTAAAAAGTTTTTACCATAATTTAGCCACAGGTGATCAGTCATGAATTGGTCTTCACACCACAAATCGACCAATAAAAGTGTTGGTTGATAAATGGGGTGACTCTGACTATGATAGGTATTTTTAAAGCCAGTGCGTTTAAAAGTACCCGTAAATTGATAACGTTGCTGACTGCCTAACTGGCGTAACTTGGTCCGCATGCCTAAGTCCTCCTTTCTATCGTCCCTCTCTTTGCGAATGTAATATCATCAAATTCACATTTAGTAAAAATATTTTCGTTTAAAATCGAAAAAAAGCAGGATAACGATGAATTGTTCTCCTGCAAGAATTTTATGACCACCATAGTTTGACCAGTGCTTGCGTCCCTTCCTCGCCCAAGCCGCGTTGATCAACTAAGGCTTCGTATAATTGTTCAGCCGCCTGCGTGCTAGGCAGATTAAGCTGTTGGCGTTGAACTTCATCGAGGGCGATCCGCAAGTCTTTTAAGAAATGCTTCGCGAAGAAACCGGGGGTATAATCACCCTTTAAAATCCGGGGGCCGTAACTTTGCAGGCTAAAGTTAGCGGCCGCGCCGCCTTGTAAAGTCGTCATGACTTGCTTTAGATCTAGTCCCGTAGCACGGGCATAGACCAAGGCTTCGGTCAAACCGGTCATCGTACCGGCAACCATAATCTGATTCGCCATTTTCGCGTGTTGACCAGCCCCAAAGCCGCCAAAGTGATTAATTTCCTTACTGAAATGACGCAAAAGCGGGGTCACGGCGGTTAAAGTCTGTGCATCCCCACCGACCATAGCGGTTAAGGTCCCGGCCTTTGCTCCGATATCCCCGCCTGAGACAGGAGCATCCAGGACGGCAATCTCTTTTTCGCGGGCTTGTTCCCCAATTTGTTGCGCCAAGCTGGGGCGACTGGTCGTCATATCAACCAAGATTTGTCCGGGACGGGCATGGGCTAATAAACCAGCTGGCCCCAAGTACACAGCTTCGACATCCTGGGGAAAGCCCACCATGGTGAAAACCACATCGACTTTATCGACCAAAGCTGCGGGGGAGGCCGCCCAGCTAGCTCCATTGGCCAAGACCGCTTTGGCATGGGCTGGCGTACGGTTAAAAACCGTTACTTGCTCCCCGGCGCGAAGTAGATTATTAATAATTCCGGTGCCCATAACGCCGGTTCCAATAAAGCCAATTCTCATGAAAGCCACCTCTTTTCTACATTAATTATACGCAGAAATTACAATTGTGCCAAAGCCTGCTTTAAATCGGCAATCAAATCAGCTTCATCCTCTAAACCAACCGATAGACGAATCAATTCATCCTTAATCCCATTAGCCAGCCGGGTTGCGCGAGGGATCGCCCCATGGGTCATAACGGCTGGTACTTCAATCAGACTTTCAATCCCGCCCAAACTTTCCGCGAGGGTAATGACTTGTAGGCTTTCAACAAAACGTTTAGCACTCAAACCCGGCTGTAATTCAAAGGAGACCATGGCCCCAAAACCGCGCATTTGTTGAGTGGCAACAGCGTGCCCAGCAAAATCAGGCAAGCCCGGGTACAAAACCCGCGCAATACGGTCATCATGAGTGAGAAAATCAACCACCGCGGCGGCATTTTCTTGGTGAACGCGCATCCGGGCCCCGAGGGTCTTGATCCCCCGTTGCAAGAGCCAAGCATCATCCGGCCCCAAGACTGCACCAATGGAATTTTGCAAAAAGGCCAGTTGGTCAGCTAACGCGGGATCATTGGTGACCGCAATCCCAGCCACGACATCAGAGTGGCCCCCTAAATATTTGGTTGCCGAATGGACGACAATGTCGGCACCAAGTTGCAAGGGATTTTGGTTGTACGGGGTCGCAAAGGTATTATCGACAATCGTTTTTAACCCATGCCGTTTGGCCAATTGTGCTAACGCGGCGATATCCGCAATTTGTAAGAGCGGATTAGTTGGGGTCTCTAGGTAAATCGCCACGGTATTGGGTTGGATCGCTGCTTCAACTGCCGCTAATTGTCGCATGTCGACAACCGTAAACTCCAGGCCAAAGCGTTTTAATACTTTGTTGATCAAACGGAAGGTTCCACCGTAAACATCGGACCCGACGATCAGATGGTCTCCCGCAGAGTAAAGCGAAAAGACCGTATGAATAGCGGCAGACCCGGAAGCAAAGGCAAAGCCGGCGCTGCCGCCTTCAATTTCGGCCATTAATTGTTCCAAGGCCGCCCGGGTCGGATTACCAGTACGGGCGTATTCCCACTTGGGGTGACCGCCTAATTCGGTCTGCCGGAAGGTTGAAGACCGATAGATGGGAGTTGAAACAGCGCCAGTTGCGGGATCTTCGCTTAAACGACTATGAATTAAACGCGTGTTGAATTTCATGGTAAGACGTCCTTTCTTAATCAGCTCAAATTAAAGTGCTTCCTTACGGAGGTACAAAAAAAGCGCCAACGGAATTTCCGTTCGCGCCAATTAAGTTCCCGAAATTTGCTTAGCTCAAAATTCCGGTTCCCCAATCGGCAAACCGGTCACAACAACGCTTGGCATTGCGAGCTAAGATAACCATGCAAATTTCCTCCGTTTAATTAGTTGATCACAGTTTACCGGCTGGCGGTCA
Organism: Limosilactobacillus ingluviei DSM 15946; assembly: GCF_001435775.1. Taxonomy (GTDB): domain Bacteria; phylum Bacillota; class Bacilli; order Lactobacillales; family Lactobacillaceae; genus Limosilactobacillus; species Limosilactobacillus ingluviei. The sequence goes on along the minus strand of NZ_AZFK01000087.1, from coordinate 34,246 downwards.
GCTTGTCAATCTTTTTTACTGATTTTTTGTTAGCTAACCTTTTAAACAATTTTTTGTCTGATGTATAATAACCACTATTCTAATGGAATTACGGAGGAAATGAAGATGCTCTACAATGCAGCCCTGGTTCTCGAAGGTGGTGCCATGCGCGGTCAGTATTCCGCTGGGGTTACCGACGCCTTTTTAAAGCACGGGATTGAATTTCGCAGTGTGATTGGCGTTTCCGCAGGGGCCCTGTGCGGGGCCCAATTTGTGGCAAAACAATACGGGCGGATGATTCACGTTAATACCACTTATCGTCATGATCCCAATTATATTTCCTTACGCCGGGCGCTAAAACGCCAACCGGTGCTCAACTTGGACTTTTTATTTGAAGACCATGGTTGGGATTGGCACAATTTTGATGAACGTGCCTACCGGCGGGCGGTCTCCCATTTTACCATTGTGGCGACAGCCCTGGCCACTGGTACCGCGGTGACCTTCACTGACCCGGTGGGTGAAGAACTTGAAGTTGCTTTGAAAGCTTCCAGCTCGATGCCCTTTTTTGCCACCCCGCAAATGACCGCCCAAGGCTTGTGTCTCGATGGGGGCTTGGCAAACTCGATTCCCTTTAACATTGCTCAACAACAAGGCTATGATAAAATCGTGGTGGTGCGGACCCGACCAAGTGATTATCGCAAGAAGCCAAGTGGCAAGCTGGTTGCCCAGATGTTTAAGCATACCTTTGCTGACTACCCGGCCTTTGTGAAAACCGCCTTGGCGCGCCCAACAATGTACAATGAGCAAGTGGCAAAGTTAAATGCACTCACCGCTGCTGGCCAGATCTTTTGTCTGGCCCCCGAACAAGCCGTAAAGGTCGGGCGCTTGGAAGGCAATACCAAAAAATTGACGCAGCTGTACCAGCAGGGCTTGGCCCAAGCGGAAGCGACCCTCCCGGCTCTTTTGGCGTACTTAACTAGGTAAACCATTTGACCTCTTTGGTGGCCTTTTGTACAATTTGGTTTGGAATGATTAATAAGTGAGGTCAAAATTATGAAACGTGTGGCAATTGTGGGGGCAGCTCGGACCCCGATTGGCAAATTGGGTGGGGCCTTAGCAACCCTTTCGGCCGTTGAACTTGGGACCATCGCCATTCAAGCGGCTTTGCAGCGCGCCCAAGTCGCCGTCAACCAAGTAAATGAAGTTTACATGGGGATGGCAATTCAAGCGGGCCAAGGTCAGAATCCGGCGCGGCAAGCGGCCATGCACGCCGGGCTACCTGAATCCGTTCCGGCAATGACTGTCAATGTCTTGTGTGGCTCGGGAATGCAGGCCATTTCCTTAGCTGCTAAGCAAATTCGGCTGGGCGATGCGCAAGTGATGGTTGCCGGGGGAATGGAAAGTATGTCCAATGCCCCTTATTTACTACCCAACGGCCGCTTTGGCTACCGTTATGGCAACGGTGAACTATTGGACAGTTTAACCCAGGATGGGTTGACTGATGCTTTTTATCACTATCCGATGGGGATGACCGCTGAAAACCTATTGGCTAAGTACCCAGTATCGCGGCACGACCTCGATGCGTTTGCTTTAGCCAGTCAAGAAAAGGCCCGGGCCGCCCAACAAGCCCAGCGGTTTGCTGATGAAATTGTGCCAGTGACGGTGCCGACCAAACATGGCGAGGTGACCGTTGCCGCTGACGAAGCAATTCGTGACACCTCCATGGCGGCATTGGCTAAGCTGCCCCCGGTCTTCAAAAAGGATGGTGACGTCACCGCCGGAAATTCATCGGGGCTCAACGATGGGGCCGCAGCTGTCGTCTTGATGGATGCTGAGCTAGCTCAAGCAACAGGGGCGCCGATTCTGGGCTATTGGCTGGATGGTAACCTGGTCGGGGTTGATCCGGCCATCATGGGGATTGGTCCCCTGCAAGCTTCCCAACAATTAATGGCCAAGCATGCGTTAACCGTGGCTGATTTTGATCTGGTCGAATTAAACGAAGCGTTTGCGGCGCAATCAGTTGTCACGATTCGTGAATTAGGCCTCGATGAAACCAAAGTCAACGTTAATGGGGGCGCAATTGCCCTTGGCCACCCGCTCGGTGATTCGGGGGCGCGCATTATTGTTACACTCTTGTATGAAATGCAAAAGCAAAACAGTCACCGGGGGTTAGCTGCCCTGTGCATTGGTGGCGGCATGGGGGCTGCGACCATTATTGAACGCAACTAAAAAGCCGGTTTTCCACGTTGGATGGAAAACCGGCTTTTGTGATTGGCTGGAAATTAGTTAGTAAAATTAAAGAGATCGGTTGACAGGTAGCGGTCACCACCGTCTGGCGCTACTGTGATCACTTTTTTTCCGGCCCCTAACTGCTTAGCAAGTTCAATCGCACCGTGAATATTGGCCCCTGCCGAAATCCCTGGTAAGAAGCCTTCCTGGTGGGCAACTTGTTGCGCCGTCGCAATGGCGTCATCACTAGCGACTTCAATCACGCCGTCGTAAACTTCTTGGCCTAAGGTTGCTGGAATAAAGCCCGCGGAGATCCCTTGAATCTTGTGCTTGCCCGCCTGCCCTTCTTTAAGGAGGGGGGATTCAGCTGGTTCGAGCGCGTAAACCTTTGCGTTCGGGTTGGCCGCTTTCAAAGCTTTGCCGACCCCGGTCAAGGTACCACCAGTTCCGACCCCGGCAACGAAGGCATCCGGGAGCTGCTCGGTCCCAAAGGCATTGATAATTTCTTGCCCCGTGGTGGCTTCGTGAATTGCGGGGTTAGCTGGGTTTTCAAACTGCATCGGCATGAAGTAGCCCTTGGTTTGGACCAGTTCTTCCGCTTTCGCAATGGACCCCTTCATCCCGTCAGCCCCAGGCGTCAGGATTAATTCCGCCCCGTAGCCTTGCATCAGCTTGCGGCGTTCCACACTCATCGTTTCGGGCATCACAATTACCAGGTGGTAACCCTTAGCGGCTGCGACCATGGCCAGGCCGATCCCGGTATTCCCAGACGTTGGTTCGACAATCGTGCCGCCGGGTTGCAATTGGCCAGCTTTTTCAGCTTGTTCAATCATCGCCAACGCAATCCGGTCCTTAACGGAACCGGCGGGATTGAAGAATTCCAACTTGACGTAAACATCCGCGGCCCCCGCCGGAACCACCCGGTTTAACTTGACGATTGGGGTTTGGCCAATTAGTTCTGTTACAGAGTTATAAAGCTTGGTCATGGTAAATCCTCCTTGTGAGCTGCTGCTTTATGCTGTGCGATTTGCGTTACCCAATTATTAAAGAAGTGCCGTTGGGTCGTTTCCCATTTAAACTGGGGAGCTTGCATGGTTAATGGATCAGCAAAGTAATGTTGCGGCTGGCGATACTCCCGTTCTGGGTGCGCGGTTATTTCGCGTTGGTATTCGGCCAAGAGGGCCTCGCGTTCATACTCTAAATGCGCGTACAAAAACAACTGTTGGGCCCGAGGATTTGAGACCAACATCAACCGGTGGTCCACCGATTCCGCATTTAATTGCAAGGCGGGGTGAGCCAGAATTTGGCGCCGGTTCATTTCGGCATAACGCGCGTGTGGCGCCCAGAATGTCGGTGGCAGTCCCGTTAAGACCGGGTGAGATTGATAAATTTGGTTAGCATAGACCCCAAAGTACTTCTGCGGCAAGGCGACCTTGTCAATCCCATACAAGTGATGCAAAGCCGCCATCGCGCCCCAACAAACGTAAAGTTGGGGCAGTGAATGAGTAACCAGTTGGTCGATTAACGTTTGTAATTCCGCCCAATAATCAACCTGGCAAAACGCCAAGTGCTCAATCGGTGCCCCGGTAATGATAAAGCCGTCCAACTTTGCCAATTCAATTTCACTTAACGGCGCTGCCAGGGCTTGCACACTAACCGGCACGGCGCGCTGACGGTAGTGCGAAACCGGGTAGAAAAATTCGGTTTGCACAGCAATGTTGGCCTGCTGTAAGACATACTCAAACCGGGATCGCGTAGCCGCGCGATCGTGCATTAAGTTTAAAATCCCAATTCGTAATGGTGGGTAAGCCACCCGCGGCACCTCCTTTTGGTTAGCTCTTATTGTAACTGATTCCCGCTTTACTTACAAATAAGAAGGATGAATTTTAAGCGTACCGGTGGGCAATTTTACCGCACACAGCAGCGATAATCGCACCTAATAGGTCATCGATAAAAGTATTGACGTGGTTGGCATCGGTATCATATTTCTTGATAATGCCGGATTTGACCCGGTCAACATAACCAAAATTTGTAGCGCCAATCGTGCCGTAAATATTTGCAATTTGCAAGGCCAGGGCTTCATCCACGCCAAAAACACCGAGATCGTGGGTAATAATGGATTGCAACGGTTCTTGAATTAAACCGGCTTCCGTCAACCGGTCTAATTCTAACGCCACCATCGCGTTGTTTAACAATTCCCGCTTGTGCAAAACGGTCAGCAGTTCTTCATAACAATCCGCTACGGTCAGGTCCGGCAAAAATTCTTTTTGCAGTTCATAGGCGTCGTTGGCTAATTCGTGGAGGTCAACCCCCCGCTTGGCTAAGGCTGTAGTGACGAATTCAAAAGCTTTGGTATCTGGGTACTTGTAAGTTTTACTGTCCATACTTAACTCCTTTAACTAGTGAACCCCCACAACCGAAGCTGCAGGGGCCAATGCTACTTTACAAACATCTTAAATTCTAAAAACAGGTCGTTGTACTCTTGATTTACTTTCTTCGGCAAGTCCCGGTAAACTTCCAGATGTTTCATCGTTTGCGCATCTGGATAGAAAGCTTGGTTGTGCGTGACGGCCTTTGGCAAGTACTTGCGCGCCGCTTGGTTGGGGGTCGCATAGCCAACGTAGTCTGCATTCTGGGCCGCATTCTTTGGTTCCAGCATAAAGTTCATGAAGGCGTACGCCCCTTTTAGATTCTTCGCTGATTTGGGGATGACAAAATTGTCAAACCAAATATTGGAACCTTCGGTCGGCACGACATAGTGCAAATGAGGATTGACGTCCATCATTTCAGCGGCATCCCCCGAGTAAGCAATCCCAATCGCTGCTTCGTCTTGCTTGAGATACATCTTCATTTCATCGGCCACCACGGCCCGGGTATTTTGGCTTAATCCTTGCAGTTTGCGTTCCGCGGCTTGGAGTTCCCCATAATTGGTGGTGTTGACGGAGTGGCCCTGGGTGATCAAGGCAATCGCCATCATATCCCGGGCACTGTCATAAACCATGACTTGATTGCGGTATTGTGGATCCCAAAGTTGCTCCCAGTGCTTTAGGGGGTGCGCAACCAATTTATCGTTATAGACAATGCCTAATGTCCCCCAGAAATACGGCACCGAGTATTGGTTGCCAGGATCAAAACTTTGGTTTAAAAAGCGGGGCGCCAAGTACTTCAAATTCGGCAGTTGGCGGTGGTCCAATTTTCGCAGTAAATGCTCTTTTTGCATCCGTTGGACCGTGTATTCACTAGGCACCACTAAGTCATACCGGGTGCCCCCCTGCTGGATTTTTGTTAGCATGGCTTCATTGGAATCAAACGTTTCATAATCCACCTTGTAGCCGGTCTGCTTCTCAAATTTTTTAATTAAGTTGGGATCAATATAGTCCCCCCAGTTATAAATTACCAGGGTTTTGCTGCCGGTCGCCCCGGCACTTTGTTTGGCCATTAATTGGTGATTCCAAACCAACAGGCCCGCAATGACCAAGCCTAGGGTCACTAACGCCGCGACTAATTTTTTCATTTGACGACGCCCCCTTTTGAACTTGGCTTAACGGAAAAACGATAATAAACATAAACCAATAACAATGAAACCAAAAACATCACTGTTGATAAGGCGTTGATTTCCAAATCAATCCCCTGCCGCGCGCGGGAATAGATTTCCACGGACAAGGTGGAAAAGCCGTTCCCGGTAACAAAAAAGGTAACTGCAAAATCATCCAGCGAATAGGTCAACGCCATGAAAAAACCGGCCTTAATCCCATCCATAATGCCGGGGATCGTCACTTGAGAAAAGGCCTGCCAACGGGTGGCGCCCAGGTCATAGGCCGCGTCCGTCAAGGATTGGGGTAATTCTTTAACCTTGGGCAACACCATCAAAACCACGATGGGAATACAAAAGGCAATGTGGGATAACAACACCGACCAAAAGCCCAGTTTAATCCCCAGGAAGGTGAAGAAAATTAAGAAACTCGCCCCGATAATAACATCGGGTGACACCATCAAAATGTTGTTTAGAACCAAGACATTTTGCCGCAAAGTGCGCCGTTTAATGCGTTCAATCAATAAGGCGCCACTAGTGCCGATCGCCGTCGCCAAGGTGGCGGCCAATAAGGCAATAATGATGGTGTTTAAAACAATACTGATCATCCGCGTATCAGCAAAGAGGGCCTGATAGTGGGTCCAAGAGAAATGGCGGAACCCATCCATCGTATCCCCCGAGCTGAAGGAGTAGTAAATCAAGTAAAAAATTGGCAAATACATGACCAGCAAGATTACGGTCAAGTACAACTTGCTCAAGGTTGACGTCTTTTTCACTTTGCCCGCCCTCCCTTCTTAGAATCATCGGTTAAGAGCATGACAATTAGCATGGCCACCACTAAGACCACCCCGATCGTCGACCCCATCCCCCAATTTTGGGTGGTTAAAAAGTGCTCTTCAATGGCCGTCCCCAGGGTAATGACCCGGTTTCCACCAATTAAGCGCGTAATCATAAAGAGGGACAGAGAAGGAATAAAGACGGCTTGGATGCCGGCAGCCACCCCGTTTTTAGTCAGCGGCCAAATCACCCGTCGGAAAGTCTGGAAGCGACTGGCGCCTAAATCCAAACTGGCATTAATCAGCGACGGCTTAATTGCCACAATGGCGTTATAGATGGGCAGGATCATAAAGGGCAGTTCAATGTAAGCGGCCACCAAAATAAAACTGGCGTCCGTAAACAACAATTGATGGCTGCCTAAACCAATGAACCGCAAAAAAGTGTTGATCGACCCCTTTTCACCTAAAATGCCAATAAAAGCGTAGGTTTTCAATAGGAGGTTAATCCAGGTAGGCAAAATTACCAACGCCAACCAAAAGTCGCGACTCTTAAACTGAGCGATGATATAGGCGACCGGATAGGCAATGATTAAGGTCAGCCCGGTAATTAAAAACGCGTACCAAACCGAGTTGAAGGTCATTTTTAAGTAAACGCTGGATTGGGCAAAATCCAGGTAGTTTTGGACCGTAAATTGCCCGTGGAGATTTAAAAAGGATTGATAAAAGATCAAGACCAGGGGAGCAATCACAAAGAGGGCCAGCCAAAGGTAGTATGGCAAAGCAAAAAAGAGGTGTTTTTTTTCACTCATGCTTCCACCCCCTGGTAAGATTCCAACCGCGCGTCAAACTCGGCTTGGGTTTCATTCTTCCGCATCACGTGGATGTCTTCAGGATCAAAGGTAATCCCAATTTGTTTGCCGACGGTCGTTTTGTGAATCGAATTGATTTTCCATTCGTGCCCATCCGTATCATGGACCATAATTTGATAATCAACCCCGCGGAAGAGTTGGGAATCAACCGTGGCGGTTAACTTGCCCTTTTCAACGGTCGTGATATCCAAATCCTCCGGACGTAAAACCACTTCAACTTGCTCGCCGGGGGTAATTCCCGCGTCCACACAAATAAATTCTTTGCCGTTGATAGCCACCGCAAAGTCGCGCACCATGGTTGCGGGGATGATATTAGACTCACCAATAAAGTCAGCTACAAAGTGATTAAGCGGCTCATCATAGATATCAACCGGACTCCCCGATTGTTCAATCAGGCCCTCATTGATGATCATGATTTGATCACTCATGGCCAAGGCTTCTTCTTGATCGTGGGTCACGAAAATAAAGGTAATCCCCAATTGCCGTTGCAGCTGGCGCAATTCGCTTTGCATTTCTTTACGGAGCTTGTGGTCCAAGGCCGAAAGAGCTTCGTCTAGCAGCAAGACTTTCGGTCGGTTGACGATCGCCCGGGCAATCGCCACCCGTTGCTTTTGCCCCCCCGATAATTCGTCCAATTCACGGTGGGCATAGCCAGCAAGGTGGACCAATGCTAAGGCTTCTTGGACCCGGAGTTGAATTTCTTTTTTCTTCATGCGCTTGAGCCGTAAGCCAAAGGCGATGTTTTCAAACACGTTTAAATTGGGGAACAGTGCGTAATCCTGAAAGACCGTATTGACTTGGCGCTGGTTGGCCGGTAGTTGATTGATTTGTTTGCCAGCGAAATAGATTGACCCGCCATTGGGGTAATCAAAGCCCGCAATCAATCGTAAAATGGTGGTTTTTCCCGACCCGGAAGGGCCTAGAATGGTATAAAACTTGCCTTCCTCAATTTCAAAATTGATATCTTTTAAGATCACGTTGTCCCCGAACTGCTTTTTAACCCCTTCAAACTTAAGAATCGCCAATCGTATCACTCTCCTTTGCAAACATTGTTCAAATCAATTTTAGTATAACAATTTTTCCCCTTGGTCCCCACTAAAGTGGTGTTTCAGGCGCCTGGTCCACCGCTTGCAACAACTGGGCCAATTGGGCGCGCTGGGCCGCGGTGAGGTTAGTCAACGCCCCAGCCAAAACATCCGTGTGATTTTTTAACATAAACGCTAATAAATCTTGGATTTGGCGTTGACTGCTGGTCAAAGCAAAGTCGCTGTCACCGCTTTCGACTGCCAATTGGCGTTCCGCTTTGATTAAGGCTTCGCTAAACAAGCGCATATCCGCCTTTTCGTTGTGCCACAAGACCACGCTGGCAAAGCGGCCAAACTGTTTGACGGCTTCTAAGGCGAGCTTAACTTCTTGCTCATCATTGGCATACGGTCCGTTAAGCAAGAAATCAGCCGGCATGGTTAAATCGCTGACTGGCGTTAAAGGATGGATCGCCAACAAATAATCATTGACGTAGTTATTAATAACCCCGACTAAAGCGTATGCCGGATCGGAATCCAAGCCGACTTGAGTTTCTAAATAGGCTTGAAAGGCCTTCAACATGAGCTCATTATCACTTCTTAACTGAGCAACGATCTTGGCAAAGGCAGGCTCACCAGCCGTTAACAAGCGGTACTGATCATAGCGTGCGTACGCTTGCCGCAAAGCCGTTGAATCTTCTTTCAGGCTGGCCGGCAAGAGAAATTCCGTCATTACCGCATCTGAAAGGTCCATTAAAGGATTGCCCTGGGTGGGCGTCGTTACTTGCTGGGCCAGTTCGACCGAGCATTGGCTTAGATTTTCAATCAAGTTTTCTTGTTCGTCTTCATCCAATAGGCCGCCGTCAAAATCGGCAATCATCGCTTGATACTCCCGCGTAATGCGTTCAAGACGAAAATCGTCAGTAATTTCAGGTGCCTCTTGAATAGTTGCGACCACTTCATTGGTGTAATGACGAATCTTGGTGGTGGCGAATTGAAAACCACCCAAAACCATTTGCAAGACGTGGGCAAACACCACCGGCGGCGCCACCCGTAAGTAGGTTGGCCCGGGAATTAAAATGGGCATCAACGAACGTTCATTAATGAACAACAACATTTCAATTTCCCCGAGGCGCGCCGGTTTGACATACCAATTTAACGCTGCCTGAGTGGGATGATTCCCAGTTGGTTTTGTGAGGGTAAATGCATTTTGATAGCTCTGACAGATCCTGAGCATTCACCATCCCCCCTTCCTTTATCTCAACTTACTAACTCTATCACACTTTCCCTATCAACGGGAGAATTCCCCTAAAAATCTGTTAGTAAAAATAAACCGCCGGGGATTTTTTCGCCCCCAGCGGTTTATTTGTTCAATTGGTTTGCTAGGCTCAACTGAATCAACTGTTTAGCCGCAGCGGCCACCGATTGGTCAGTTGCGGCCGCATAGCTTTTCAGCGCGGCGTATGTTTGCAAATCGGTCGGGCCCCGCCAGATGATTCCGGTTACTTGGCCAGGTTCTTTGTGGACTGATGCTTGGATCATTTTTAACTGTTTCCTTTCCCCCACAGGACTTGGCAAATTTGCCGCAAAATCGTGGGCTTTTGGTGTAACTGAATATGATTAGTCGCTGGAAAAATGCGTTGGTGGTAATGAACGTGCTTGTTTTTAATCAAGGAACGCAACATCTCTGATTGCACAATTGGGACCTCGCCGTCCGTGCCAGGTTGGGTTTGCCCCATCCAATTATAAAGGTAATCATCACTCCCTAAATGGGCGGTTTGAATCTGGTGGGTTAACTTTAAAAATTCTGGATCCACCGACCGTTTAAAAAGCGTTTGGGTGTACTTCGTTTTTGCCCCAAAGCTTTCATCAGTGGGCACGCCCAGCAAGATGACCTGGTGAAAATTAAGCTGGCGTTGCAGCTGGGGATTGGCAATGTACGCATGCAACCACTCAGTACCGCCATACGAGTGGGCCACCACGTTTAGATCATGAACCTGATAATCACGCGCCAACAGCAACAAGACCCGGGTCAGTTGTTTAACTTGCCCTTGGTAAGTGGGAGTATAATTCCACGTATACAATAATTGGATGAGCGGATTTTTAACCCCTTGGACGTGCCCCTTCACCGTTACTTTACCACTGGGAGCGACCCAGATCGTCATGGTGTGTTGCGCGTAATGGTGGCGCGCAGCGTAATCGATGAAGCGTTGGTAAGTCCAAGTATTGCCACCCCACCCGGGAATCAGCAAGGTTGGCACCTTTGTGGTTTGGACTGTGGGGGCAAACGTGGTGACGTTTGTAAACCGGCTGCCCCGCAACAAATAAGCTTGCACTGCCAAAGCGATCACTAAGATACTGATCCCGACCCGCCGAGCCATTTTTAACCATTGTCGTTGCATAATCTCGCTTCCTTAACGAGCGGCTGGGGTGACTAACCAAATAAGCGCGCCCAAAAGCCTTTTTTCTTTTTCTTTTCGGTTGGCGCCGGGGTTGCTGGTGTCGCTGGGGTGGGTTCTGCCGCCGGCTTAAGGTGTGGATCATCAATCCCAATCCACTTATAAAACGCCGGGGCCTTAATTTCAACAAATTTGCCAGTTTTTCCGTTGATGCCATCAACACAAAGCTCGACCGGCAAGGCATTTCGGTATTCTTCAACGGCATCGTTGCTAAAGCCGTTAAAGCTGTTTAACTTGGTAATATCAAAAATCAAACTATTCTTTTCGGCCCGGAAGCGGAATTCTTCTTCCTTGGCCAAGTACAGTTTGGCCCATTTGGCGCGGGTGTTTTCGCCAAAGTCATCGCACAAGCCGTCCGCAAAGTAAGCCGGTAGCGGCAAATCCGCTAACTTATAGTAATCTCGGAACAGCTTTCGCGTCATTGCTAGGAAGTCTAGTTGTCCAGTTTTGGCATCAAACATTCGCCATGGCGTCCCATCATCTTCTAGTAGGCTGGCCATCCGGACCACGAAGTCTTTAAACAAAACGTTATCCAGATCTTGACGGACCCCAAAAATGTATTTAGCGGCCGCCGCTTTCTTTTCCCCGTCAATGACCTTATCCAATTGCAAATAGTAGGTCCGCCGGGCCGTTTCCCGTTGCATAGTAAAGCCCGAATTGTAGTTGGTAGTCCCAATCAGGGGCGCCACGGGTTTAGGACTGTTTACCAATTGATTCATCGTGTCCACGATCAGCCGCCGACTGTACTGGTGTTGTTGGAAGAAGTAGGGTTCAATTTCATCGATTAGCACCGGATAGGTACTGCCCTGTTTCATGTAACTTTCCAAGGCCTGGACGGTTTTGGCCTTGCGTTGGTTAGCGTTCATTGGGTAAATGGTCCCAAAGTCGATCATCGACTTATCGGTCCCCCAGGTTAATTGATTAATGATCCGGAGTAACGTTGACTTGCCGGAGCCAGCACTGGCCCCCAGAATCAGGAAATTGGGGATGTCATTACCATCCTCAGGGTTCAAACTGGCCTTTTCCCGAATCTCCCACAAAAATGGCGCCGTAAACGCATACAGGATTGCTTCATAGAAGCGTTTACCGTATTCCGGCGTATAGTCAACCACAAATTGAGCGTAGCCTTCCATTACGGCTTCGATTTGCTGCAGGCTGTGCTTGATTTGAGCAATCGTTGCCAACTGGCCAAACGGAATCGGATAACTACCCGTATCATTGGGGGTATATAATCCCGTATGGTTATGGGTAATGTTGCGTTCCAAGGGACGATCATACAAGAAAGTAGTGTACTTCTTTTCGACGGCTAAATCTTGGGGCGATACGGCTGCTTTCATTTCATCTTGGATCTGCTTGGCGATTTGGGCACGCTCTTTGATTTTAGGCCGCGCTGCCCGGGGTGAGACGGCTTGCTTTTGCAGTTTCAAAACGATATCGCGTTGCTTAATGGCTTGCTCGGCCTGTTCTTGGTCTCGCGACCGATTTAAGGTGACGTTCCGCATACCCAGGGTGGTATCGGCTCGTAGTAATTGCCGGTCCAATTGGTGTTGTAAATCAGTGACCAATAAATCGGTCATTTCTTTTTCAACCAGCTGATCAGTCGCCTCATTGGCCAAAATGATCACACTATCCTGTTTAGCCTCCGGATCTGCCTGCTTGCGTTCCTTCAGCTGATTTTCGGCCATGGTCAGGAGGTGATTGGAGAAATAAGAAACCAGAACTGGGCGCAAGTCCAACTTAAAGTGTTGCAATAAGTTGTCATACAGGGGATCGTTGTCAAACACCAGAATTTCTTCAAACCGGTTGTAATTGGGGTCAAAAGACGGCTCCGTTAAATCAATCGATCCTAAGACCACCCGGGTTTGGCCGGTTTGCGGATTGGCCAGGAGGTAAAAACGGGAGTGCACCGCTTGGGCGGGCGCCATTTCCACTTTTAATACTCCCGCCAAGGCCATCACCTGTAATTGACTGGACAGTTGTAAAAACAGGCGGGTCGCCTCTTTATTGGCCACCGCAAGCATTGCCGTAGCCAAGGCATCCTTGGTAATGGTTTCCATTGAAGTATAGTGATGCGGCGATGAAGGTGACCCTAAGGCAATTTCCAGCTGCACAAACTCATTTAAATAGCGATTTAAAAACGCCGCACTCAACTGCCCCGTCACAGCCGTTAGTTGCGGGTAAGTCTGCGCATCAAAGATTTCGGAAATACTCATTGTTTGATTTTGGTGGTTATGTACCACGTGAATCCGTTTGTTTGCGGATGAAGTTTCAATTTCGGTTGCCATCACAACGCCGCTCCAATCATGATTTTTTACGTAAGCTATTACTTTAACTTTACTACATTTACCGGCGGGGCTCAACGTTTCGCCGCTGATGGCGGAGGTAAAAGAAAAAAGCGTGACCAAAAAGTCACGCCCGTAAAAGATTAATCCGACTGGTTTGCTAAACTGACTGCCCCAGTTGCGTAATTGATGCGAATGTTGCGTTGCACGTTCGGGACGAAAACATTAAATTGCAGGCTGCCGTCCTTACTTTTGGCTTCTAAATGCGCGCCCGCGGGTACTTTATTATTGCCATCATAGATATTCGTTACCCGGTAACGGACTTGTTTGCCCCGGTCCAGCGCTTGGCGAACCAATCCTTCGTAGTAGTTTTGCCCCGTGGCCGTTTGACTGCGGGCTTCATTGGCCCACGCCGTTTGGGTCGCAATATTTTTTGGATTGGCCTCCGAGGCATCGAAACCGCGGAGCCCCCCGACCAAGGCATACCCCAAGAGGTGGCCCCGATCATAAGCATGGCTGGGCCCATTGGTTAAATGGGTCGCCTGTAAGAAGCCAGCGGGCTTCCAATCGGTAGCGCCATTGCCAGTCTCACTGCGGTTCCGGTACTGCCGCGTGGTTTTGTTAAGCCACGCGTCTCCCTGCCAAGCACGACCAAGTTGGTCTAAGCGATTCACGGCGTAGGGTGCACTGGTAATGTTAGCCTTCAGTTTGGTTTGGTTATTATTGACAATAAACGCCCCATGGCCGTTCCAAGTTAATTCACCGCCCACTTGCTGCCGGACGGTTGGCGTTAAGACAGAACTAGCCAAGGTTTGGTTCGGCGGCGTCATCGAATTGCTGGTGGTTTGACTCGAACGTTGGTGCCAGCCCGTCGAAAAATTATTGATCAGCGCGGTTAGTTTATTCGAACTAGCCTGGGTTGTCGACTGGTTGCTGGTTGCCGCGTGATCTGTTGGCTGTTCAAACGCGGCCGCCACCGCGAACAAAATTGCGAAGACCACGAGCCAATGCCAAAATTTGCGGAATTTTCGTTTCATGTGCTTTCTCCTTTTGCCTTTCTTATTAACATTTTATCATAGCTAGGGGCCTTTGGAACGTTCATTCGCAAAAGAAAAAAGTGCCTTCCACTGGGGAACGACACTTTAAAAAATATTAAGCTTGGGCCTTGTGATTATGGCGTGCGAAGAACAAGGCGATAATCACGGCTAAGAAGATTACCCCGACCGAAACGGAAACGCGGGTATCCGGATTGATAAACATAAAGAGCACAATCACGGTTAAGGCCAACAAGGCAAAGTAATTGTAGTACGGGAACAGCGGAACTTTGAAGGGATGGTCGACTAAATCCTGCGGGTTTTGCTGGCGGTATTTTAATTCTGCCAATAAGATTACAAACCACGGCACCATCCCAGGCAAGACACTGGATGAGTAAACAATTACGAACAGGTTGGAAGAAGCCGAGTTAATTGAAGTTAAGACAAAGTTGACTACAAAACCCACGAAGATCCAGAACGAAATCGTTAAGATCGCGATGTTTGGCACCACCCGTTTCGACAACTTGCTGAAGAAGGCCGGCACTTCTTTGTCGACGGAGAGCTTAAACAGCATCCGGCTGGCGGAGTAAATCCCCGAGTTTGCCCCGGATAACGCGGCCGTCAATACGACGAAGTTAATGATCCCAGCGGCCCCCGTAATCCCAACCTTCGTAAAGGTTTCTACGAATGGTGAGCCAACGGCCGTTAATTGATTCCATGGGTAGATCGAAACAATTACAAAGATCGCGCCAATGTAGAAGATCAAAATCCGCCACAGCACGGACTTAACCGATTTAACAATGGCATGGCGGGGTGAAGCTGATTCGCCGGCCGTAATCCCCAGCAGTTCAACCCCTTGATACGAACCCGCAATCACGGCCATGGCAAAGACAAAGCCCTTTAAGCCATTCGGGAAGAAGCCCCCATGCGTCCAAAGATTACTAATGCCAACGGGGTGCCAATGGTTACCCAAGCCGACGGTGATCACTAACAAACCAACAATGATCATGAAGATGATCGTGACCACTTTGATCATGGCAAACCAGAATTCCAAGCGGCCGTACGCTTTAGCTGAGGCAAGGTTGGCCAAGGTCAAAATGACAATCATCACAATTCCGGAGATCCAATCCGGTAAATTCGGCCACCAATAATTAAGGTACTGACTCATTGCGATAATGTCAGAAATCCCCACAATAATGAATTGGAAAATATTGCTCCACTTGACCACGTAACCTGCCACCGGGTGAATATACTCAGCCCCGTAATCAGCAAACGAACCCGTCCCCGGCTTCAGGTAAACCAGCTCCCCTAAGGCCCGCATCACACCGTATAAGACCATGCCGACAAAGGCGTAGGCCAACAATACCGATGGACCGGCCCATTTGATCGTGGACGTGGCCCCCATGAACAACCCGGACCCAATCGTCCCCCCGATCGCAATCATTTCCATTTGCCCAGGCGTCATGGAACGCTTAAGCTGTTTTCCTTGCTTATCCATCAAAATCCCCTCGTTTCTTCTCTTGACGCTAAAAAGCCAGATCTTCCACCTCTTTGAAAACAATCGGCTGAAAGATCTGGCTTGGTTTGATTAACGCTATTTAATCCACCGCAAAATCCCTCAACCCACAAGTGTTGTTGTGGTTGAGGTGGAAGTAGTTTGGCTCGCAACAAATAAACTGACGTGACTTGACATGGCTACTTCCTCCTTTGGTGGTAATTTACGATTATTAGGATACCATTAGAAAGAACTCTTGACAAGTAAAAATGATAACTTTCTCAGAATTCCGTTACATTGAATGTAACACCCGCTCGATATCATCAACAATTTGTTCCGGCGTCAAGTGGTACCATTCGGCCAAGACTTCGGCAGGCACATTATCCGCAAATTCACGCGGCGCGCCAAAGTTAAGGGTTTTAATGTTGGTAGCCCCGAAGTAGCGGGCAATCATTTCGCCAAAGCCACCGCTTAAGTTGCCATCCTCCAAGGTGACCACTAAGTCGTGTTGTTCTTGCAAATAATGCAGGTCTTCACGGTCAATATTGGTTAATGATTTTGGATTGATCAGACTGGCATCAATGTTTAACTTGCGCTTTAATTGTGCCACAACTTCTTCACCCAGCGTCCAGAAATCACCCACGGCCATGACCGCGACTTCGCTGCCCTGGTGGGCAATTTCGTAATCAATGTTGCTGTAATCAGTTTGCGTCGCCGGACGGTGTAAGACCGCTTTTTCCGGTTGGCGGATGACAACGGGAACTTCAGTTTGTGAAATTGCCCACCGCAACATCGAAAGCATTTCTTCTACGCTGGTCGGGGCCAAGTACTCAATGTTTGGCAGGCTGCTAAGGTAAGAAATGTCAAAGCTGCCTTGGTGCGTTGCAGAACCGGCACTAATCGTTCCTCCCCGCACAATCATAACCACGGGGACACTGTTTAAAGCCATGTCGTGCACTAATTGGTCGTACGCCCGTTGCAAGAAGGTACTGCTTTCAAACACAACTGGCCGAATCCCGGCTTGAGCCATTGCCACCGCTGAGGTCACCGACATTTGCTCGGCAATGCCGACGTCAAAATAATGGGCTGGGTATTGCTTTTCAAACCGGTGAAGGTCAAAGGCGCCCGGGATCCCCGCCGTAATGGCCGCAATTGGGACCCCAGCTTCGACTTGCTGGAGTAATTCGTCAATAATCGCTGCCGAATAGGATTCTTGCGGTGCGGCTTGCCGATCTTCCCCACTGGTCAGATCAAACGGGGCGCGCCAGTGATAACGTTCGGGTGCTGCTTCAGCGGGGGCATAGCCAGCCCCTTTTTGGGTGACCACGTGCAAGACAATCGGGTGGTCAATGTCTTTAACGGCCCGGAAAGTTTCAATCATGGTGGCCAAGTCATTTCCGTCAGCCACGTAGCGGTAATCCAGCCCCATAAATTTGAATAAGTTGTTGGCACTTTGCCCGGCTGTTTTCCGTAACTCAGCCAACCCTTCGTACAGGCCCCCTTGGTTGGGGGCAATGGAATTCTGGTTGTCATTGACAACGATAATCAAGTTGGAATGGAGTTTAGCGGCGTTATTAAGGCCTTCAAAGGCCAGGCCCCCACTTAAGGAACCGTCGCCAATCACGGCCACCAGATTTTCCTGTTTGCCCCTCATATCCCGGGCTTGGGCCATTCCGACGGCTAACGCCACTGACGTCGAAGTGTGACCAATTTCAAAGAAGTCATGGTCGCTTTCTTCTGGTGCGGTAAAGCCGGTCACATCACCGTAATGGTCAGGATCTAAGAAGCCCAATTTCCGCCCCGTCAACATCTTGTGGGGGTAAGATTGATGGGAGACATCCCAAATTACTTTATCGTGGGGGGAATCAAACACGTAGTGAAAAGCCAGGGTGACTTCCATAATGCCCAGATTTGGCCCTACGTGACCACCAATTGCACTGTCCCGCTCCAAGACCAATTGGCGCATTTCCGTGGCCAGTTGTTGCAGCTGCGTTAAGTTTAGCTGCTTTAAATCTTGCGGTTCATTGATGTCATTTAATAAATAATCCGGGTGCAGATTCATATCGTCGTCTCCTTTATTTCCCTCCCCAGCAAATTAAAGACTGGGCAGTCAATTCTCAAACGAAACTTCATTAAAATCATTTTACAGCAATTTACGGATGAATGCGAAATCATTTTCCACGTGTGCTACACTGACTATAAATTGATCGAAAGAAGGACGTCTAATGGTATTATTTAAGACCGCAACTGAGAAGCTATCCCCAACACTGCCGCTAACGCCGGAGCAAGCCCAACTGATTAAGCAGGCCCAAGCATTCATCCAACAGCATCTAACCACGGGGCAAACCCCGGCGGTCTTAGTCATTGAAGGGGAAGCCGGGACCGGCAAAAGCGTTGTTTTGACGCACCTCTTTAATGACTTGCAGGTGGCCGCCCGTACCCAACCGGCCAGTGCGGTTTACCAAACCCAAAACCGCTTTTTAGTAAATCACCCCGAGGTCTTAAAGGTCTACCGTCAATTGGCTGGGACACAACCACACCTTTTGAAAAAAGATTTTCAGCGCCCGACCACCATGATTAACCAGCTCGAAAAGCACGATCAGCAATTAGATGTGGTTTTAATTGATGAAGCCCACCTTTTACTGTCAAAGCCGGATCACTATAATAACTTCTATCATGAGAATCAATTGTTGGAATTGATCAAGCGCAGTCAAGTGGTAGTGCTGGTAATCGATTTCCGTCAGGTCCTACGCATGAAGAGCCTCTGGACTCCCCGGCGCCTACAAAAATTGCTGGCCCCATATCCCCACTTGACCTTACGGTTGCAACAACAGCTGCGTATGCAGGCCCCAGCTTCCTTGGTAGACTGGATCAATCAATTTACTGACGGCAAAATTCAGCCGCTGCCCCCGCTAAACCAGACGACGTACGACTTTCGCATTTTTGATGACGCCGAAGCGATGCGGCAATTGATTGTTAAACAAAACCAACGGGTCGGCCTAGCGCGAATGTTAGCAACCTCCGGGTACCCTTCAACGCTGGATGGCGGCAAACACTATATCGAAGAAGGAGCATTTCGCCTGCCTTGGGATCAATATAATTTTACCAGCACGCCGTGGGCAGAATTACCAGCCAGCATTGATGAGGTTGGGTCCATCTATACCTGTCAAGGCTTCGACCTTAATTACGCCGGGATTATCATCGGGCCCATTTTTTATCAGGATCCCCAAACGGGCCAGCTGGCCGTTGACCTCAGTAAATATACTGACGTTGAAGCGTTTAAACGGCGGGCAGACTTAACCAATCCGCGCGAAATCAAACAGTTAAAGTTAACCATGGTGCGTAATGCACTCAACGTGATCTTAAAACGCGGCGTGATGGGTACCTATGTTTATGCCCACGACCCGCGCTTGCGGCGCACATTAATGGCCTTGTCGGCCGAAAGGAGTTAGATTAATGCATCCAACCAAATTAGATAAACGATTGTTAATGGGGCTGGGGCTTGGCCTGAGTTTTTTGTTTGTGGTGGCTTTACTGCATGATTTTGGCCCGGAAGTACACTTGTTATTGCACTATCATGCCGCAGACCGACCAGAGTTGATCAAGTTGGTACGGGCCCATGGTGCCCAAGATTTGATCTTCTTTTTGCTGTTAATTGGTTTATTGAACGCGGTTCCCGGGGCTTCCAATTCCTTAGTTTGTATTTTAGTGGGACTTTGCTACGGACCAGCAATTGGCTTGGCAGTTAATTGGTTAGGTAATGTCGGTGGCAATGTGGCTTGTTTTGGGCTGATTAAGCACCTCAGTTTCTCTAAGCACTTCCAGCAAAACCGCATCTTAACCAACCTAATGCAACATAAGCACCCGTTAGTTGGGTTGACCTTAGGCTATATGATTCCCATCGTGCCCAGTGTGTTAGTCAATTATGCTTGTGGCCAATTAAAGGTGTCGCGGCTACAGTTTTTGTTGATGGTCGCAATTGGTATGCTCCCCACCTCCGTCTTGTATGCTTTTGGGGGCGATGCAATTATGCACGGCGATTTAAAACGCCTTGGCGTAATCGGAATTTTGATCGTTGGGTTAGTGGCGCTACGCCAAGTTTTGGGGTGGAAACGGCATCGGAGTGCCAACTGAAGTGACTGCTGATAATTAGTGGTTGCTTTTTTATTTTAGGTCTAGTTAAAGTAAATATTTGTTTTATACTTAGTCCCTAAAAAAAAGAACGTTACCCGCGTGGATAACGCTCAGTTTATGCTTGTTATTACCGCTGACCCGTTTCGATCACTGGCTGACTGCCCCGCTCACTAACAATTGCTACTAATAAGTTGTTAATGATGGTTAAGCGTTGTTCCGGGCTCAACTGCAAGTCCGTTTCCCTGGTTAACTGTTGCAAAGCGTCCTCAACAATTGACACGGCTCCGGCCACAATCGTCTGACGCGCCGCTAAGATGGCGGCCGACTGCTGCTTTTGCAACATGGCCGAAGCAATCTCGGTCGCGTACGCCAAATGCGTCAGCCGGGTCTCAATGACTTTTACCCCGGCCACTGCCAACCGGGCTTGTAACTCCGCGGTCAATTTGGCTGAGACTTCATTGGGATTACCCCGTAAGGTTAATGCCGCTTCATCTTCAAAGGTGTCATAAGGATATTCACTAGCCACATGGCGAATTGCTGATTCGGCCTGAATTTCGACAAAGGCTTCGTAATCATCAACTGCGTACAAAGCTTGGGCGGTATCCACCACTTTAAAGACGATCACGGCCGCAATTTCAATCGGATTCCCCTTTAAATCATTGACCTTGAGGACCTGGCTGTTAAAATTACGGACCCGTAACGAAACCGGTTCTTTATTGGTTAAGGGAATCGTTAAAAAGAGGCCGGCATCGCGAATCGTCCCCACGTAGCTACCGAAAAAGGTTAGCACTTTGGCTGTATTCGGTTGGACAATCGTCAGCGACGACCCTGCCAACAAGGCAATGAGGATCAACAAGGCCCCCAAGAAATAGTGGCCCTGGTAAATCCCCCAGCCACCCCCAACCAAAAGCAGCAAGGCAACCAAAAGTCCTAGGTAACCATTAACGTGAAAGACGCGTTTTTCTTCCATGTTTGTCCCCCCCTTTTTTCAATCGTGACTAAACAACTGGGCCGCTTGAATCGCCCGCTGCCAGCCCGCGTACAATTGCTCGGCGTGGGCCGGGGCCATCGTTGGTGCATAATGCTGCCCCAGTTTGCTTAACTGCGCTAATTCAGCCGGGCTGGACCAAAAATCCACGGCTAAGCCGGCCAAGTAGGCCGCCCCTAAGGCGGTGGTTTCTTCAATTGCCGCCCGGACCACGGGCGTTTGCAATAAGTCCGCCTGGAATTGCATCAGGTAATTATTGCGACTGGCGCCCCCATCAACGGCCAGCTGGGCTAACGGCAATTGCGTGTCCTTGACCATTGTGTCCACCACATCCCGGGTCTGGTAAGCAATCGCCTGCAACGTCGCCCGGATAATGTTGCCCCGGTCGCTGCCGCGCGTAAGCCCAAACATCGCCCCGCGCACTTCTTGATCCCAATACGGGGCCCCTAAACCGGTAAAGGCCGGCACGACATATACCCCGCCGGTTGTTTCCGCGGCAACGGCCATTGCCTCCGATTCACTGGCCGACTTAAAGAACTGCAAGCCATCGCGCAGCCATTGAATTGCCGAGCCAGCCACAAAAATGCTGCCTTCCAAGGCATAGTTGACCTGACCATCGAGGCCATAGGCCACCGTCGTCAGCAAACCATTTTGCGACAAAACGGGTTCAGTCCCGGTATTCATCATAATAAAGGCCCCGGTCCCGTACGTATTTTTAACACTCCCCTTTTCAAAGGCCGCTTGCCCAAACAGCGCCGCCTGCTGGTCACCAGCCATCCCAGCAATCGGCACCTGGACACCAAAGAAGTGATAGTCATTGGTGTAGCCAAAAATCGAGGAGGACGGCTTAACGGCTGGCAACATGGCCCGCGGAATGTCCAACCGGTCTAAAATCGATTGATCCCAATCCAAGGTGTGAATGTTAAACAGCATCGTCCGCGAAGCGTTTGAAACATCCGTGGCGTGAACCCGGTGACTGGTCAAATTCCACAATAACCAGGTATCAATCGTCCCAAACAATAAATCCCCCGCGGCTGCTTTTTCCCGCGCGCCAGGGACATGATCCAAGAGCCACTTGATTTTGGTGGCCGAGAAGTATGAATCAATCACCAACCCAGTCTTTTGGTGAATTTCGGCCGTCAAGCCCGCTGCCACCAGCTCTTCGGCAATCGGCGCGGTCTGCTTAGATTGCCAAACAATCGCCCGGTGAATCGGCTGACCGGTGTGCTTATCCCAAATCACCGTCGTTTCGCGTTGGTTGGTAATCCCAATGGAAGCGATCTTGTAGGGCTGAATCTGGGCCTTGATCATGACATCGGCAATCACGGCTTGGACCGCATCCCAAATCTCTAAGGCATCGTGCTCCACCCAACCCGGCTGCGGAAAATACTGGGTAAACTCCCGCTGCGCAATCGCTACGACTTGGCCCGCGTGATTAAAAATCATCGCCCGGGCACTGGTGGTTCCTTCATCAATGGCCATTACATATTGTTCTTCATTCACGTCCCTCAGTCCTTTCTTCCATCAAAAAATCCCTCCCCAACCGGGAGGGATTCCAGCAGACTAGCCTTCGCTCTTCAGCGTCCCGCCCACTGCGTAGTGATCGGGCTTCATTTCACTTAACACAATGTGGATTCGTTCTTCGGGCACGTTCGCGTTCTTGGCGATCGCAGCCGTAACATCTTGAACTAAGCCCTTGAGTTGTTCGGGTGTCCGCCCTTCCAATAATTCAATGTGTACCAGTGGCATGGTTTCTTCCTCCTTATGGCCATTGTTTAATAAGCGTATTTTACCATATTTCCGCTTACAACGAAAAGCATCCGCCGAAAAATTATGGTTTGCCCCCGAAAAAAAGGAAAAATCGGCCAGCCCGGGTGGGCCCACCGATTCCAACGTTAATTTTGCTTCCGCAGCTGGCGCCGAATTTCAGCTACGTCGTCACGTTTTCCGGTAAAGATCAACCGGTCGTTGTATTCCAAAATCGTCGACCCGTGGGGGGTAATCCAATGGTTGCGCCGCCGAATTCGACTGACGGTAATTTTGTCGATAAATGGCAATTCCATCAGTTGGCGGCCGGTAAAGCGGTGGTTGACCACCCGGACTTCGTACAACCCAGCCTCCGTGTCGGTCAGCATCCCCATTACGGATGGCGACTCAATTAAGGCACGCAAGACACTGGTTTGCACGTTAAAGGCATTAAAAATTTCAACGCCTTCGCCGATTAAATGATCGACCCGGTCGTTATCCACCGCCCGATTATTTTGAAAGGCGATGATCCGTGGCACCCCGGCTTCTAAGGCCACGTGGGCATGGTCAAAGTTGGCTTGGTCATCCAGGTAGCTGGCCACGAAGATGTCCACGTCCAGCAAGCCGGCTGCTTGCATCGTCGCCGTCGTGATCTCGGGCAGGAAGGTCAAATTGTCGACCTCACTGTCGTAGGTCTCATAATTGGTTTGCTGCGTGGTAACCACATGCACATCGTACCACTCCTTGGATAATTGCTGGGCAATCGGAATCGTTAACATATTGGCCCCCACCAACACAACCCGTTGCTTGAGCAGGTCCTCTTTGGACAGCCGGTACACCGAATTAAAGAGGGTTGGCGCAAGGACACAGACCAAAACGGCCGCCAGGATAAAGGCGTCGGACTGACTGCTGGAAATGACGTGCAGCCCCCGTGCCACGGCTAAGGTCGGCAGCACCAAGGTAATCGTCGTCGCCGTCAAAAAGCCCCCGGCAATTGCATTGCGCGTGGAGAAACGGCGCCGGTACACCAGAATCGGGACCAGCTTGGCCAGGAAGAAGCAGGCCATCAAAATCGGGATCAAGACCAAGGCAGCTGGATTGGCAAACAATTCTCGTAAATTCAGTTTTACCCCGGTCATGATAAAGAAGATCGGGATAAAGAAGCCATAGCCGATGGAAGTCAGCTTTTCCGCGGTGGATTCATGCGGCTCTAACAGCTTCATCACCATGCCGGCTAAAAAGCCCCCTAAGATCGTTTCGGCCCCCACCTGTTCGGCAATAATGACCAAAGTGAAGATCAAAAAGAAGGCCAAGCGAATATCCAACTGGGTCGTCGCTTTGGTGACCTTATTAAACCAAATAAAGGGTTGTTTGAACCGGTACAGCAACACCAAGGCCGCCAGCAGCAACAACACCAACAACCAGAGCTGGCTAGCGTTGCCCCCATTGATCGAAGCATACACCGTCAAGCCAAACATCGGGACGATTTCGCCCAACACCGCCGTCAGCAGGATCGTTTGCCCCATCGGTTTGCTTAATATCTCCTTTTCCTTGAGAGTCGCGATCACCACTCCTAACGCAACGGTCGAAAACAGAATCGTTGCCAACAGGGGATCACTGAATAGGCCGGCCACCTTCAAGGCATAGCTCAACAACGCCGCCATGGCCAAGACGCCCGCAAAGGCCACCGAGGCCAAGCGCACGGGCGAGGCGGTTGCTTGTTCATCATTGCTGCCGGGCTTAAAGAGGCCAAAATCAATTTCCATCCCGGATAAGAACATCAATAAGATGACCCCGAGGTCTGAAAGCAACGTCAGGGTATCAGTTTGGTGGACCAAATTCAGGCCCGACTGCCCCAGAATAATCCCGACCACGATTTCGGCCACGGCCGTGGGCACGCTGGTGATTTTAAAGCGGGCCATCATAATCGGAATTACTAGGGCGGCTAACATGACGATAAACATCGATAACTGAGTCATGTTTTCCCTCCATCATCGTTTAGTTTGCAAGGTTAAAAGTTTTCTGACCTAGGTTAGCGCAAATTGGCGCAAAATACCACCCTTTCGCTTGCACTTCATTCACGAAAGATAGAAAAATTGACAAAAAGTCCAAATTTACGGACATTTTCGGGCGAATATTATACAATAAAAGGAAACGAAACCACTTTCAAGGAGGCAATCCTGATGATCAAAAAATTATCAGCCTGCACAAGTATCCTAATCGGTAAAGCCGCTTCGATTGACGGCACGATCATGATTGGCCGCAATGAAGATGCCAAAGCCGCCTGGCCGAAACGCTTTGTCGTACATCCCCGTGGTAGTGTCGGGAGGCGTTTTACCTCGAAAGACACCGGCTTAGTTCTTGATTTGCCCAAGGATAGCTTCAAGTACACCGCCACGCCCGAATGGACTGATCGCTACGGTTTGTTTGAAGAAGCCGGGATCAATGAGTATCACGTGGCCATGAGCGCCACCGAAAGCGCCTATACCAACGAACGGGTCTTAGGCTTTGATCCGCTGGTGGAAAACGGCTTGAACGAAGAAGCGATGGTCACCGTGGTGCTCCCCTTTGTCAAAAGTGCCAAGGAAGGGGTTAAGCGCTTGGGCAACCTGATTGCCAAGTACGGGACCGGGGAAACCAACGGGGTCTTATTTGCTGACGACGATGAAGCTTGGTACTTTGAATCTGGGGCGGGGCACTACTGGGTAGCTCAGCGGATTCCCGATGATGCCTATGCTGTAGTTGGCAACCAGTTGGCAATTGAAGAAATTGATTTTGATAACCAGGCTAACTTCTTATACCACCCCCAAATTCGTGAATTTGTGGCTGATCACCATTTAAATCCCGCCGCCAGTGGCTTTAACTTCCGCCAGATTTTCGGAACCCAGACGCGCTCGGATGCCATTTATTCCACCCCGCGGGTCTGGTATGGTCACCAAATGTTCAGCCCGAAGGCCGCAGCCTTGGAAACACCCGAAAGCCAAGCCCTGCCCTTTATCATGAAGCCTGAGCGTAAGCTTTCCATTTTTGATGCCCAAGACTACCTGGCCAGCCACTACCAAGGCACCCCGTACGACCCGATTGGCGCTTTGGGAACGGAAGAAGAAAAGCACCGCTACCGGCCGATCAGCTTGGCGAAGACCCAGGAATCACACGTCTTGCAAATGAATCGACCGGAAGGTAACGACATACACTGGCTAGCGATGGGGGTTGCCAACCAAAGTACCTTCGTGCCCTTCTTTGCCGACATCACTGAAGTACCAGCTGCCTACAAACGGGGTAAATTACCGGCCCAATTAAACGCCGCCTACTGGATCTTTAAACACGCCAGCGTCTTAGTTGACAGCCATTTACACGACTTCTTGCCACTCTTGCGCGACGTGCAAAAGGAACAGCGGATCAAAGCGACGGAAATGGTGGAAAAAACTGACCAAGCCTTAGCCCTGTTAGACCCCAGCAAGCGGGCCGCTTATTTAACCCGGCAAAGTACCAATTTTGCCATTGATGTGCTTAATGCTTACAAACAGCTGAGCCTGGATTTAATCGTGAAAATGACCGATTACTCTGCGTTAAACTTTAATACGGACGAAAATCTCTAGACGAAAAGACAGCCACGGAGAACGAAGTAAACGTTCTACCGGGGCTGTCTTTTTCCGTTTTCTTCTCCCTTGCTATTCGCTTCCTTTCGTGAGGGTCGGTCGTTTGCCCCGCTTGAGGGGTTGCTTGGTTGAATCCATCAAATACTGTTCAATCAGCTTCACGATCTGCTTATTCTGCGGCAAGTTGGAGTGTTGCGCTTGCTCGCCAGTCACCGTCATGGAAGTATAGCTGTGAGCGCGTTTTTGATAGATATACTTCCCCGCTAAGACCGAATCAGCTGGGACCAAGCCATCAGAAGTATAGGAATCTTCGTTGCCGACCACGGCAATCACATCCAGGCTGCGCGGAATCTTGGTGCGGTGCTTGACAAAGTCGGTAAACATCTGGGTTTTATTTTTAATCGAAGTTTCGGCTAAATTAAAGGGCGAGGCCACCGTCATCAAGACCCGTAGCTTAATGTCATCTTTATAATCATCGTAATAAGTCTCAATCCAGCGAGTCCAAATCAGCCCCCCGTTGGAGTGCCCAAAGGCCTTAAAGTTGTTGAATTGGTATTCTTCACTTAACTGGGCAAAGGCGGCATCAAACATGGTGGCTTGCTTCTTGATGTTGTCGTAGCCATCGTGATTATTCTGAAAACCGACGACAATAAAGGGTTCGCGATCTCCTTTATTGATTTTACCGCTGTACGTGATTTTGCCATTATTGTAAACTTCAACTTTTAGCAAGCTATGCTTTTGGTGGGTATCGCGATTCAACAGGTTGACTAAGCGATTAAACCGTTCCTTGGTAGCCGATGAACCAGGAATCATGATGATTGGTGACATTGTAGCCCGTTGCCGTTGCGCCCGCAGTTGGTTCGAACTGTGCATCTGAAAATAGGCAGGAATCGTCAGCAAAATAATGACCAGTAAGGCCGCCAAGGCAAAACGCCAGGTCCGCTTTTGCTGGGGATCCATGAATTTAAGCTTCATCCGTTTTCCCTCCCTTGATCAGTTGCTGGCAGCTGGTCGTTAAGCCGCAAGGCCAACTTGACAAACGGCAAGTAGCCCACAACATCAACGGCCAAGAGGACCAATGAAGTCAACAGGGCCCACCAGTTGCCATTGGTCCCAAAAAAGGCATAGAGAATGCCCGGCGTACCAGTTGGGACTGGGTAAACCGGGGTCGGAAACAGGTGCAAAGCCAACAAGCCACTGGCTACCGCCAGATTAAGCAAAGGCAACCCTAAAAAGGGAATCAAGTACAAGGGATTCAGCAACACCGGTAAGCCCACCGCCAGGCCATAATCACTGTTAAAGAGCACCGGGACTAGGTTGGTCCGCACTAGCCGGTGGTAATCCCGCTGGTTGGTGGCTAAAATCAGGGCAATCAACAGGGCCAGGGTCAGGCCCGGGCCACCGAAATTGGCGAAGGCTTTTTGCAAAACCGAAGCCAAATACGGGTACGGTAAGTCACCTTGCCCGTGATGGGTCAGTAAGTAATTTAAATCCGCCGCAACTTGGCTGCCGTCCAAGTCCAGCTGGCCATTGTAGTATGGCCCATTTAAACCACCCCAGGCCAAGATATTGGTCAAACAAATTACCGCAAATTTCAGCCAGACCGGCTGGTTGCCATTGCCGATCCCCTGCAATGAGCCGTAAAATTGCGAAAGTAAACTGTAGTAAGAAGCCAAATTTAACAATCCTTGGCACACTAAACTGATGGTTAAGACAATCAAGATCGGCCGTAACGCCGCAAACATCCGGTAAAAGATTTCGCTTAAAGCCACTTCCCGGGGCAGATAGGCGGGCTGCCCCCACCGGCGAAAGGCCCGGCCAACCAAATAGCCAACCAGAAGCGCTAATAATAAGGTCCCATACGAGGTCAGCATCCAATCGAGGTTAAAGCGCCCATTGTTGCCATGCCGCAACGCCAATAAGAGATAGGCGCTCAATGCCGTCAGCCCCGCCATCTGCTCATCGCGCTGGTAGCTTCTGGCCGTGTATTTAGCCATGGCAAACGCCGCCGCTAATCCAACCATCCCTAAGGTCACCGCGCGTAAAGCCATTAAATTGCTGCTCAAAACTTGCATCACGCCAGGTGTCGTCCACGCATCTAAGGCTAAAACCCCGTATAAAAAGCCACTGGGATTGAGCAAGCTGTCCTGCAGCCATTGACTAACGGCCCCGACTAAAACAAAGGGAAAAATGACCACTAAGGTCCGCCGCAGTGCGCGGGTAAAGGTGCGGTGGTGCAGGGCTGCCACTCGCGCTCCCAACCAATTTTGCATCTTGGTCCCCTTCTTTCTGATTTTTCCTTATTGTCGCGTGCTAACCACTGATTTGCAAGCCCTTTTCCAAAATAAAACCACCCCTTTTCCGCGCGAAAAAGGGTGGTTCGGACTTACCAACTAGCTTTTTTGACGCCCGGCAGCTTGCCTTCATGGGCTAAGCGCCGGAAAGTTAACCGCGACATCCCAAATTGCCGCAAATAGCCCCGCGGTCGACCATCATATTGATCCCGGTTGCGCAGCCGAACTGGGCTGGCATCACGGGGCAGCTGAGCTAACCCAGCATAATCATGGGCGGCCTTAAGCGCTGCCCGCTTGGCCGCATACTTGGCCACCATTGCTGCTTGGCGTTGGGCCTTGGCAATTTTTGCTTTCTTTGCCATAAAAACTCCTTATCAGCCTACTCAAGTTGTCCCCAGGTGAGGAGAGTCAATTCACTGATGTTAGTGTAGCGAACGGGGTCCCAAAAAGCAATTAATTTAGCTCACAAAAAGTAAGTTATTTATTGTGGGCGAATTGGGCTTGGTACTGTTGGCATTCGGCGACGTAGTTATACTTTGCATTCGCCGCAGCCAGCATTTCTTGGTTGTGCGTATACACCCGCCCCGTCTTTAAGTGACGGTGATAAATCGCCAAGTAAGGCAGTTCGGCCGCTTGCGCCGCTCGCCACTCGGCCTTACGATCATAAGCCACGTGCCGGAAGTTCAGGCCCGCCAAGCCCTGCTCATCGACTTGCAAGATGAGGTACTGAGCGCGGGTATCCGCTTGCAGTTTTGCCTGCCCATTAAAGGGTTCTCCCACCGAACCAGGATTTAAGATAATCCGCTCATCTGACCCATAGCGCAATAATTGGTGATGCACGTGGGCGTATAAGGCCACGTCCGTTTCTGGTAAGAAGAGCTGGTCAAACTTGCGACTGGAATTGGTCGGAAAGAGGGCCTGGCCCATGTTGAGCTTGGGTAAATTATGCGACAAACTGAAATTCAGCTTGCCAACGGTTACGGTTTGCCGTAAGGGCCAGGCTGCCATCGTCGCCAAGGCCGATTTGGGCAGCCGTTCGGCGACAAACTGGGCCAGGCGGGCAAAGTAAACGTGGGAAGGCTTTTTTAAATCAATTTCGCCCCGCGCACCGTGAATTACTAAATCATCCCAATTGCCCCGGACGAGCTGACTGGGGTGGATGGCTTCCAGCAGGTCCCAAATTTCGGCCACTCCCGGGCCGGGCATCAAGAGGTCCCCTAAGAACCAGTAATCCGTCGCCCCTTGAGCCTTAGCATCTGCGAGCATCGCTTTGAAGGCGGTCGCATTTCCGTGAATATCTGAAAAAATGGCAATTGTTTGCATCGCACCGTTCCCTGCTTTCCACAAAAGTTAAGTTAATCTTACCCCACTGAACCGAATTTAAAAAGTCAAGCGCCCGCAATTATGGTATTCTAATTACTATTAGTAAAAAGAAGGAGTATTTTTCAATGTCTCAAATCGCAACTGACGAACCTTTCCCCGCGGGCTGGCGCCGCGCCTTCATCGTCTTATGGCTGGGCTGCTTTATCACCGGGATGGGCTATTCGATGACGATGCCCTTTATTTCTTTGTTTATTAACGAGTTGGGAACCTTCACACATTTCCAGTTAAACCTCTTTTCAGGCCTGGCCTTTGCGATGACCTTCATCTCGCAAGCTTTGGTCTCCCCCTTTTGGGGCAGCCTAGCTGACACCAAGGGGCGGAAATTAATGTGTTTGCGGGCCAGTGGCGTAATGGCCATCACGATCTTCGTGACGGGGCTGGCCACCAACGTCTGGATGATTATTTTCATGCGTTTCTTACAGGGGGCCTTTTCGGGCTACATTAACAACGCTACAGCCCTGATCGCTGGTGAAACACCTCATCGCAAGTCCGGCTGGGTGATGTCAACGATGATGACGGCCGGCGTCTCGGGCAACCTGGTTGGGCCCTTGCTGGGCGGCGCGTTGTCGGATTGGTGCGGCTACCGGATCCCCTTCTTTATTACCGGGGGTTTGATGTTATTAACCTTTCTGCTGACCTTAACCTTAGTGGACGAACACTTTACCCCAATTCAGCCGACAGAACTCAAGCCGATGCGGGAGCTGTTGCATTTGATTCCAAATGTCAAGCTAATCTATGCCATGTTTGTCACGACTTTGATTGTCCAAGCCTCGGTCATGAGCATTGACCCGATCGTTTCCCTGTATGTGCGGGACATGATTGGCAACCACCGCAATTTAGCCTTAATTGCCGGAATTGTGGCCGCCGCCCCGGGGCTGGGCAATCTCTTATCCGCCTCTAAAGTCGGCCACTTGATGGATCACGTCGGCCCCGAGCGGATCTTGCAACTTGGCCTGGCCATTGC
Source organism: Limosilactobacillus ingluviei DSM 15946 (assembly GCF_001435775.1). Classification (GTDB taxonomy): domain Bacteria; phylum Bacillota; class Bacilli; order Lactobacillales; family Lactobacillaceae; genus Limosilactobacillus; species Limosilactobacillus ingluviei. The sequence continues at coordinate 3,461 of NZ_AZFK01000087.1, read as the reverse complement.
GACCCTGCTCTTTATTCCGATGGCCCTCACCCATTCGCCCGCTTGGCTGGCCGGGTGGCGCTTTATCCTGGGGTTGGCCAGCGCGGGCTTAATGCCAGCGGCTCAAACGATCCTCACTTTGGACGTTCCCCACGAAGCCTTTGGCCGGATCTTTTCTTATAACCAGTCCTTTCAAGCCGCCGGTTCCGTCTTGGGCTCGCTGATGGGGTCCTTAGTTTCCGGCCTTTTTTCTTACCCGGCCGTCTTTTGGCTGACTGGCGCAACCCTCTTAATCAACCTGTTGATTGTCATGGTCACCCGAACGCGAACTGCTAAATAGACTAAGTAATTAATGCTTGGCACCCCTAATTATGGGGGTGCTTTTTTGTCGCGGGAGCCCTTCGGTAAGTTGCTTGAGCGTTAACGTAAGGGGCATTTTAAGTCACGCACTCCGTTACAGAGTGCGATTGGGAGACAGTCTCAGCTGTTCTTTTACGCCTGCAGTCAGGGAAAAGGCATAATAAAAACGGCTACCGCATTGGTAACCGTTAAAGTTTGATTAAGTGTTTCTTGATCTCAGCGATTAAACGCTGTTTGTCTGCTGGAGTTAACATTGGTGGGACTAGTTCGTCGATTGAATCGACGTAACAACAACCATCGTTTGGCTCGAATCCGATCGTTTGATGATCTATATCGTAACCTAATGGGAAGTCAGCCCAGTTTGACCAAAAAGTTGAAATAATCTCCATTTCGTCTTGAGAATATTTGCCTTTAACGATTTTACTCGTAAAGCAAAATTCATAATGAACAGAATCTATCTTGAACTTTTTAGCCATTCGACTACCTCCAAATTAAGGACATTTAGTGTCGCTCCCATTTTAATAATATCATATCCACTTAAAATGCCTACGATTTCATGATTGTAATCCATTACTGAATTTTTGTCAGTAATATTTTCAAGATTTGCAAGCATTTTTGATGAATCGATAATATCAAGTACTTTAGCTTTAGAATTAATTCCCCATTCCGTAACCTTAGAATTTGCGCCGCGCAACGAATGCATTTGCGCTTGAAAATCATCTTCAGAAAAATAAGCTCCTCGGCCTTTCGAAGAACTATCTGCTCCCGAAATCATTAATGATGTGGTTTTAAGCTTCTCAATAAATTCATCGGCTGTTACCCCGTCGCTATCGTGAACCCCACGGTAAACAATTTGCCCACTATACTGATCAACCGGCGTTGGAATCGTATTATACCCGTTCCGAACCACCAGCCACTTAACAAATTTTACTTTCTCATCATCGTATAGATTACTCTCATCGATGAATTTTCCGGCGCCATCAGCTTAACTACATCAATACCAGTCTCTTTACGATATTGCGAAATAGCATGATCGTAACGGGCTTGAATTACTTTAATATCAGTAGTAGGTTTGGACCGATCATTTCAATCCACGCACTCCGTTGCAGAGTGCGATATGATCACTACTATGCCCATTTACACGTCCGCGTATTTCAATCCACGCACTCCGTTACAAAGTGCGATTCGTTAAATAGACTTACATACCGGGCTGTAAATATTTCAATCCACGCACTCCGTTACAGAGTGCGATTGTTCTTTGACTGCCGTTGACTGCATTTCTTTCCAAATTTCAATCCACGCACTCCGTTACAGAGTGCGATACGGGGGCAAGGACTGGATCGATATCCCCGAGTTGCAATTTCAATCCACGCACTCCGTTACAGAGTGCGATAGCCGATAAAGTAGCCCATGCCACAACTGGCAAGATTTCAATCCACGCACTCCGTTACAGAGTGCGATCAATTGGTGGCCACGGCCCAGCATGACCAAATGCTATTTCAATCCACGCACTCCGTTACAGAGTGCGATCGCAAGATATTGTGGTTCAAGTCTAAAATACAGCTTTTCTATGTAATCTTGCGACTAAAAATGACAAACCACGCAAGCCAAATGTCTCCCAATGAGACTTAATCGCATGTTTTGTTGGTGCGAATCTTCCGGGCAAAATATGTTTACCTAAGGTTCGCACCTCTTTTCTAAGGAAGCAGCAGAGTATCTACGAGGGAAGCCTAACATTTACTTAATAGTTGGCTTAACAATTCTTTTCTAGTCCCTACTAACTTAGTTTAAATTATTGTTAACTAGCCCCACTTACTTAGTTTCCTCACACATTAGCAGATATTATCTTAATCGATTCAATTCACGTTTCTAATGCTTTAATTGCTAATAAGTGATGAGATAACTTGGCCAGCAACCTTGATTACTCAAACCCCAAGATTGCTTTTACCAGTTGATCCACCTCTACCGGCACATCAGTATGTTCAAGGAAACTATAGTAACGATGGACAACATCAAGCGTTGTCAATTGATCGCAAAGTAAAGTTCCATATGTTTGGGTTCCCCGCTCTGCTGCTAACCACTCATAGACAAGCGGGTATGATCGATCTGTTGTCGTAAACGGAACTGCCCAAACAAACGGCGATACTTCATTCAAAGCCTGCTCACTTAGAACCAACCATGGTCGCAGCCCTTTTTGCTCCCGATTGTGATGTGGCTTTGGATCATTTGAAACCAGGATAATGTCGCCTTTAGCCAGCGGCTTTTGTACACTCACATGGACACCTCCATAAATTTATTATTCGTATTAAAGCGCATTGGCGCAGCTTATCAGAACCCATCATTTAATAAAGTTCTTCACCCACTGCGCCCCCTTTGTCAACCACTTCCATTGGGTATGGCTGACTACGGTCATATCCAGCTAGAAGCTTATCAATCGCTTTCGTTTCTTTGACTGGCTTCAAAATAATCTCATTATCAGTAGCCTTAAACTCAAACTTATCATTTTGTTCCAGCCCAAATTGATTTAATAACTTTTGTGGTAAACGAATCGACAAACTATTCCCCCACTTGCTAAGCGTTAACTCCCCTTGGTTCATCTTGTCGCCCTCCTTTGGTAAATCATAACATTTTGCTAGTACCATAGTAACATTTGTATCAACTAGTATCAACGTAAAAGGGAATGGTCTGACTATTTTAAACCGCGCACTCCGTTACAGAGTGCGATTACTACATATTAATTTCCGTTTTCTGGCACGCCATTTCAATCCACGCACTCCATTACAGAGTGCGATACAATACTACCCTTTGGCGTTTGGACCTTTGGTAAATTTCAATCCACGCACTCCATTACAGAGTGCGATGATCCGGCAAAATATATCCGATGCCTGCGAGCCATTTCAATCCACGCACTCCATTACAGAGTGCGATTCGCGATATTCACAGCCCCAGCCCTCTTCTGTAGTATTTCAATCCACGCACTCCATTACAGAGTGCGATCCGGTGTCGGTCTTCACATCGCCGTCGTCATCAATATTTCAATCCACGCACTCCATTACAGAGTGCGATGTGAACTGGACCCTGTCAAGTGGAAAGTTGAATTATGTAAATGATTAGGCAGCTAG
>NZ_AZFK01000086.1:165-42702 GCF_001435775.1 Limosilactobacillus ingluviei DSM 15946 | reverse complement strand
GTCTACCACAAATGGCTTTTCTATTTTTCTAACTTAATTTTACAAACCGCGTCTAATTAAATATCATAAATTATGCCAAAATCGTCTTTTTGGTTGCTTGCTATTTCAATTAAAAAGTGGCACAATGGCATACGACAAAATAAAGAAGGCCCGTGAGCCTTCATTTTGGAGGAATTAAATATGGAACAGACAAGCAACAAACTGTTGACGCAGGCAAATAACGAAAAGTGGGTCATGGCCTCTACGGCGGCCGGTTTCTCATTGGAAAACATGGACATTATGTTTTTATCGTTTGCCCTGGCGCCGATCATCGCGGATCTGCACCTTTCTGGTACGGCGGCAGGTTGGATCGGCTCGATTACCAACTTAGGGATGCTCGCGGGCGGTGCGGTCTTTGGTCTGCTCGGTGATCGCATCGGTCGTGTTAAGACATTCTCTTACACGATCTTTATTTTTGCCTTCGCCACCGCCGCGATGTTCTTTGCCCACTCGCTGAGCGCCATTTATGTCCTGCGGTTTCTCGCTGGTATCGGAGCCGGTGGTGAATACGGGGTTGGGATGGCCCTGATTGCCGAAAACTTTGCCGCCAACCGGATTGGCCGCTTAACGTCGGTTGCCGCCATCGGGGGCCAAATCGGGGCGATTTTCGCTGCTTTAGCCGCGGCCGTAATCATCCCCCACTTTGGTTGGAACGCCCTGTTCTTGTTGGGCATCATCCCGGTAGTCTTAACCTACTTTATTCGGCAACACGTCAGTGAAAGTGCCGAATTCATTACGGCTCACGCGCAAGCGCAAGCCAAGCACGAAAAAATTGCCGTCAGTCGCCTCTTTGCAACCCCTCGCTTAGCGGTGCAAACCCTGGGCTTAATGGTAATGGCCATTGTCCAAATCGCTGGTTACTTCGGCTTAATGAACTGGTTGCCACCAATTGCCCAAAAGCAACAAGGCTTGTCGGTTTCCGGTTCCTCCCTCTGGATGATCGCTACCATCATTGGGATGAGCCTGGGGATGGTCGTCTTTGGGACCATCATGGATCAAAAGGGCCCGCGGTGGGCTTTTGGGATTTTTCTCCTTGGATCGGCCCTGGTGATGTTTGCGATCTTAATGGCTCACACCTCACTGCAATTAATCTTGGCTGGCGCACTGATCGGTTTCTTCTCAAACGGGATGTTCGGCGGTTACGGTGCCGTCATCAGTCGCCTCTACCCTACGGAAATCCGGTCAACGGCCAATAGCATGATCATGAACACCGGGCGGGCCATCGGGGGCTTCTCCTCGGTCGTGATCGGCTTTTTGATGGATCACGCCACCCTCTTGACTACGATGGGCTGCTTAGCTGCGCTCTACTTGCTTAGCTTTGCCATCATGCTGAGCTTACCGGGCATCCGCCACTTACAAGCCAACTAAACTTCAAGCAAAAATAAAAAATGAGCACCTCCGCGCTGGGAAGTGCTCATTTTTTTATTCCGCCGCATTTACCACGTAGCGTGGCGCCTTACCGGCTAAAACCGCTAACGCATTGTTCGTCACGATTTTGGCCATATCATCCCGGGCTTCAACCGTCGCATTCCCCACGTGTGGCGTCAAAATCACGTTGGTCAATTGCTTAAAGCCCTCTGCTACCAAGGGTTCTTTTTCGTAGACATCCAACGCTGCCCCGGCCAGTTCGCCGGTTTGTAACGCCGTCAAGAGGGCGGCTTCGTCAAGCACTGGTCCCCGGGCACAGTTGATCAACAAGGCTGACTTTTTCATCCGTTTAAACGCTGCCGCTCCCAGCAGATGGTGCGTGGCGGGCGTCAGCGGGCAGTGCAAACTAACTACATCGCTGACTTGTAAAAGTTCTTCTAGTGAAACGTATTGGGCATGATAGTGGGCTTCGGTGGCCGGGTCAGCCTGGTACCGCTGGGTATAGACAATCTTCATGTCAAACGCCTGCATCCGTTGGGCCACATTCTTTCCAATGTCCCCCAAGCCGACGATCCCCAAGGTCTTGCCCGCTAACTGGTGCCCCAAGAAGAAGAGCGGGGCCCAACCGTCAAAACCCTGAGTCCGCATTAATTGATCCCCTTCAACCATCCGGTGCGCCAAGGCGACCATCAACCCGCAGGCTACTTCGGCCGTCGAAACCGATGAGACAAACGGGGTGTTGGTCACATCGATCCCCCGGGCCCGCGCGGCTTGGACATCAATGTTATTGAATCCCGCCCCAAAGTTAGCAATCAACTTTAGTTTCGGGGCCGCCGCAATCACTTCTTCATCAACCTGGGTCGACAGCGGCGTAATCAACACCTCAATTTCCGCTACGTGTGCCAGCAATTCAGCTTTCGTAATCAATCCCGGCCCCGCAAAGCTTTCATAAGTGATGCCCGCTTGTTCTAACAATTTCGTCGCTACAGCTGGTAACGGCGCCGTAAGGTATACCTGCGTCATAATGCTCGCTTCCTTTTCTTTTTCATCAACAACTAGCGTTACTTTTATTATATTGGAAACGGTTTCGCTTGTTAATGGTTAAATTAACCGGCAACAAAAAAGACCGGGAAAACCTCCCCGGTCGCAGCCCTGGTTGCTAGGGTTTCCGCAATTTCGCCGTCAGCAGCTGACCAAATTCCGTCATCATCGAGGTCGTCAAGGCCGGGCGCCAAGCTAAGACATAGCGTTGCGTCAACGCCACCGTTTCGGACCCCTGCAAGGCGACCCGAGCAATTTGAGGTGCGGCCGGCCGCCAGGTCCCCACTTGGTCGACTAACAAATAGCCTTGGTTGGCCGCCACCAAAATCTGCGCCTCCGTGAGGCTGTTGACAAAGCGAAATTCACTCAACACGCCGATTTGTTCCCGGTAGTAACGGGCTTCTTCAACCGCCCGCTGCTCGGTCGCAATCACGATACAGGGCAGCTGCGAAAGGTGCGCCAAGCTCACGGTTGGTAATTGGGCCAGCGGGCTGGTTTGGGCCACCTCAACAAAACGCCGGGCCGCCAAAACCGGCTGCACCTGAAAGTCAGTCGGTACATCGCCGCGCTCGCCCACCAGGGCCAAATCTAACGTTTCGTTCGCTAAATTTTGCAATAAGTCCGCGTGACTTTGCGCCCGCACCGTCAGTTGCAACTGTGGATACAACTGACTAAAGGCACTCACCACGGCGCTTAACTCTACCCCATCATAATTTTGGGGATAGCCTAACGCCAGCTCACTGACCTCTTCTTTGCCAACGTTGATCGTTGCTTGCTGAAGCTCATCGGCAGCCGCTAACAGCCCCGGCCCGTGCCGATACAGATAATTACCAGCACTGGTCAGCGAGAAGCTGCGGTTATGGCGCCGCAACAATTTAACCCCCAACTCTTGTTCCAACGCCCGAATCTGTTGGGAAACGGCCGATTGAGAAATGAAGGCTGCATCCGCGGCTTTAGTAAAGCTCTTATTATCAACAACTTTTATAAAATAATCTAGCTGTCGCAACAACATCTCCGACTCCTCCATTTCTCATCCATTACATCCTTTGCCCATAGTATAGCTGATTTAGCGGAAAAAGCATAATTTTACGGTGAGTTCTTATACAAAAATCGTTTTTCTGTGATAAAAATTAAGAATAATAAACACAATCGATTATTTTGTTGGCGGTTTCACAGTTTTTTTAGGCAGCGCCAGTTTGCCCGGCACAAAATAAAAAAGACTGGTCCCCGGGGTTCACCAGTCCCTTTGCCGTCATTAATCATCCAAGCGCCGCATCGCTTGCCGAGTCACTTGGGCCAGTTGCTCAACTAATTGTTTGCCGCTGGCCATGCTAGGATTATGATCCGTATAAATGGCAATCGTGTAGTCATTTGCGCCTGGGCCATCGATATAGCCAATACTGTTGATAATCCACTGGTCCTTGCCATAGGGCAGCCACCCGTTCTTTAACGCAAACGAGTCGCTGCCCGCCGAAATACCCCACTGCTGATCGGTAGCCACATGGGCCATTAAATACCGCAAGTAGGCCCGGGATTGATCGTTCAATTGATCCGAACTAAAGTAAATCTGATTCAATAAGCGGACTTGGTCAGCCGGAGTCGTCGTTGAGAGCCCCCACGCCTTATGAGCCGTCGAATGGGTCATCCCAAAGGCCGCAAAAGTGGCTTGCAAGCCCGCCTGGCCGCCTAAATAATCTTCAAACAGCAAATTGGTAGCGGCATTATCCGAATTTTCAATCATCCGGGTGGCCAAGGCCTTTTCTTGCGCCGTTAAGTGCCCCTTTTCCTGGCGCAAAATGCCAGCTAAAATCGCTACCTTGACGGTACTGGCCATGTGAAATTGGTGGTGGGCGGCGTTGGTGCGACTATAGAGCTGGCCCGTTTGCGCTGAATACAGCGCAATACTTACCCGTTCACTGCGCCCCGCCAGTTGGGTTCGCCAAGCTGTTTGCAAGCCATAATGCACCCGGGGGCCGATAAATAAATTTTCCATGGCCTCCAGCGGATTAGAAGTGGTGGGGGCGGACCGTTGCGTGGTGATGCCCCCAATCAATAACAACGCAGTCAGCAAAAAGCCACCGCTCAGTCCCCACCGCCAGCGACGTTGGCGGCGGCGCTGCGCTTGGCGTTGGCGTCGTTGCATCGGTTTGTCCCCCTTTTAAATCTGAATTGATTTATCTTAACACATTTTCTGAGTAAAATAATTTTTCCGTGCTTGGTGCCGTTTTCAAGACGTTCTATAATAGAAGTTAAAAAGGAGGAGATAACCATGGCTAAGTGGCAGCAACTTTGGCAAACATTCAAAGCCGGCTGTAAAGAAAATTTCTTTGCCTACCTGGCCTTCTTCGCTCAAGAAGATGAATTTATCCATGCTCACCAACGGCCCAAATCAAAGCAGCAACCGCGCGATTAATTCCCGCGGCGTCATCGTCCGGGGATTTTGATCCCAAGCAGCTTCAGCAGGGTGGTAGTGATCAGCAAAGTCAAAGTACCCGTCCAACAAGGCGCGGCCGCTTGAGGTTAATAACACCCGCTGATCCTTATAGCTGACCAAACACAAATGGGCGGCCAATAGTGGAGCTAATTGCGCGGCCACGGGCGGTGCTACGGCTTGCCCCTGATAAAAAAAGTAGTCTGCCAACCAGTGCAGTTCACCGCCAGTCTGGTTGGCTTTTTCCACGAACGCCAGCGCCACAAAGGTCGCATATTCCACCGCTAACCCTTGGGCCGGTTGGGCCATGCGAGCTTGAATCGCACGCACCAAGGCCCTGCGCCCCGGATAACGACGTAAATTAAACGACCAGGGATCGGCCGCCGTTTGATCATGAAAGGCCAGCCGCACCACGTAAAGACGCGCTTGCTTCACGAGGGCCAAATACGTACTCTCGCTTTGCTTGGAATGGTGCTCGTGGATCAGCCAGACATCGGCTGGGGCGATTAAGTGCGCCCGCACGGCCGCGACTTCTTTTTGCCAATCACCTACCGTTACCGTCATTGCTTACCTTCTCCTTAATTTTTGTTCCGTCAGGGGGGTGCCCTGACGGATGGTTGTTTCCAGTTTACGCGGAAAATGGGGGGATTACCATGGATTTAAAACAATTTCGTAATACCAACGCTGACTTTCAAATTGCAACAGCCCCGACCAGTTTTGACACTGGCCTGGATCAAGCCGGGACCAAGGCTGAACTAGCCAAAACGATGGCCAAGATCAAACAAGAACAACGCAAACTCTTTGCTGATCGCCGTTACGGTATCATTGTCGTCTTGCAAGCGATGGACGCGGCTGGGAAGGACAGTTTGATCAGCCATGTCTTTTCACAAGTCAATCCCGGCGGGCTGCGGGTAGCCAACTTCAAACGCCCTTCGTCAACCGACTTGGCCCACGATTTTTTGTGGCGCATCAACGCCCAATTGCCGGAACGCGGTGAGATCGGGATCTTAAACCGGTCTCACTACGAAGACGTTTTGGTCTCCCAAGTGCACCCCGAATTGATCGTCAATGCCCACTTACCAGGAATCTACGATCTAGCAGACGTGACCCCGGCCTTCTTTGCCCAGCGGCGTGATGACATCAACCACTACGAAAGTTACCTGACCCACAGCGGCTTTGTGATTTTAAAGTTCTTCCTCCACGTTTCCAAGGCCGAACAAAAGAACCGCTTCTTAGCCCGGATCGAACGCCCCGAAAAGAACTGGAAGTTTGAACGTGCCGATATTGCCGAACGCCGCTTTTGGGATGCTTACCAACAAGCCTACCAAGACACCATCCAGGCTACGTCCAGCAAGGAAAATCCATGGTACATCATCCCGGCTGATGATAAATGGACCAGTCGCTTATTAGTCGCCAAAATCATGGTCAAGCGCCTCAAGCAACTCAACTTGCAATTCCCGGTTACCCCCGCGGACCAAGAACAATTGATGCAAGATGCCCTAAAAATTTTAGCTAAAGAATAGCGCCAGCGACCAGGAAGAACCCGCTTTTTTCCTGGTCGCTTGTTTTTTTCCGCTGGGGCGGGTAAAATCAAGCCATTGATTTTCATCAAATTTTAATTTAAAGGAGATTCGCGATGCCGCGCTCAGCTTTTAACGTTGCTTGGCATGCCTCCCTCCCCGTTTTGTTTGGCTACTTAATCTTAGGACTAGGCTATGGCTTATATATGCATAACCTGGGCTTTGCCTGGTGGTACCCGCCCTTAATGGCTGCTACCATTTACGGGGGATCCGTGGAATTTGTGATTGCCACCATGCTGACGCAACACTTCAACCCCCTCACCGTCTTATTAATCACCTTTGTCGTTGGTTTTCGCCAGTTTTTCTACGCGGTCAGTATGTTGAACCGTTACGACAGCGGTGACTGGCGACAATGGCTGCGCATTTATGGTCTTTCTGATGAAACCTTCGCGGTCAACTACACCCTGCACGTCCCAACTGGGGTCAACCGGCAAACCGTCTATACGTGGGTGACGGTGCTTGACTATGGTTATTGGATCAGTGGCGCCTTATTCGGCGGGTGCTTGGGCCAAGCCCTCGCCTTGCAAATTCCCGGGCTTGAATTTGTTATGACCGCCCTGTTTATCGTCCTGTGCTTGGACCAGTGGCAACGGGAAAGCGATCACCTCAGTACCTTAAGCGGGCTGGTCTTAACCGCTTTGACCCTGTGGTTGGTCGGGAAAACCTACTTTTTGCTGGTCACCTTGTTATTATTAGTTCTTGAATATAGTTGGTTAGATTGGAGGCGTCGGCAGTCATGATCCTTTGGCAACGTTTAGCGACCATCGGCCTTGCCGCCATGGCCAATTTTTTAACCCGGGTGTTGCCCTTTTGGCTGTTCAAACGGCCCGGCAGCCAAACGCCCCCGTTTATTCAGGGCCTCGGGGATTTTTTGCCCGGGGCGATTATGGCAATGTTGGTGATCTACTGCTTGCGTGACGTTAATTGGACCGGGCCCAGTCACGGCCTGCCGGAACTAGCGGCCGCTTTCATTACTGCCGGGGTCCATTTAAAGTGGCACCAAACCTTCCTGTCATTACTTTTGGGTACTGGTAGTTATATGCTCTTCATAAACTGGCCGTTTTAATTTTTTAACGCTAAAAGGGCGCCCAATCACCTTCGATCGGGCGCCCTTTTAGCTGGGGTCGACTGCTGATTAAAGTCTTAGCTGAAACGGCTGCGAATACCGTGGGAGAATGAAACAATAATCAGTGCGACTAACCCCAAAATTGCAATTACATTACTCATCGTTGACATCATATTGAACACTCCTTTTTTTCTTTTAATCGTCGGGCGCTAGGCCCCGTTCTTGTTTACAAGCTTATCGTAACAGCCTTTTGCGGCTTTGACCACTAATAATCTGCTGATGTTTTGATGAGGAAAATCCCCGCTCCGCCCGGGATTTTTAAGGCAATTCTGAGCAATTGTCCTGGTTTTAAAGTCTAGCTCTACTCGTCAACGTTAAACCCGCAGTCTAATCCCCTTTGCCTCCCCCGCGAAATTAATTATCTTTCGTCAGATTGGTCGAACCATTCAAATTTCTAAGAATCACGGCCATAATCTTCTTAGAATCGCAAGTTGAAGCGTCAAAAATTTTTTACCCGGACCCTTGGCAAAAATAAAAAAGCCGGGGAAATTTCCCTCGGCTGCTAAGTGATTAAAACTGCCACCAATGGTGCTTGGCAACGCTGGTCGTGGCCCAAGCGGGCAAAGTAAAGTCGGGCATCCCCGCCAACTGCAAGGTAATCGTCCCCACCCGTTGGCCGGCCTTGACGGGAGCCCGAACCTGGCGGTGCGCAATCGTATCTTGATCACTGCGCACCTTCAGCTTAGCTGGCCAATGCTTGGCAGTGGCCAGTTGCTTGGGCACCCATACCACCGTTGATTTAATTTTAACCCCCGTCTGGTGCCGGTGGTGACCATGCGCCACTTTTACCGTTTGGACTTGGGCACTCAATTGTTGGACCTTGGTTAAGGTCACCGGAGTCGCGCGGTTCATTACAATATCCAGCATTTTTTGGGTTTGGGTAAACTGGTTGTTAAACTCACCGGGGGCATGCAAAACAACGGTAATGATTCGCCGGTTGGCAAAGGTTCCCGACCCGACAAAACAGTTACCGGCCTTATCGGTTAAGCCGGTCTTGAGCCCGTCGATTTCGCCGCCCTTCGCCGCCACACCATTTTCTGGCAGCATAGCGTTAATATTGATCATTTGCTCCTCTTGGCCGTCGGTGACCCGGAAGTTGACAAATTTTTGACTGGTCAGTTTAGTAACGTCGGGGTAGTGATTTAACAAGTAAGCCGCAATTTTCGCCATATCTTGCGCCGAAAAAAGGTTTTCGGCATCCTTGTCGACCCCTTTTAGACCGTAGCGGCCCAGCTCGCCGTTCGACAGGCCAATCATATTGTAAATTTTAGCGTCCGTCACCCCCGCGCGGTGAGCCATCTTTTGCATCTTCTGATTAAAAGCCTGGGTGCTCCCCGCCGAGGCTAAGGCCAAGGCTTCGGCACTCCCATCGGCCGAAACAATCATCATTGATTCCACTAAGGCCTTAACGGTGTAACTTTCCCCTTCGTTTAATTGGACGTTGGAAAAACGCCAGTCATTGGCCAACTTCGCCACCGCGTGGTCAATTTTGATTTTTTGCTCCCAATCCAAGCGGTGGTGGGCAATATCATCTTCAATTACTAATAAGGTTAAAATCTTGGTCACCGAAGCCACTGGATAACGCTTAGTGGCATTTTGGGCGTACAAGACCTGCCCGGTTTGCTGATCAATCATAACCGCCGCGCGGGCATCCACCCGCGTCGCCGCTGCCCCTTGCACCGGAGCGCTCACGAAGCTGCCTAACAAGACCGCCAGCATCACCACGCCTGACCAGTGGTGCCGGAGCCAATTAACACTTTGTTTCCACATAAAAATCCCCATTCATGGTTTGCATTTTTGTCACAATAGGTAACATTGTACAAGATTTCGCCATGCCCGGGGGATTTTTTAACAAATTGTAGGAATTTAGTAACCAGGCCTTAATTATTGCCCGGGAAAAGGTTGGGCCGTCGTATGCGGTACCGTCGTCGTCGGGGCCTGGTGCTGGGCTTTAAAGGTCGCAATTGAATCATCGCGAACTTGCAGCGCCCGTTGCTTTAGCTCGCTGTCACTGCCGGGGGCATAGATTGAAAATTCCCCCGTCAAACGCATTTCCGTCAGCTCCAGTTCTCCCGGAATGATAAACTCGCTCTTCAGTAGGCTGACCAAGTACTTGGCGGAGTCGCTCAAGTCTTCGAGTTTCCCAAAGCTGTCACGAAAATGCTTCATCTTGGCCGCTTTTTCCGCGTGCCATTGGAAATACTCGTTGAATTGTTCAACGACGTGCATCAGCTTGCGCCGGTATTCACGCCGAAACTCCGGGATCCCCCGCAGGTCTTCGGCCACGTATTTTTTCAAAGCCACGAATTCCAAATTAAAGCCACTGTTGGGCGCCATTTGAATCCCGTTGGCCGCTTGGTCCGCTAATTGGGGGGTGATATGAAATTGAATCAATTGTGCATCCATTATTTTTCCGCCTTTTCTGTCTTTTCTTCAGCCTATCATTTTTTTGCGCTGCCGACCAGTCAAAACCAACCCAGTAATTGAATCAGCCACTTCAACCAGCTGAGCCAACTGAGCGCTAAGAGGACTGCCCCGACAACATCACTGGGGTAGTGGGCCCGTAAGGTCAAACGGGAATATGCCACCAGCCCCCACCATAGCAATAAGCTGCCGGCCAACCACCACGCTGGCCCATATAATTGCCAGAGCATTACCGTCATGACCGTTGTTCCCAGCACATGGCCAGAGGGAAAACTATAGCCATCATCATGGGCCAAATGTTGTACCGGACGTGGGCGCTTCAGGGTATGCTTAATGATAATTCCAATCACATTGGCTCCGCCCAGGCCGGCTAACACGCCCAACGCCCCCAGCCACCCACGGGTGGACCACTGGACCACCGCCAGTAAGAAGCACCAGCCCACCATCAACTTAGGCTGGGTTACCCAGGCGACACCCCGCCAAAACCAGCCCTGGTTGGCGGTAACGAAGTAGGCATGCCAACGTTCATCCCAGACTTGCACCTTGGTCACGCGACGCAATAAAAAGATCAGCCCCGCTAACGCCCCACTGCTGAGGAGGGCCACAATCAGTTGGTTAAGCATCTTCTTCCCCCGTTAATAAGCGCAAGAGTTGGTCATCCAGTGGTGTATCCAGGGCCAAATTGACCGCCAAACGCGTCAAATCCCCGTCGACCACCTTCGTCAAACTATCAGCTTGGTAATGACAAGTCCCAAGGTAATAGTAGCTCTGTTGATCGAGGGCATTGGAACGTTGGACAAACAAGTGGAGGCGGTCTTGGCCGCTAAGCAACCGTTGGACGTTTTTCGCGGTCGGTTTGATGTCCTTGCCATTCAAAAAGAAGCGTAACGCCCCGTGACCAATAAACTCATTTTGATAAGCCAATGCCTTTTTGATTCCCTGTCGCTTCTGATAGGAGACAAAGAAGATCCCCTCATGCAACTGTGACTCGGCATTGGTAAAGTAATAGCCGCTCACAATCTGGGCATTTAAATTCTTCGGGTTGTTAATTAAACGCACCGCATCCTTGCGGGTATACTTTTGCCCCCGGGTAAATAACTGGTCCGGGCGGTAGGCCTGGGCCAAGGCCAACCCCGTTTTCACCGTGTCGGCCACTAGCGCGCGAAACTGGGGCGTAGTCTGTAAAGCCGCCCGCATTTGGGGTCCCCACTGGTAGTGATTTCCCACGAACTCCACCACTGGTTGACTGCCGTAATCGGCCTGGGTCGGTCGCGCTCGCTTAGCAAAATACGACAAGTCCAAGACCTTGTGAACCGAGCGCAAGGTCAGCGGATCACTCACGCACCCGTGGGCTTGCAGCTGGGCTTGAAAGGCTTGGGCGGTGACCACCGGCTGATTAAGCAACTGGGCTAATAACAACAACTCGTGGCGCCGCTTGCCATTCAGCAATTCCGCGCTGCAAAAATTCAAGACCCGGTGTTGGTAATCAGTTAATGTCACGGGTTCACCCATTTTGGCCAAGAATTGGGCATAGTTGCGCACCGGACCGGTACTGGTCACGACCAAGGGATCGGCCACCCCATAACGCTGAAAGTCACTTAAGGCTGGGCGCCGCCCCAAACGTGCCTTTAAATCCATGTACAGGGGCCGTAACCGGCTCAGCGCCGTTAAATGGGCTTGACTCAGGGTTGCCAGCACCCGCTCCTGGGCGACCGGTTCAAATTCAATCGTCGACTGCCCCACCAACGTTTGCCCCTGGACAGTGGCCCGGGCAGCATCCGCCGAAGCCGTCGCCGCCCCGGTCAAGGCTAGGGGCAACAGGTAATTGTGCTTAAAATTCCCGATAAAATCAATCACCACCAGGTAATCTTTCCCCGGTGACTTGCGCAACCCCCGCCCCAACTGCTGTTGGTAAACGATTGGTGACGCGGTGTTGCGCAAGAAGACAACCTGATTAACGCACGGAATGTCGATTCCTTCATTAAAGATATCGACGGTAACCAAGTATTCTAACTGCCCCGCGGTGAGTTGCGCCACTAATTGTTCGCGGCGCGCAATTCCGTCGGTCCCACTTAGCGCCGCGGCCGGGTGCCCATGCCGGCATAAAGCGGCTGCCAGTTCCGTTGCTTCCAAGACACTGGCACAAAAAATCAAGCCGTGCCCCTGGTCACCACTGTAACCATAATAAGCCGTTTGGGCCAATAAATAGGCCACCCGTTCATCTGACGTCAACAACGCGACCGCTTTGGCATCCGCCCGGTGCGCTGAACCCGTCGCAAACTGCGCTTGGTACTTCGTCACCCGTTGGTTGTCCGCCGCGAGCGTAAATTGGTAATCAGCAATCCCCACGTAGTGAAAGGGCACCAGCATTTCAGCCGCTAAGGCCTCCGGCAGGCGAATTTCATAAGCGACTTGATGATCAAACAGGTCAAAGACGCTCACTTCGTCCGTCCGTTCCGGGGTCGCCGTCAACCCCAGACAAAAGGTGGGGTGAAAGTAATCCAGCAAGGCTTGGTACGTCGCTGCCCCGGCGTGGTGAACCTCATCGATGATCAGATAATCAAATTCTGCCGGTTCAAACGCGGCCAAATTTTTTTGCAGGGTTTGGACGGTCGCAAACAGGTACTTGGCGCCCCAGTCGTGCCGATTGCCAGTCAGCAAACCATAATCGCGTTCGGCACCCCCCAGAACCTTTTGAAAACTGCGCCGCGCCTTTTGCAAAATCTGCTCCCGGTGAGCCACAAACAACAACCGTTGGGGCCGCGCCGCTTGCACCGCAAAGGCCGCCAGATACGTCTTGCCCGTCCCGGTGGCAGAAATGACTAAGCCACGCCGGGCCCCGGTGCCACGCAGTTGCTCAATTGCCGCCAACGCCGCTGCTTGCATCCGGTTTGGCCGAATCACCGGCGTCGGGGCGGCCGCCAGTGGCTGAGCTTGCGGCGCCTGATAGTTAGCCTGATACGCGGCCAGCCACGCCGCAGTTAATGGTTGCGCTTGGGCCCATTGGCGCGCAAAGAGCTGCTGAAATTGCCCAGTAAAGGCCCCAGCGGCCCGGGAATCCAACTGCAACATCCACTCTTGGTTGCGCCCCAACATCGCCCCGGCCGTTAAATTCGCACTGCCCACCAAAAACGTTGCGTAAGCCCCGTGATCAAACCAGTAACCCTTCTGGTGAAAGCCCGCCCCGGCGGCGACTCTGACCTCAAGGTTAGGCAATTTCAATAGTTCCGCAAAGACTTTCGGGGTGTTGAAATTTAGGTACGTCGCCGTTAACAACTGGCCCTTCACTCCCTTGGCTGCCAATTGCCGCAACAGTGGTTTCAAATTTGATACCATCGCGTCACTGATAAAGGCGACACTAAAACAAAAGCGTCGGCAGGTCAATAAGTGGTGGCGCAGGGTCAGCCAAGTCGGTGTGCCTTGATTGTCCAATAGACGCGGGCCAAAGTTGACACTGGCCTGGCCATGACTTTGGTCCACCAGACTATTTACTAATGCCGCTTGTAGCTCCGTTGTTTGCCAATCCGTCATCCTGATTCCCCCTGAATTCAATTCACTTTTCCCATTATACCGAAAAGGCAGGACCCCCGCCGGAGATCCTGCCTGTGATTTAAAATTGTTTTCGTTCGCCGGGTCCACTGGCGAAGGGCCCCAGGCTGGGAGGAAGCCTGGGGTCCGAAGGAAGGCGGTCTAATTATAGCAAGTGAATGCCGACCTTATCGCATTCTTCCCGCATGCTTTCTGGCCACAGGCTGGCTTGCACTTCACCAACGTGGGCCTTGCCTAACAGCAACATGCACAGCCGGGATTGCCCAATCCCCCCACCGATCGTGTATGGCAGTTCCCCCGCCAACAGGGCGCGGTGGAATGGCAATTTCGCCCGCTCTTCAGCGCCGGCTTTCTTTAATTGTTCCGCCAGCGATTTTTCGGATACCCGGATCCCCATACTGGAAACTTCCAACTTGCAGCCCAGGGGTTCATACCAGAAAATAATGTCACCGTTCAACGCCCAATCATCGTAGTCGGGGGCGCGCCCGTCGTGACGTTCACCGGAACGTTGCAACTTGTCACCGATCTTCATAACAAAGACACAGCCCAATTCCTTAGCGATCTTGTCTTCCCGTTCCATTGGCGTCAATTCTGGCCAGCGGTCTTCTAGTTCTTGGGTCGTCACAAAGTGAATTTCATCTGGCAAGTGGTGCACAGCTTGCGGGTACTTGTACCACACCTCGTGTTCCATGTGCTTGATGACCTTGAAGATTTGCTTAACAGTAGCCTTTAAGGTCGCTTCCGTCCGTTCTTCTTTGGCGATCACCTTTTCCCAGTCCCACTGGTCAACGTAGATCGAGTGGAAGTTGTCCATGTCTTCGTCCTTGCGAATGGCGTTCATGTTTGTGTACAGCCCTTCGTGCATCCCGAAGCCATACTTTTTCAAAGCCAGGCGCTTCCACTTGGCCAGGGAGTGGACGATCTCGATCCGTTCATCGCCTAAGTCTTTGGCGGTAAAGTGGACTGGCGTTTCAACCCCGTTTAAATCGTCGTTGAGCCCGCTGGAGTGGCGCACAAACATCGGGGCTGACATCCGTTGCAAGTTTAATTCCGCCGATAATTCATCTTGGAACGTTTCCCGGATGTAGCGGATGGCTTCTTCGGTTTCGCGAATCGTCAGCTTTGAGTCATAATCTTTTGGTAAAATCAACGTCATAAGAAGGTCCTCCTTAATTAACTCACGTGCAACTTGGTTTTAAGAAATGAAAAGAAGCCCTTCATCCCCTGAATTCCAAGGGACGAAAGGCTTCTTTCCGCGGTACCACCCTAGTTGCTTGGGGGTCTGACCCAAGCCACCTCAAATAAGAGTACTAACATACTCTGCCGGGGGTAACGTTCCGGTAACGGCTGCGCCTACTTCGCTTTGCGTTTGGGGCAGCAACATCCGAAAGGGTTTTTCACCAGTCCAGGGTCGCTTGGGTTCCCACTAACCCCAAGTCACTGCACGAATGCGGCTGGCTACTCGTCTTTCTCATTGTTTTTTAAATTTGTTGATTATATTCTAACCAACTTTTGGGGAATTGCAAGCCCCGGTCCCGAAAAAATTTGAACTTTTTCTGCGCACCAGCTAACAAATTGGTTACGATTGGCGAAAAAACTACCATTTCGCAAGGGCTTCTTTTAAGATCAAAGGGAACGAAAGAAAGGATTTTATCATGCAGAAAAAAACACTGGTAGCCATCTTGATTGGCGGCTTAGCCCTCATCGCTTTAGCCGGCCTGACCGTCTTTTTAGTCAACCGGCCCAGCCAAACGCCGACGCGGGAAAGTCACCCGGCCGATATGACGGTCAAGCAATTCATCAAGCAAATCGCTCCGGCGGCCCAAGCAGAACAAAAAAAATACCACATTCCTGCCAGCATCGTGATTGCTCAAGCTGGCCTGGAATCGGATTGGGGCCGGGCTAAGTTGGCCTATAAATACAATAACCTCTTTGGGATGAAGGCTTCCGGCCACCAGGCCAAGGTCCGGTTAGCGACCAAAGAAACGCTCAACGGGCATACTAAGACCGTCAAACAGGATTTTGCCGTTTATGATTCCTGGGCAGACTCGATTCAAGCCCACGCCAAACTGATTTTAAACGGCACGGTTGATAACCACGACCGCTTCAAAGGCGTCACCACCGCCAAGGATTACCAAACGGCTGCCTGGGAGTTACAAAAAAACGGCTACGCGACCGACCCCGCCTACGCCAATAAGCTCATTTATGCCATCCAAAAGTTCAAGCTTGATCGCTACGACCATTTTGCTAACTAATTTTTCAATCGTCACCCAGCGTAATTGGTGCTATCCTAGAAGCAGCAAAATTATCACGGAGGCAGTTTAAATGGCAATTCCAATCTTAGTTCCCGCCAGCACGGCCGATCTCCCCGCCATTATGACGATTATTGACCAGGCGAAAGCCGCTTTAAGGGCCGCCGGATCCCCGCAGTGGCAAACCGGCTACCCGAATCAAGCCACGATTGAAACCGACCTAGCGGCAGAACAGGGGTGGGTCTTACGGCTGGAGCAAACTGTGGTCGGGTACCTGGCCCTCGTGGTCGGCGACGAACCAACTTACCAGCACATCGATGGCGCTTGGGCGGATACGACCGCACCATATGCGACCTTGCACCGGGTCGCCTTGAGCGACCAATACCGGGGCCAAGGACTGGGCAAATTCATGCTCAGTACCGCTATCTCAGTTGGCGCGGCGCAAGGAATTCGGAATTTCCGCATTGATACCTACCAACTCAACCAGCCGGTCCAGACCCTCGTCAAGGCAGCGGGCTTTAGCCACCGCGGCACGATTTACGTTAATGAACCCAACCATCCGGAACGTTTGGCCTTCGAATTAAATCTTTAATAAAAAATCACGCTAGCCACCTGGGCAAAGCGTGATTTTTCGTTTAGCTTTGGTTACGCCACTTGGCCGCCAACATAATCAAAACCGTGGCCAACGCCCCGTAGAGCGCCGCAATGTAGCCGACTTTCGTCAGATCCAAGAACCGAACCGTTTCCGCAGCCGTCAACGATCCCAGTGAAATCCCGATGTTAGCAAAGATCGAGTTTAACGACGAAGCCAGATCCAAGGCTTGCGGGTACTCTTTTTCGGCGATGTTTAAAAACATCAGCTGGGTCGAGGCCCCATACCCCGCCAAAGCCACGCAAACCAAAGCGATGATGGCAACCGTCGCCCACGGCCAAGCAAACGACGGGGCCATTAAGGCTAAGAGGATCGTCATCGCCACGTACATCCCCGGCAGCCGCTTAACACCACCGTTGTCAGCCAAAAAGCCCCCAAACTTGTTACCGATAATAAAGAAGATCCCCATCATCAATAAGAGCCAGTTTAACCAGGTATCATTGAAGCCCAAGACGGTGGTCAATAACGGCCGAATGTAAGTATAGAAGGTGTAGTCGGCTGCACAGACTGCCACGATAAAGGTAATCCCCACCAAAATCCGGCGATCAGCAAACAGGGCAAACTGATCTTTCAAATGTCCCTTAACCTGAGGGGTGTCTTTGGGTACCAACCAGACCAACAGGCCCATTACGATCACCGTCAACCAGGTAATCATCCAAAAGCTGTCATGCCAAGTGAGATGCTGACTGACCAAGGTCCCAATCGGCACCCCAATCACGGAAGCAATACTAAAACCGGCAAAGATCCACGAGACCAACCCCGCCCGCTTCGCTGGGGGCGCGACAAAGGCTGCAATCACCAATACCAAGGAGATAATTGCGCCGGCCACCGTCGCCGTCAACATCCGCGATAAAATCAAAGCCCAATACCCCTTGGCCAGGGCCGTCCAGGTATTGCCGATTAAAAAGACGACCATCAACGCCAGCAGCACCTTATGCCGGGGCCACCGCCCCGCCACCGACGTAATAATTGGCGTACTTAAGGCGTAGACAAAAGCAAAAATCGTCACCACGTAACCCAGCGAGGCCAACGAGACATGGTATTCGTGGGCCACATCGGGCAAAACCCCGACAATCACGTACTCATTACAGCCCAACATAAAGGCGACTAAGACAAAAACAATCGCACGCAATTGCTCTTTTCGCATTGTACGTTCCTCCGTTTCTTTATGGTCCCGCGGCCAAATTAAAAACCAGGCGCCAACCTGGTTTGCTCCGCCGCCACGGGCGCGTTAAATTCTATCCAATCTACTCTACCGGGTTCTGAAGTGACATGCAAGCCTTTAAACTTGACAATTTTCTTTGCAATCGCAATCATAACCATAAAATACGCTAACTGGAGGAAACGAAAATGCAAAAATTTTGGTGGCGTTGGTTGCTCGTGCTGGTGGCCCTGGCCGGGGCCGTAGTGGCAGCGAACCACAATCGCACGCAACAAGGAACGCAAGCCGCCCACTTTGTTAATTCCACCACCCCAACCCTCTTTTTTCATGGCTGGGGCTCGTCATACCACGCCGAACAGCAAATGGCCAATTACGCCCTCAGCCGTGGGGTCACCACGACGATCGTCCGCGCCGATGTCGCCAAGGATGGCCAAGTCACCTGGTACGGTCGCTTAACCCCTGGCGCGCGCAATCCAATCATCGAAGTTAACCTGCAAAATAACAAAAGCGTCAAATCAGGCGCCGGTTCGCTCGTGGACGCCTACGCCAACAGTAGCCAGTACGTTCTGGCCGTGATGCGGGCGGTCAAAGCCAAGTATGGCTTTACCAAAGTGAACGTGGTTGCCCACTCGATGGGGAACCTCCAAGTGTACTATTATTTGAAGGCCCACGGACAAGATCGCTCCCTGCCCCAAATCCAAAAGCTTGTTGACCTAGCCGGGCATTGGAACGGCCTGGTAATGGAGCCGGGGGCAACCACGGTAACCTTAGCGGGCAATGGGCGGCCCTCCATAATGTTGCCACAATACCAGGGCTTGCTGAGCTTACGGCAAACCTTTCCCCGTCAAATTGACGTGCTCAACGTTTATGGCAATTCAAAGAATAACACCGATGGGACCGTACCGAACGTTTCCTCGCGTTCTTTACGCTGGTTAGTAGCCGGCCGCGCCCATTCCTACCAGGAAGAAGTCATCAAGGGCCCCGGCGGCCAACACAGCCAACTGCACGAAAACAAGGCCGTCGACCGGCTCCTGGTCCGTTTTTTATGGCAAAAATAACCTTCTTGATGGTTTTTGAATATTACACAGATCACGTGGGAAATAACCGCAAGCCTAGTGGATAAGTACGAACGAAGAACGACGCGTACCGCGCCAACCTTCGTCCTAGCTTATCCATCCGGCTTGCCGAGCAGGTTATTTCCCACTCTCATTTTATTTCCCAGGAAATTATTTTTCTTCTGCCAACGCCGCGATTAGTTTCGTTGCCACCGCTTGGGCCGAAAACGGATTTTGTCCGGTAATCAAGCGACCGTCTTGCACAGCAAAGGTCGCATACGGCCGCCGTTTGACGAAGTGGCCACCTCGCCGGGTTACTTCAACTTGGTTTAAAAACGGCACCTGCCAACGCTTACCGGCCAGCACTTCTTCACCGGTGGTGAACCCGGTGACCTGGCGATTGACCAGCAAATACTCCCCATTTGGCCGCCGCAAATTCAAGAGTCCGGCAATTCCGTGGCAAACTGCGGTGACATAGCCGCCCTGCTGGTAAATCACTTCCGCCAACTGTCGCAGCCCCGCATCCGCCGGAAAGTCCCACATCACCCCGTGCCCACCGGCATAGTAAATCGCGATGTAATCCTGCGGTCGCACTGC
Source organism: Limosilactobacillus ingluviei DSM 15946 (assembly GCF_001435775.1). Classification (GTDB taxonomy): domain Bacteria; phylum Bacillota; class Bacilli; order Lactobacillales; family Lactobacillaceae; genus Limosilactobacillus; species Limosilactobacillus ingluviei. Next base: position 23,426 of record NZ_AZFK01000086.1, on the reverse strand, counting down.
CGCTGGTGGCAGGGTTTGGGCTAAGGCCGCCCGCTGAAAGGCTGGTTGGCGATACAGGGCCAAGCTGGCCGCATCGGCATACTTCATGCTTCGGGGATCCAGGGGGACATAACCACCCTTCGGGCTAACGTAATCAACTTGATACCCCACCGCTTGGACTGCTAACACAAATTCTGTGGTTTCTCCCAGCCACAGCCCAGTCGCTTCTGCCCGCTGGCCATAGCTGGTTTGATTGGTTTCCACAACTAAGATCTTTTTCATTTATCACCTCCACGGTATTAACGCCTTCAATCCTTGTTCACGTAAAGCATAGCCTAAAATCGGCCAAGCCGTCTGCGGCCGCGTAATGGCTTGCCCCGCTGCCAAACTGGCCATTTGTTGTTCATAGTAAGCCAAACCAATTAATGACCCTACCTTGCGATCTAATCGGTGCCACCCCGTCGAAAAATGGGAAACCTGCACTGGCCGAAGAGTACCGGCTTGGAGCTGGTGTGGCAAATCTGGCACTAATACCAACGGGCGAGCAAGCCCGACCAAATCAGTATCCCCGCTGGCCACTGCTTCTTCAATCCCTTCCCGGGTCCGAAAGCCCCCGTAACCATAATTGGCACGTCGACGGCGGCCTTTGCCTGGCGCGCGTAGTCAATAAAAGTGGCGCCCTGGCCATCCTCCATCATCTTGGGATGCTCGTATAAGCCACCTGAAATTTCAATTAAATCGATCCCACGATTGGCCAGTTCCTTCATCACCGCCAACGAATCCGCCGCCGTCTTAGCCGTCGCCATCAAGTCGAAGAAAAAGGATCGCAAGTCCTTAGGGATTGCCGCGGCCATCTACGGGATCAACCTGCGCTTCCGCAAGGTCTTTATCTCCGGGTTGGCTGGCTCAGCCGTCGGTGGTCTGATCACCGGGTTAATGCACGGCTCGATGTACGGCTTTACCGGGTCGCTGATCGGTTTCTCTTCCTTCTTTAATCCGGCGTACCCAACCGACTTAAATTCCTTCTACGCTTTCCTCTTCTCCAGTCTGGCGGCGATCATTGTCTCCTTTATCGTCGCTTGGGTCTGGGGCTATAACGATCAAATGGAAATGGGCAAGAAGGTCACCAAGAAACAAACGCCTAAATAACTTTCAGTTCAATTACCACTTAACCGCTGCTCAGCACGCCTCTCCCCGCTGCTGGGCGGCGGTTTTTGCTATCCCAGCTATAAAACGATAAAATGAGAGGCTTTTAATCCCACCGATGGAAGCCCTCCCACATGAATTGACGAATTTCTTTTGTTGACGCGGATCCGCGGACTTGCTAAACTAGATTAAGAATTTATGAGAGAGTTTTAACCCTACATAGCATTTATTTTGGTTTAGTTCAAAAGGAGGAGATACTTATGAGTTTTTGGCAAACCATTACCCGTAAGGAAGACCCGAATGTATACCAGGACAAGGACAGTCACCTGATCCGCACGCTGCGGGTCCGCGACTTCCTGGCCCTGGGGGTCGGGACAATTGTTTCAACGTCGATTTTTACCCTGCCGGGGGAAGTGGCCGCGATGCACACTGGGCCAGCGGTGGCGATTTCGTTCCTGCTCGCGGCGATCGTGGCCGGGCTGGTCGCCTTTGCTTACGCGGAAATGTCGGCCGCCATGCCGTTTGCTGGATCAGCATACTCATGGATTAACGTCGTCTTCGGTGAATTCTTCGGCTGGATCGCCGGTTGGGCCCTCTTGGCTGAGTACTTCATCGCCCTGGCCTTCGTGGGTTCCGGACTGTCAGCCAACCTGCGAGCCTTGCTGGCCCCAATGGGCTTGAAACTGCCGGCTTCGCTTTCTAACGCCTTTGGCACCGACGGTGGGATCATCGACTTGATTTCCTTAGTTGTTATCGGCCTAGTAGCCTTCTTGGTCGCCAAGGGGGTTTCGCAAGCCGCCCGGGTGGAAAACATCCTCGTTATCCTCAAAGTCGGTGCGATCCTGCTATTTATCTTCGTAGGGTTAACCGCCATTAAAGCGGCCAACTTCACCCCCTTTATTCCGAAGTACCACCCAACGGCCAACGGGCCATTTGGGGGCTGGCAAGGGATTTACGCCGGGGTTTCGATGATCTTCCTGTCTTACATCGGTTTTGACTCGATTGCCGCGAACTCCGCGGAAGCCAAGGACCCGCAAAAGACGATGCCCCGCGGGATCTTGGGATCGCTGCTGATCGCCGTGGTCCTCTTTGTGGCCGTCGCCCTGGTCTTAATTGGGATGGTCCCGTACATGAAGTACGCTAACTCCGCCGAACCAGTTGGGCTGGCCTTACGGAGTGCCGGTCACCCCGTGGTCGCTTCGGTCGTTCAAACGATTGCTGTCTTCGGGATGTTTACCGCTTTGATTGGGATGACGATGGCTGGCTCCCGGCTGATCTACTCCTTCGGGCGGGATGGGATGCTACCTAAGTTCTTGGGTGGATTGGACAAGGAAAACCGACCCAACCGGGCTTTGTGGACACTGGCGATCATCGCGATCTTAATCGGGGCCCTCTTCCCATTTGCCTTCTTGTCCCAACTGATCTCAGCCGGGACTTTGATTGCCTTCATGTTTGTCTCCCTCGGGATTTACGCCTTGCGTAAGCGTGAAGGTAAGGACATTCCAGAACCAGCCTTTAAAATGCCATTCTATCCGGTCCTGCCCGCGTTGGGCTTTGTAGCTTCTCTGATCGTTTTCTGGGGATTAGACATCCAAGCTAAGCTTTACGCCGGTGGTTGGTTCGTCCTCGGGGTTATTATCTACTTTGCTTACGGAATTCGTCACTCTTACTTAGCCAAGAAGGGGGCTGACGTAAATGGAGACAACCAATAAACAACTGCTCGCCGCTGAAGATACGGCCCTGGCCACTAGTGCCCGGATCAAGTACTACGATATTGTGATTGACCACGGTCATGGCGCCGTTTTGACCGACGTCGAGGGCCACCAATACCTTGATTTACTGGCCAGCGCCAGCTCAACCAACACCGGCCATACCCACCCCAAAATCGTGCAGGCCATTCAGCACCAAGCGGCCAAATTGATTCAATACACGCCCGCTTACTTTGCCAACACCAGCGCCGCGAAGCTTGCGCCCAAATTGGCCAGTTTGGCGCCGATCAGCGGCCCAGTGGAAATTTCATGGGGTAATTCCGGTTCGGATGCCAATGATGCGATCATTAAGTTTGCCCGCGCGGCGACCGGCCGGCAGTACGTGGTTTCCTTTACCGGGGCCTACCACGGCTCGACGTATGGCTCCATGAGTGCTTCGGCCGTCAGTTTGAATATGACCCGCAAAATGGGGCCGCTTTTGCCCGGGATGGTCAAGGTCCCCTTCCCCTCCCCGTGGCTGAAAGAAGCCGGCGAAAGTGAGGAGCACTTCGTTGACCGCTTCTTTGCCGCCTTCAAACTCCCCTTTGAAACTTACTTGCCGGCCGATGAAGTCGCCGTGATCCTAGTTGAACCAATCCAAGGGGACGGCGGGATCGCGATGATGCCCCCGGCCTTCATGACCAAAATTTATCAGTTTGCCAAGGCCCACGGGATCCTATTTGCCATTGACGAAATCAACCAAGGTTTGGGGCGGACCGGCAAATGGTGGTCAATCCAACACTTCCCCGGCATTGAACCGGACTTAATGTCCGTCGGTAAATCCTTGGCTTCGGGCTTGCCGCTCAGTGCCGTTATTGGGCGCCGCGCGGTCATGGAAGCCCTCGGGGCGCCGGCCCACCTCTTTACGACCGCTGGCAACCCGGTCACGACCGCGGCGGCCTTGGCTACACTAAACGTGATTGAAGAAGAAGACCTGGTCGCTCGTTCCGCCCGGTTGGGGGAAGAGGCGCGCCAATTCTTTACTGCCGCCCAAGCCAAGTATGACTTTATTGGTGACGTGCGCATGTATGGCCTGAACGGTGGGATTGACATTGTTGATCCCCAAACCGGTCAACCAGACCCTACCGCCACCACCAAACTGATCTACCGGGTCTTTGAACTTGGCGCGCTGATTATCAGCCTGCGGGGTAATATTCTCCGCTTCCAGCCTCCGTTAGTCATTACTGAGGATCAACTGGCGCAAGCGTTTGCGATCTTTACGCAAGCCTTTGATGAATTAGCCGCCAACAAACTGGCCTTACCGGCCGGCGCTGATCAAATTGGTTGGCAAGCGAAAAATTAACTAACGAAAAATCCCTCAGCAAGCCCGTCAAGCTTGCTGAGGGATTTTTATAGTGTACCAAGTGGTGCTTGCGGGGCGCTGTACCAGTAGCCCTGCCGATAAGGAATTTGAAGGCGTTGGGCTAAGGTATCCTGCGTTCCGTCTTGAACCTTTGCCAAGACTAAAGTCACCCCCAAACGCTTAGCATGACGCTGCCAGTCACCCAAAGTTAAATCAAGCCAATGATCTGCTGACTTTTTAAATGCTCCCGCCGCAAACTTTAAGTAGTCCACCTCAGTCAGCAGTGGCCGGAGGCTTTGATAGGTCCGCTTGGTCGCATCAATATCTTCGATGCTAATGGCCACGCCGCTCATTTTTAACCGTTGCAACTGCCGCTTAAAGCGCCACTTTTGCCAAGGCGTCAGCACATGAATCGCTACGGCATCAATTTCTAACACCAACTGGCGCTGAGGTCCAATGATACTTTGGGACCACTGGACAAATTGAAGGGCGCGAAAATCAGCGACTTGAGCAACTGTCAAATTCAGAGCAATGATCTTGACTGTTGGCTTCAAACAAGCTTGCAGGCGTTGCAATTGAGCTACCATTTGGGTTAATGGAAAGGTCGCCACGCGCTGGGGCAACTGCCAACGCTGACTCGACTGATCAAAGCTTCGCAATAATAATTCATAGCCTACCATCGTCTGCGCCTGGTCATAAATCGCTTGAACATGATAACGATACTGGACATTATGATCATCACCAATATCAATGCCTTGGCGTTGGCGATAGTACCACCAGCCCACCCCACAACAACTTAGGGCTAACAAGGTCAACAGCAGCCAAATTTTAAAGAGCTCCCACGCTAATTCAGTCATCATTAACCACCTTTCGGGTCGGACTGACCCAAGTTCCCTTCCCATAACCCGCGATTGTTTTCACCGCCCGGGGAAAGGTCGTCACAATTGTCAAGGGATTTACCAGCCAGGTAAAAAGCAAGTACCACGGCGCAAAAAACAAATAACGACGTTTGGCGCCGTGTAAATCTAAGATCAGGGCGGCCAAAACTTGCAACAAGCCCGCCGCTAACTGACACGTCACAAAGATCAAGCTCATCACAATCCCGTGCCAGACCCGTTCATAATTACCATTCCAAGCAAAGGACAGCATCGTCAGTCCAAACCACAAACTGGTTAACCAAAAGAAAAAGGCCCAAACAATCGAAAAAGTGGTGTCCCACATGATCGACCAAACGTGACGATACCGCCACGGATGGGCCAATAAGCGTGGCAGATTGGTCAGCCAGACTTCCGTCCCACCTTGCGCCCAACGTTTTCGTTGCCGATATAGATCACGAAAACTTTCCGGGACGTTCATATGAAAGACGATATCGGGCGCAAATTTAGGCGTCAGATTCAAAAAGGTCTGATCCCAAGCGATACTGATGTCTTCAGTCGCCCGATCCTGCCGAAAGCCCCCAGCCGCCAAAAGAAAGTCGCGCCGGTACATGGTATTAGCCCCACTGTAAGCGTACATCGTATTGTTGATCGCCGTTTGACTGCGCTTGATAATCCCTACAATACTAGCGAATTCCACTGTTTGCGACTTCCCCCACAAAGTTGTCCGGTTATAAACGTCCATGTTGGCGGTAATTGCCGCATAATTCAAACCGGCGGGACTGGTGAAGTACTGCATATATTTAGTCAAAGCATCGGGTTCCGGCAGAGTATCAGCATCGTTGCTCAAAATATATTCCCCACGGGCAAAAAAGGTCCCAATATTAAAAGCATGGGCTTTCCCTTGATTGGCCGTAATGGTAATCACCCGTAATTGGGCAAACTGAGCTTGCAACCGGGCCAATAGTTGGGGCGTCTGATCGGTACTGCCGTCATCTAAGACCAGCACCTCGTAATTGGGATAATCCAACTCCGTAAGCAAATACCTCAGGGTCCTTTCAATTACCACTTCTTCGTTATGAGCTGGCACCATGATCGTCACCATTGGTGTTTTTACTAGCGACTGACCAGGTCTTAACTCATCTTTTTGGCGAAACCAGCGGTAGGCCACAGCGCCCCAGAACCAATACATCGCTCCTAGAATGGGATAAAGGCATAGAATTAAACTGCAGAGCGCCACCAAACGGCTCCAACCTGGCGACACACCCAGAATTTCATTCATGAATTGTGAAGTCATTTTCCACCTCTCTAAGCCAATCGGCAAGCTGTTGATTCGTCAAATTTTGGTTTGGTTGGACCCGATAAACCCGCGCCCGGTGCCTTTGCGTTGCCGGACCAAAACGCAAGGCCATCTTGGCTTCCAAGTAGTGCTGCTGGCGTTGCCGTTTTAATGGGTTAAGCATCGGCCATTTTTCAACCAACCCTTGGCGCCGCCGGTTTTGCAGGTACGCACTGCTAAGGCAAAATACCGCCATCACCCCAAACATGAAGGGCAAAAAGACCACCAAAAATTTCAATTCAACAAAACCCTCGTGGTAGTGCCAAAAGTAATGCCCCCACCGGCCCTTGGTAAGCGCGGCTAGTGCCGTCGCACCGGTAATGACCCCGGGGACTAAAAATAACAGCCAGGCCAACAAGGTCCAAACCGTTTGCCAAATGGTGCGTCCCCAGTGGCCCCGGGCAAAATAATCATCTACGTAGTGTTGTTCCGGTCGCATTCATAAACTCCCTTTCCTTACACCTCAATTGACATTTGAGTGAACGAAAAAAACAATGCCACCGGCGAAGGAAACATTGGTTTTCAAGAATTAATTTGTAGTGTAACATACGAAATTCACCAGTGCGAATCGTAATAAGGAGATCAGCAATTTTGGAGAAAACGATTCCCTGTGATTACTTTTCTAATGATATCCCATTAAATCCGCCTATTTTTTAATAAAAATCAGGTTTGTAGGCGTTGACAAAGCTGGTTGATAACAAAAGCCAGCCACCGCAAATTTTTTTACCCCGGCGAGCGTAGTCACCTGATGTTCAGCTAAATAACGCACCATGTTGCCCCGGGCTTGTTTGGCCTGGGTCGCCTTTTGCTTGAATTTGCCGGCGTGCACTTCCCCGAACAGACAAGTAACCAATTGCCGCGCTGGCGTCAGGTAGGGCGTAATCGCCTTGGCATACTCGACTGAAGCCAGGTTTAAGACCAGGTCACTTTCCCGGTAGACTTCCGCAGCCAGCCGCTCGCCCCAGTACTGGTATAGATTGGCCGTCCCGGCCACCTGAGCGGCATCGCTGAGCCCCAGCCGGTATGGCACAATCCCATCCAAGGGCTTTAAGACCCCGTAAAAACCCGACAGAATCCGCAGGTGCTGCTGGACATAATTCCAGGCGGCATCATCGAAGACCCCCGGTCCCATCGCTTGGTATTGCAGCCCCGTAAAGGCCAGCAGGGCCGGGGTGAGGTCCTTTTTCAAGTCCATCGTCGCCAAGCGCGTCACATTTTGTTGAACCAGCCGGTCGCTGCACTGCCAGATTGCTTTTAATTCCGCCACGGACCGTTGCTTCAAATCCGCCAGGATCGTTTCCGCCTGGGGCAAAAAGACTGGTAAAGCTTGGTAAGGCAAAGCATCCGGGTCGCTTCGCATTTGGCGGGCCGGTGAAATGATAATTTGCATAGCACTTTCTCCCAACGTTTTCTCTAGCCTACCACATTCAAACCGCAGCGCAAAGCATCCCCGCTTCAGCCAAAGGGAGCGAGAAAATTAGGCGCGGGTTTGCGGCCGGTGGGCCTGAAAATGATAGTTCACTAAGGCCGCTACCAAGACCACCAGGGCAAAGCCCAAGGTCAGCAGAAAATCAACTCGGCCCCCTGCGTAGGTCCGGGCCGCCATCGTGCCCGTCCCCTGGTTTTCAAACAACGCCATCAATGACGCCAAGAAGACGACCCCGGTCGCCCCAGCTAGTTGTTGGAGCATGTTAAACAAAGAACTGACGTCCGCGGTATTTTGCAGTGCAACATGGGTGGATGCATTCGAAATCGTATTGGCAAAGGCCATGTTAAAACCGGCCCGCAACACGACAAACAGCAAGGTCATCTTTAGCACCGTCAATTGGGCTTGACCAAAGAAAAAGCCGGCGGCTCCCAAAGTAAGCAAGCAACTGCCCCCGATGACCGGAACCGCAAAGCCCACCCGGTCGGCTAAGGCCCCCGCTAACGGTGACATCACTGCCCCCACCAGGGTCCCAGGCAAGAGAATCGCCCCAGAGATAAAGGCCGAAGCGTGCAAGGTGTACTGGGCGTAGATCGGAATCACCAGCGACAACCCAATATTGATAAATTGCAAGCAGAAGTAGGTCAGCCCATCCAGACTAACGGCCAAGTGTTGGAAAATCCGTAAATCAACCAGCGGCGTCGCGCCCCGAAAGTTCAGGTAAATAAAGAAGCCGTAGAGGGCTAACGCCAGGACCAGCAACCAATAAAAGAGCCCGGTGAAACCAAAGCGGCCAATCATCGACAAGGCGTAGATCCAAGTAAACATGGCCAACGCCAGCGCCAAGAAGCTGGCTAAGTTAAAGTGCGCGGGCTGCTTTGCCGGGGTCGCAGTAATAAAGCGCTGGCCCAACCAGAGGCTGATTAGAGCCACGGGCAGCACAAACCAAAAGATCGCCCGCCAGGACCACACCGTTGCCAACCAGCCCCCGTAGGTTGGTCCCAAGGCCGGCGCAAAGGAGATCACCATCCCGGCGACCCCGGTCATCGCGCCCAGCTTTTCCCGCGGCACCAAGGTGAAGATCAAGTGGAAAAACATCGGGGTACTCAAACCGGTCGCCATCGCTTGCAACAAGCGACTGACCATCAAGACCGGAAAATTCATAGCCAGAGCAGACCCGACGTCGCCCACGATAAAGAGCAGGGCCGCCACTAACTGCAGGCGCTTGGCGGGGAAGCGTTTCAACAAATAGGCCGTCGTCCCCATCATAATCGTTACCATCAAGAGGTACCCGGCCGTCAGCCACTGGGTGATATCCAATGAAATTTGAAAGACCTGCGCCAATTCCGGGTAGGTCACGTTTAAGGCGGTTTCCGCTAGGATCCCAATTAAGGTCAGCAGGGCGACCGCAAGGAGGGCCAGGTAGTCGCCTCCACGCATTCTTGCTTTGCTCATCGTTTCTCTTCCTTTCCATGCTCTGTATGTAAAAAAGGCCCTGGCGTGCGCCACAGCCTTACAAAAACCTTATCTACTTTACTCGTTTCTCACCCTAAAAACAAGTCCCTTTTCATTACTGATCCGACGGCGGGCTCGGCTGCGGATCGTGCGTGGCGTGCCAGCGCTGAATGGCCTGCAACCGTTGCTTAACCTGCGCTTCCATCCCCATCGTAGTGGGGTAGTAGTAGCGGTGGCCCACCAATTGGTCTGGCATCGTCTGCATGCTCGTCAACCTATCTTTGGCCTCGTGGGCGTACTGGTAGCCAGCCCCGTAGTGCAAATCCTTCATTAATTTGGTCGGGGCGTTGCGGATCACCAACGGGACCGGTTGATTTTGCGTGGCTTTAATATCCTTGGCAACCTTGAGCGTCGCTTGGTACACCGCGTTAGACTTGGGAGCCAAGCTCAAATAGATTGCCGCTTCCGTCAGGTGAACATTGCACTCCGGCATCCCCAAAAATTGGCAGGCCTGGTAAACGTTGATCGCCAAATTCAAGGCATTCGGATCGGCTAGACCGATATCTTCACTGGCAAAGCGGACCAACCGCCGGGCCAAGTAAAGCGGATCCTCACCCCCCGCCAACATGCGGTTGACCCAGTAAACCGCCGCATCCGCATCCGAATTGCGCATCGCCTTGTGGACGGCCGAAATTAAATTGTAGTGTTCATCACCGGTTTTATCGTAACGCAGCGGTTTGCCGGCTAAGAGCTGATCGAGCAAGCCGGCGTCAACGGTCACCTGGCCGTTGTCCTGGCGGTCACTATTTTCCACCAGCATTTCCAAGGTGTTTAAAGCAATCCGGGCATCCCCGTTGGCAAAGGCGGCAATTTGCTTCAGGAGGGCCGGCGCGATTTCGACCGGAAAGCTAAAGCCCCGCTTCAGGGCCTGGGTCAGCAAAGTTTCAATGTCCAATGCCGTCAACTCTTTGAGGACAAAGACCCGGCAGCGCGACAGCAGGGCCGCATTAATTTCAAAGGACGGGTTCTCCGTGGTCGCCCCAATCAAAATAATGGCGCCGTTTTCCACAAAGGGCAAAAAAGCATCCTGCTGGGCCTTATTGAAACGGTGAAATTCGTCCACGAAGACGACCGTGCGCTGGCCAAAATCCCGGTTGGCCTGTGCCTGTTGCATCAACGCCTTGATGTCTTTAATAGAGGACGTCACCGCACTGTAAGTAACAAATTCCGCCTGGGTCCGCTGGGCAATGATCTTGGCCAGGGTGGTTTTGCCGACCCCCGGCGGCCCCCAAAAGATCATTGAAGACAGTTGGTCTTTATCAATTAATTCGCGCAAAATCTTGCCGGGGCCGACTAGGTGTTGTTGCCCGACAAATTCGCTCAAGTTGCGCGGCCGCACCCGATCAGCCAGCGGTGTTTGCCCTGGATTGGCAAAGAGTGATTCTTGTTGCATACCGTTCCCCCCTTTATCTTTCATTTTACCACCCCCTATGAAATTTACGTTAATCTGGCCCGGACCATGCGGCATTTTGACAGATCAATGTTGTAATCTTCCTGTTGCTGTTATCTAAATCTGAACTCATGATCTGAAAGCTGTTAAACCAGGATTAAGAATTAACCAAAATCTTTTACCAACTGTCAAAAAAGCCACCGATCCGTTCGATCGATGACTTAATATTTTTAAGACTGTTTCCACCGCGTTCTGCTTACCCCGAAGCAGATACTAAGCAAGGCCAAACCAATTTCCAAAAGAATTGATTCACTCGCCGTCCCAGTTTGTGGCAACTGAGCTTGATTCGTATCACGAACCGGTGTCTGGTCGGTTATCGTGATTGAGGTTGCGTGCGGAGTAGAATTTGGTTGATTCATTGTGATTACAGTTGCTGGAGCCAGCGGAAGCCATTTTGTTGGTTGTTCAGCTGGCAAAGCTGGCTTAACCGTCTTCGCTACATTGTTACTGTAGTCCGTCCACGGAATCACCGTCTTTGCTACATTGTTACTGTAATCCGTCCACGGGATCACTGTCTTTGCCGGATTGTTACTGTAGTCCGTCCACGGGATCACCGTCTTTGCCGGATTGTTACTGTAGTCCGTCCACGGGATCACCGTCTTTGCCGGGTTGTTGCTGTAGTCCGTCCACGGGATCACCGTCTTTGCCGGATTGTTACTGTAGTCCGTCCACGGAATTACTGTCTTTGCCGGGTTGTTACTGTAGTCCGTCCACGGGATCACCGTCTTTGCCGGATTGTTACTGTAGTCCGTCCACGGAATTGACGTCCGCTTTTTCTCGTTCTTGATCATCAGGGTTTGACCGGGTTGGTCTTCTAAGACCTCAACGGTCCAAACCTGCCCTTGAACCTTAGCAAAATCAATCCAATCCGGTGCGCTGATTTCACGCACTTCATATTTTCCTGGCAACATTCGTTGACGAGTAATAATCCCGTTTTGCTCAGTTGTTGCCTCAAACGTTTCGCCGGTCGCAACATTCTTAATCCTAAAGGTTACTCCCGCTAGCGCTTGTGGTCCCTTATCAGTTGGGTAGTACTTAAAAATCTTCAGTTCCCCCGGGAGCATCCCCGTAATGTCAGCTCCAAAACTGATATTTTGAACCGTTTTTTGGTACGTAAAGTTTTGAACTTCTTGCCCTTGCAACTGGTACGCCCCCGCTAAAGAATTAGTAAAGTTTAGGGCGTTTAAATCCTGAATTTCTGTCTTGTAACGGAACGTTATCCGACGACCAGAAAATTCATCTTGACTAAAGACGGCCGTAATCGTATTTCCGTTCAGTTGGATTGATGAGTGCGGGTAGCGTGCTTGGAAAGCTGCCAAATTAATTGGCTCATCATTATCAATCCAAAACGTCAATCGCTCCGGATCCAACCGCAAGCCGGCTGGAATCACGTCATGCAGTTTAATCGGTGCGGCCAAGTAGGCCCGGTACTCGTTTAAACGAACATCCCAGTCAACCCAGTTTTTACCGTTCCAAGGAACTGCGCGACCATTTTTATTACCATACCACGTTTGGTCGTGCGTAAGCGCGCCGGGATTATCCGATGATTGCGGTACCCCTTTGACTGCTAAGAATTCAACATAGGGACCGACTACTAATTTAGCCATCCCGTCTTGCTGACTCCGGGTGTAGAGCTTGGCATTAAAGAAAAAAGTTCCCTGGACCCCACTCATGAATTGCTCAACGTTATCGTTAAAGGTCAATTGGCCGCCCGTTTCCGTTACCGTAAAGTCCCCGATGTGCACACCGTGATGAGTTAACGCAGTCTGCCCAGAAAAGGCCACTAAGTACGGAGTTACTTCGTTATCCGTTGACCAGGCCAGATCAATGTGATCGCCACTGTGAATGGGCCCTTTGGCATCATTGAATGATCCTTCAATCTTCACTTCTGCCCCTTGGCTATACATGCCATTAGCATCCTTATTTCCTTGGACTGTCAGGCTCGCAATGTGACCACTGATCTCACGTTCCGATGCTGGGGAAGCTGCCGGCGGATGGGTTACCTCATTTGTCGGCGCGGTTGAGTCTGCAGTTGTTGAGGCAACGGTGTGATTCGTTGATGTACTCAGCATTGAAGTTGGGCCCATTGAATCAACCACGTCAGCCTGAACCCGTTGGCCGCCCCACAGGGTCAGGGTTACCATTACGGCCCCTAACCACAGCAGCAGCCCCCGGACTGTTCCTAGGCCTTGGTGTTTCAAACTTCAAATCCTCCTTTAATATTCAATTGTCAAAATTCCTTGTGCGCTCTTTTACAAGCACGACCACAACTATAGTTGAAATAAGATTACTGATCAATGAGTAAGTAAAATGCTTTATCAAAAATATGTTGTCAATCGATTTTTATTTTACTATTCAAATAAAAATCTATTTTTAGCAATCATTTCTTAAGCATGTTGTTTTAGTGAACTATTTACGAATAATAAGTTAACATTCATCAAAAAGCACGCGCCTGGATCAAGGGCGCGTGCTTAAAAGGAGGGTGTAGATTTTTCTAATTTGGAAAGAGAGATTTTAGTGTGATTAAGGTTAGTCTACTGGCACGACCCAACCGTGCTTGTCTTCGGCATCGCCGACTTGAACGGCGAAGAGGGCGTTGTAGAGCTTGGTCGTCACAGGGCCGACTTCGGTTTCAGAGTAGAAGACGTGCTTCTTGCCGTCCCAATCAGTTAAGGAACCGACTGGGGAGATCACGGCCGCCGTCCCCATTGCCCCGGCTTCGGCCAGGTCATCAAGATCCGCTAAGGTCAACCGCTTTTCAACCGGGTTCAAGCCTAAGTCTTCGGCAACTTGCAGCAGGGAACGCTTGGTGATGGAAGGCAGGATTGAGTCCGACTTTGGCGTTACGAATTGTCCATCCTTGGTAACCCCAAAGAAGTTGGCACCAGAGAATTCGTCAACATACTTGTGTTCCTTCGGGTCTAAGTAAAGAGCGTCAGCATAGCCGGCCTTCTTCGCTTCCATTTCTGGTAACAGACTGGCCGCGTAGTTGCCGGAGGTCTTCGCCCGACCCGTCCCAGCTGGGGCGGCCCGGTCATACTTGGACAGGACATACGGCATTGGCGTCAAGCCCTTGACGTAAGCGCCAACTGGGGTGGCATAGATCCGGAAGACAAAGTGTTCCGATGGCGTCACCCCAACTAATGGCTGGGTCCCGATCATGTACGGCCGCAAGTACAGGGTCCCACCGGTCCCGTACGGTGGTACGAAATCTTCGTTAGCCTTAACAACCGCCTTAACTGCGGCTAAGAACTTGTCGACTGGATAGTGGGGCATCATTAGCCGGTCGGCCGAGTCGTTCAGCCGCTTGGCGTTTTCTTCTGGCCGGAACAACTGCACTTTGCCGTCCTTGGTCCGGTAAGCCTTTAACCCTTCAAAAACTTCTTGGCCGTAGTGCAGCACTTGGGCCGCTTCATTTAAGACCAGGTTGGATTCAGACGTCAAACCGCCACCGAGCCATTCCCCATCATAATATTCTTCTTGCCAGGAATAGGGCAGGTCTCGATAACCAAAGCCCAACTTGTTCCAATCTAATTCAGATGCTTTTGCCTTTGCCATAGTGCTCATCCTTTCTAAAAAAACATTTCCTATGTATTTTCAATCCTTCATTAAACAAAAAGTCGCCCTGTCATTAGGACGACTTTCACCGTGGTACCACCTAGCTTCACCCCATTCCTGGAGCCTCTAAGCCCGGTAAGGGTGGGTAACCCCGGTTCACTCAAGACTGATCTTCACGCCCCTAACCTCCACCCGTCACATTCCCCCGGGCTTTTCTGAGCAGGTTTCGGGACGCTACTCGTTCTCTCATCGTGCCGATCACTGTTTAACTTCGATTGATTGTCACTATCATAATGAGAAAACTCTCATTTGTCAACCACCAAAATTAAAGTTTTGCCAACTTTTCTCATCTAAATTAATTTTGACTTTTCCATGCGGATGCATGTAAAATGGCAAGCGGAATTTAAATGCATCTGCATGGAATGGAGGAAATTTTTTGTATCAATTAAAACCTCGCCAACGGACCGTTATTGCGGCCATTATGTTGTTGGCTTCTTTTATCAGTTTGATGAGCCAGACGATGGTGGTCACCGCCCTCCCGGTAGTTGAAGCTCAGCTTCACCAACCGCTGGCCGTCGTTCAGTGGCTGACGACGGGCTACACCTTAGTGATTGGGATCATCACCCCTTTGTCAGCCAATTTGTACGAAAAATACAATAACCGCCAGTTCTTCTTGGCAATCATCGCCCTGTTCTTAGGGGGAACGATCGTTGGCTGTCTGGCCACTAATTTCTGGACCCTCCTCGGTGCCCGCTTGATTCAAGCCGCGGCGGGGGGCCTGTTGGTTTCCTTACAAATGACGACGTTGGTCACGATTTTCCCCCCGGAAAAACGGGGCACGATCATGGGATTATCATCGTTGGTGGTTTCCTTTGGACCGGCGATCGGGCCGACCCTGGCCGGGGTGATCTTAAACCTGTGGGGCTGGCGGTCGATTTTTTGGGTCGTCTTGCCTTTCATGTCCCTCATCTGGCTGATCGGCTTCTTTGCCCTGCCGGCTTATACGACCCCGCAGGCCGTTAAAATCGATGCTTGGTCGGTCCCCCTGCTCTTAATTGGCCCCGGGTTGACCTTAGCTAGCTTTACCGTGTTGACGACCCAAGTCTTGGTCGGCAGTCTGATGCTGATTGCTGGGCTGGTAGTATCGTTGCTCTTTTACCGGCGGCAACAAGCCCTCCCCCGCCCCTTGCTCGACTTTCACGTTTTTAATTACCGCCCCTTCACGATGACGTTGGCGATTGCTTCCTTGCTGTTTATGATCCTGCTGAGTACCGAGCAGATGGTTTCGGTCTTCGCCCAAAATTCACTCCACCAATCGAGCGCGCTGACCGGGTTGATCCTCTTACCCGGCGCGGTAGTCAATGCCTTAGTTGGCGCTGTGGTGGGCCGCTTGTATGACCGCCACGGTATCAAAGCGTTGGTCTGGACGGGCTTGAGCCTATGTTTAATCACCACTGTGCCCACCCTCTGCTTTACCGCCCACACCCCGCTGTGGTGGTTAACGGTCCTGTACGCCGGTCGGATGATGGCGATCGGGATCGCCTTCTCCCCGCTGATGTCCGAATCATATCTTGGAATGGCTGCCAAGGACATCAGTCAAGCGACCGCCATGAATAATGCGCTCCGGCAAATGACCGGGGCACTGGCAGTTACCCTAGTGGTCGTCGTCAGCAGTCTGCCGGCCAGCTCGGTCACCGGGATGCGCTGGGCCATGGCGGTCACCTTTGTCTTTAACCTCTTGGCAATCGGGCTGTTTGCCCAGTACTTGAAGGGGGGCCACCCGCATGGCTAATGATCTGATCCGGGCTACGGCGATCATCAATACCACGATCCGCCACCAACTTGACGCCGCCCTGCGCCCGCTGGGGCTCTCCGAGGTCAACTACTACTATTTATTAGTGGTTGCCGAACAACCAGGGATTAACCAAGCTGATCTGACGGCCCACATCGTCCGCGACCAATCGACCGTCACCCGGCAAGTCGACCGCTTGGTCAAGCAAGGCTGGCTCACCAAGCGCCAGGCCCCCACGGATGCGCGCCAGTCAGCCCTCTTTTTAACTCCTCAAGCCCAAGCGATCCTCCCGCAGCTCTGGGCGATCAATCAGACCGTCAACGAAACGGCCCTGGCCAGCTTAACGCCGGCCGAACAAGCCACCCTCTTAAACCTGCTGGGCAAGACCTTCGACGGCCTCAGCCAGGATTACCACTGATAATTAAAAGGCTCCCAGGCAATTGCCCAGGGTCCTTTTAGTGTGTTGAAGTTAATTAATCATTAACGCTGGCGCTGGCCGTGGTATCAATTTCGGGCAGCGGCGCATCATCATCAACGGACGCCGAGGCGCCGGCATCCACGCTTGGCGTGGCACTTGGCGCGGGAGTCGACGGAGCGGGTTGTTCATCCGCACTGACCGAAGCTGACGCCCCCGTATCAGCAGCCGGAACGCTTGAGGCCGGACTTGGCGTAGCATCTGCTTTGACCGATGCGGAGGCCCCGGTATCGACTTGGTTAGCCGGATCGTCAACCAGCTTTTGGCCGGTCATCGCCAGGTACTTTTCGACAATTGGCCAGAAGTCGAGCACAATTTCGTTGACCCCGCGGAAGTTGCCGGCTTCATCGTGCATCGCTTGGTAGTTGTTGACCACCCACTTGACGTTCTTCTTATCCACCGGTTCCGCCAGTTGGAAGAGGTCCTGCTTGCCAGTCCGCAGGGTGTGAATGACTTGCTTGACGTGGTCGTGGACGTTGCGGATATCGGGGTGGACTTCACTGAGTGGCAAACCGGTTTGGTCCGGCCGACGCTTAGCCCACATCTTGGTCGCCGGGTTCTTATGGTTATAGTAGATAAACTGGTTGTTCTCATCGACGTAGGTTAATTCAGCCGGGATTGATTTGAGCAGCCAGTTGATTTGGTCGACCGTCAGCACCCCAGAGTCGAGTTGGACGTAGTCACTGCCGACAGCGGCATGGGTCTTGGCTGCCGCTTTTTGGACCCACTTCGGATCATCCATCTCGACTCCTTCGATCGTCGTATCGGTCTTGCCGCTGGCGGTCAGGTCCTCATTTTTCCACGCGTCGGGTGCTTCGGGCCCCTTTAAGGCCTTCAGGACGGTCACCCACTTGGTGAATTGAACCAGCAGGTCGTTAAGCCGCTTGACGGTCGCTTGATCCTTGAGGTTGTCTTGCTCATCAAAGGCTTCCCGCACGTTGCCAAGTAAAAATTCATTCCCCGGCATCACCAAAGCGTTGACCCCCGGGGCCTCTAAGATTTCGCGCAGGTCTAACTGGGCCCGCGATGACCCTTGGGTAAAGTAGGACGCCCCGATTACCAAGACCGGCTTATCGGCCAAGGGGTGGATCTTGTAGGAAAGCCATTCGATCGTGCTCTTTAAGGCCGCCGTCGTGGTATGGTTGTGTTCTGGCGTCGCCATGATGACCCCGTCGGCGTTTTCAATCCGGTGCTTTAGGTATTGGACCGCCATACTGTTGGTTTGGTCATCGTCTTCATTAAACATCGGTACGTCCTTGATGCTTAAGACTTCAATGTCGGCCACGTTGTTAAAGCGGTTGGCCATGTACAGCATTAATTTGCGATTGTATGAATCTGCGGCAATTGAGCCGACAATTCCAACTAACTTCATCTGCTTATTCCCCCTGGGTTGCCATATTCTTTAAATCCAGTTTGCGAATATCGTTCATCGCGTGTTCTCGGTTGTAAACGAGGTTCTTGTTGACGTCAACGAAGGTTTCAAAATCATTAAACAAGCCGTCGAGTCGGTCGACCAGCTCTTCTTCCTTCAAATTGCCATCCTCATCAAAGGCCTGCAAGGAGTGCCCCACCATGTATTCCGAGCTCGGCATGATCCGAGCGCTTAATTCAGGGGAGTCGAGCATTTGCCGCAACATCATTTGAGCCCGCGACGTCCCCAACATTCCGTACGAGGCCCCGGTGATCATCACCGGCTTGTCAGCCAGCGGATGGACCCCGTAGGACAGCCAGCTCAGCGCATTCATCAAAACGGCGGGCACCCCGTGGTCGTATTCTGGCGTTGAAATAATCACCCCGTCAGCCGCGGCCAACTTAGCCACCATCTGTTCCACCCCGGCGGGCAAACTCCGGTCGGGCGTCTTATAAAAGACCGGCAGGCCGCCAATCTCCATAATTTCAATCGCGGCTTGATCCGCAAAGTGGTGTTGGATAAACTGCAAGAGCCGCCGGTTGGTCGAGCCCGCCCGGTTGGTCCCCGGAATGGCAATGTACTTTTTCATGTGGCACATCCTTTCAAAAAACACTTCTGGTTGGCTCTATTTTGCAATATTGTGAAGCGGTTTGCAAGACTTTTATTTAATTTTGGAATATTTATACCGAGATTAAATTTATTTATATCCGCACCGCTACCGTTGTCCCACCTTGCTTTAAGCCTTGTTACGGCTGAAAATTAAGGGCCCGCTCCAGCGTCATTGTTAAAGTTTAATAGGCAAAACCTGATTTATTGTTCACAATCTTAAACAAGCAAAACCGCTGGCGCCCACCACCAGCGGTTTAATCCCATTATTTCGTCAGGTAGGACAAGGGTTTGTCAACTTCCACCTTGGTCCCTTGGTACTGGTCGGCAATCCACTTTTGGATCTTTGGCTCATGGTAGAGTTTGACCAGCTTGCGGTATGCGGCCTTATGGGCGTTGGCCTTCGCCGTTGCTAAGACGTTAACGTTGTCCTTGGTACTTTGATCGACCTTTTCGTGGTAGATCGAATCCTTCAAGACGTTCAAATGCCCTTCTAAGGCAATCGTGTTCCCGATCAAGACGGCGTCCACCGAGTTGAGCACCCGCGGTCCAGTCGTGTCATCAATTTCTTCGAACTTAAAGTGGTGCGGATTCGTCGCGATTTCATTGGTCCCGCTGGTCGGGCCAAAGCTCTTTTTCAGGGTAAGCAAGCCAGCACTGGCCAGCAGCTTCAACCCCCGTGCCGTGTTGGCCGGGTTGTTGGCCAAGGCAATCGTCGCTCCATCCGGTAGGTCCTTTACGCGGTGGTATTTCTTAGAGTAAATTCCCATTGGTTCCAGGTAGGTCGTCCCTAAGGCCGCCAGCTTTTGCTTGCTTTCGTGATTGAAGTTTTGCAGGTAGGCCCAGGATTGAAAGGCGTTAACGTCAATTTCGCCGCTAGCCGTCCCGCGGTTGAGTTGGACCGGATCGGTAAAGGACTTGACCTTAATCTTGAGGCCGGCCTCCTTGGCAGCTGGACTGGCCGCGATGTGTTGCCAGGCCTTAACGTCCGCCCCAAGTGAACCAATCGTAATTGTCTCTTCATCATGATTTTGCCCATTGGTGACCCAATGCAAGCCCAGGCCGACGGCGACAATCGCCGCGAGCCCCAGTAAAAACCACCATTTGCCTTGTTTGTGTTTTGCCATATGTCTTCCCTCCGTTTGCTGGTGCGCCGAGCCCTGAAAAAAGAAAACGTCCCACTTTCATTGCACTTGCAATAAAAGCGGGACGCCGCAGCGTGGTACCACCCGAATTTAGCCCCCAAGGACCCTTAGTAGTGACTGATCATCACCCGGTCCGTTATCGAAGACCACCCGTGCCCAGCTTGTCGCCTTGCTGGCATCACGCTCCCAGACCATCTTCAGTTCCTTCTCGCCGCCAGCTTCCACCACCCCTGGCTCGCTTAATGCTTTCCGGAACTTACTCATCTTTTCTCAGCGTTTTCTCATTGAATTGTCATAATCATATCGAACCCCCGCCCGCTTGTCAATCCCTTTGAGCTTACTTTTTCTCAGTCTTGACCCCAGCCGGAAAAGCCCTATAATTTAAGGGAAAATCTGAATAAAGCAGGTGGAAAACTGTGACCCAACCAAAACTGCTGCTCCTTTCGACGGGGGGCACGATTGCCTCTGTTGCTTCGCAAACCGGGTTGACGCCCGGGGAATCCGGGGAAGATTTGCTGCAAACCCTGCAAAACCTCCCCTACCAGATTGACGTAGCCGACATTTTGGCCCTTGATTCGTCCAACATTCAGCCCGAAGAATGGCGCTTGATGGCCGAAAAAGTCTACCAAGCCCGCCAAACTTACGCGGGAATCGTGATTTCCCACGGGACCGACACCATGGCCTACACGGCGTCGATGCTGACCTTCATGTTGCCCAACCTGGACATTCCGGTCGTCTTAACCGGGAGTCAGGTCCCGATGAACGTCCTTTTGAGCGACGCCCCCCGCAATCTAACCTTGGCCTTTACGGCTGCGGCCAGTTGTGCCCCGGGAGTCTACTTGGCCTTTGACGGCAAGGTAATGCGGGGCTGCCGGACCGTCAAGGTCAAAACGACCGCCTTTGATGCCTTTGAAAGCGTCAATTTCCCGCCGATCGCCGAGGTTACCTCCGATGGCCTGGTATTCCGGGCGACCCAGCCCGCCCCGGAGGCGCCGTGCACCTTAAATACCAAGCTCGACTTGAACGTGTCGTTGATTAAACTCTTTCCCGGCTTTGATCCGCAAATCCTGCTGGCGATGGCCCAAAGCGGTTGTCACGGTTTTGTGATCGAGGGCTACGGGCTGGGCGGGATGACCTTTATCCGGCGCAACGTGGCCGCCGTGATTGGCCAGCTCAGCCGGCAAAACATTCCGGTCGTGGCCGCCAGTCAGTGCCTCTATGAACGCAGTGATTTGACCAAGTACGAAGTCGGGCGCCAGGCCCTGTTGGAAGGGGCAATCAGTGCCCACGATATGACTTCGGAAAGTGCGATCACCAAGTTGATGTGGGCCCTGGGCCAGGGGATGAACCTGGCTGCCGTAAAAACCTTTTTTGAGACCGATGTCGCGGGAGAAGTGACCTTGGCCTAATTAAAGCCCCGCGCTAAGCACCACGATGAGGTAGCCTTAGCGCGGGGTAATTAATTTAATTACCAAAAAATTAACTTTTTTCCAAAAAAGGGGTGACAAGCGCCAAAAATATGGTATTATATAAAAGTTGATTGATTTAATCACTTGCGGGTATAGTTCAGTGGTAAAACATAACCTTCCCAAGGTTAAGTCGCGAGTTCGATTCTCGTTACCCGCTTCAGGTAGCATCGCTTCGGCGGTGCTTTTTTTTGTTGTTTTCGTTCCGAAAAAGGGGCCCGCCCATCACCTTCCGGACTGCCCCATGGTAAAATTAAGCGCAAAAAAGAAAGGAACACCCGCCCATGCGTACCCCCTGGATTAGATTGGCCGCCGGGTTCATCCTCGGGCTTGCTTTGCTCGGCGTGATAGCTTTGCACTACTGCCCGGCCTTGGCCACGTGGCTGCACCACTGGACTGGCTGGTATTAAAAAATGGCTGCCCCAAAATCGGGCAGCCACTTTTTACTTTTCCTTCGTTTCCGCTTGGTGGTCCGCTAAGCTGCAGCCCGCTGGGCCACACACCGTGGCGGGCGCGGCCCCGAGGTCGGTCAACTTTAAGCTGGGTTGCTTTTCTTCACTCATTTTGCTTCCTCCTCTGCTTGCACTTTCTTTAAGGCCGCCACAAAGGCTTCATACGGCTGGGCCCCTGAGATGGCGTACTTTTGGTTGATCACAAAGAACGGCACCCCCCGAATCCCTAAGTTCGCAGCAGCGTGAATGTCGGCTTGTACTTCGTCGGCATACTGGTCGCTGTCCAATACGGCCGCCACGGCTTCAGCCTCTAACCCCACGGCCGCGGCAATTGCTTGTAAGACGGCGTGGTCCGCCACCGACTTGCCTTCGCTAAAGTAAGCTTGGTACAGCCGTTGAATCAAATCATCTACCTGCGCGGGGGTTGCTGCCGCCTTGGCGTACTTGATCAAGCGGTGCGCCGTCATGGTGTTGACCGGGATCGCGTTGGCATAATCCAGGTCCAAGCCGTCGGGTGCCGCCGCCAGTTCAATCTGCGCCAAGCGTTGGCTGGCCTGTTCGGCCGTCATCCCGTGCGCTTGGGCAAAGTGGGCCGCCATCTTGACGTCACTGGTGGCTTTTAAAGTCGGATCCAGCTGGTAGGCCTTAAAGTCCAACGGCGTCGTATCCGCCAAACCAAGTTGGGTCAACGCCCGCTTGAGACGGGTCGCCCCAATGTAGCAAAACGGACAGGCAATGTCCGACCAGTACATAATTTCCATTAATTTTTCCTCCATTTGTAACCGAAACGTTACGCTTACAATTAATTAGTACAGCGTTAGGATACCATTAATGGCGTTGATTAACACTTAATCTGCTCAGGCCGAACGCTTGCGTTGCCACCAGTGCCGTCGGGCTTTGGCCACCGTTGCCGGGGGCGTTGAGGCTGGATGATGAACCAGGGCGTGGGGCGCCGCCGGCGTCGTTTCCAGATCGGCATCCGGCCACGCTAGCCAGTTGGCTTCGGCTTGGACTTCTTGGTGCGTCTGGTCAAAAAATGGTTGGCTCATTATTATTTCCTCCGTTTTTTAGTCTGTCCCAGATGATACGCCCGGCGCGCCCGCTCGTCAACGAATTTAGCTTACTTTTTATCAGTAACTAAAATTGACCAGCCCGGCCCTTTCCCGTAAACTAACAACCGTAACTTAAATGAGAGAGAGAATTAATGATGAAGCCAAAATCCGCTGGCCAGGGTACTGTACCCTGTCAAGTTGACAGTCTGAAAAAATGAAAAATTGCTAGTCTTAAATGGCCTGCTGTTCGTAGTATTCTGCGACAGTCAGGTCATTTCGCTTAATTGAAATAAATTTAGTAGTGAAATAGTTGATCCCCTGCTTGACTTGAACTTCCAGTTCCGCTAAAGTCATTGCCTTGGCTTGATGGTTCATCCAAATACTCTTAAAGTCCGCCCACCAATGTTCCATTTTCGCATTGTCGGCAGGCGTTCCAGGAGCCGAGTAACTGTGTAAGATTCCGCGTCAGCTTAGTTCCTGATTGTAGACATGGGAGACGTAGGCTGAACCGCGGTCAGTATGA
>NZ_AZFK01000086.1:0-155 GCF_001435775.1 Limosilactobacillus ingluviei DSM 15946 | reverse complement strand
ATTGCTAGTCTTAAATGGCCTGCTGTTCGTAGTATTCTGCGACAGTCAGGTCATTTGGCTTAATTGAAATAAATTTAGTAGTGAAATAGTTGATCCCCCGCTTGACTTGAACTTCCAGTTCCGCTAAAGTCATTGCCTTGGCTTGATGGTTCATC
>NZ_AZFK01000016.1 GCF_001435775.1 Limosilactobacillus ingluviei DSM 15946 | reverse complement strand
GAACAATAGGCTTTGGCCACACGCAAAAAGCGACGAGCACCGCTCGCCGCTTTTTTTGTTGCTTAAATTACGCTAAGCTTCCTGCTTGTCTCCTACAATCTGCAGTTTAGCTTTCACCGGGACCAAGCGGCCGGGGTTCCCGACCACGGTCCGGTGGGCCGGTACATCATGCAAGACAATCGTCCCCGCCCCTACTTTGGCGCCTTCCCCAATCTTAACGGGGCCCAGCACTTGGGCGTGCGCCCCTAAAAAGACGTGACTGGCCACTTGCGGATGGCGCGGTCCCGGGGTCGGCTGGGCTTTGCTGCTGCCTAAGGTTACACCATGCAAAATCGTGACGTAATCCCCCACAACCGCCGTTTCCCCAATCACCACGCCGTGACCATGATCAATAAAGACGTGGTGGCCAATCGTCGCCGCCGGGTGGATTTCCACCTGGGTAAAAAAGCGGCCCAAACTAGCTACCAGCGCGGCCAGCAGGTGGGCGTGATGTTGGTACAACCAGTGACTGAGCCGATACCACCCTAAGGCGTGAAACCCCGGGTAGGTCAGCAGTACTTCCCAGACGCTTTTGGCGGCGGGATCAAGCTTTTGAATATACTTTGCCGCTTGCCACATTGGTCCTTCCCCCCTAATCGTAAATTCCCTCACTGAGGTAGCGGTCGCTGCCGTCCGGAAAAATCGTGACGATCGTTGCATGGGCCGGCAATTGTTCGGCAACCGCTAAACTGGCTGCCAAAGCGGCACCACTGGAGCTGCCAATTAACAACCCAAGCTCGCGTGCCGCGCGCTTAACTTCGCTAAAGGCCGCGTCATCACTGATGGTTTGAACTTGATCTACGCGAACCTGGTCAAAGAACGGTGGCTGTTGTTCCACCCCAATCCCTTCCGTGCGGTGTGGGTGAGCGGGACCCCCGTTTAAAATCGAACCCGCCGGTTCCACCGCCACGGTATAGACATCAGGCTGGGCCGCTTGTAAGGCTTGCGCCGTGCCAGCAAAGGTCCCGCCCGTGCC
This sequence comes from Limosilactobacillus ingluviei DSM 15946, assembly GCF_001435775.1. Taxonomy (GTDB): domain Bacteria; phylum Bacillota; class Bacilli; order Lactobacillales; family Lactobacillaceae; genus Limosilactobacillus; species Limosilactobacillus ingluviei. The sequence continues at coordinate 82,330 of NZ_AZFK01000016.1, read as the reverse complement.
TGCGCCGGCGACAAAAGCCGTGATTGGTTCCGCCCCTAAAGCCGCCAGAATTTCTGGTCCTAACGTGCGCTGGTAAGCTGCTGGGTTCAGTGGGTTGTTAAATTGGTTGGGCACATATGAGCCCGGGACTTGGGCCGCTAGTTCGTAAGCTTTTTTCGTCGCCCCGGTCATCCCCAATTCACTAGGGGTATTAATAATTTCAGCCCCCAAGGCCCGCATCAGCGTTTGCTTTTCCTGGCTGAATTTAGCGGGCACCACTAGTTTCAACGGCAAATGATATCGCTGGGCCGCCAGAGCCAAGCCAATCACCGTATTCCCCGCCGTCGGCTCAATAATCGTGGTCTGACCAGGCAGAATGTCTCCCGCAGCAATGCCGCCTTCAATGATCATTTGCCCTAGCCGATCCTTCACGCTCCCCCCAGGATTTAAAAATTCTAATTTCGCTAAAATCCGACTCTGATTGGGGGTCGGGAGCGCTAATTCCAACAACGGGGTCTGCCCAATTAATTCGTGCACGTGGTGGTAAATCATGGTGGTTCTTCCTTTCTTTGACTTAGACACAAAAAGACGCCAATTCCCTGCTTAGAATTGGCGTCTTATCTAATTGACCTGTCTTAATGGGGTGGTCAGCGATTGCTGTCTTTAATCATCAACCATGCCAAAAAAGTGGGTCGCTCGCATAAGACGCGATCCACAACAACACAAGCTCGCCTTGAGTTGCTTAATTGGCATCAGTGATCCTCCCAGTAATTAATTAAAAGTAAGCATACGCGCAAACGGGAAGCGTGTCAACTATTCTTCCGGCCGCGCTTGCAAGTCCGTCCGTACTACCAAGACATCAATCGCCGCGTTGCGCTTAACAAAGGACGTGACTGAGCCCACCATTGCCCGTTGTAAGCGTGACATCCCGCTGGCCCCCATCATGATCAAGTCATTACTGTGATCACGCGGGAAATCAAAGGAAATTACCGTCTTCGGGTTCCCTAACCTGATGTGAATATCCAAGTTTTCAAACCCGTCTTGCTTCGCTTGTTCCAATAAACTTTGTAAGTATTCCTTCGCCTTGTCCACTAATTGGTAAGCAATGCTGCCGTCGGACATGCCAGCAAAGTTGTATGACATCGCCCGGGTATCGATTACGTTCAATAAGTCAATGTGAGCGCCGTTCCGGTTGGCAACTGCAATCGCTTTGCGCAGCGCCATTTCTGCTTGAGCTGACCCATCAACGGGCACGAGGATGTTTTCGTATTCTTGATCCATAATTTTCACTCCATTCACTCAACTCTTGCTTTTATTGTACCATATTTATCCCCAGCTTAACTGAACAAAAAGTGGTGAAAATGTTTTCCATCTTCGGTTGTCGTTGACTTTCCCCCATAAAATGTTCTACAATCGTCCTAGTTTAATTTCATGAACACCGGTTGTCTTTTTGACGTCAAAAGGAGTTTTTGCAATGGATCAAATCGACCGCAAGATCATTAACATGCTTGAGCAAAATGCCCGGGCTTCGCTCAAAGAGTTGTCTGCCGCCTGTTATATCTCATCCCCGGCCATTGCCGCCCGGATTGCAAAATTAGAAAAAGCCGGTATCATTACCGGCTATCACGCCAGCGTAAACTTTGAAAAGCTCGATTACCACGTCAAAGCCTTCATCCAAATCCAACTGGAACCCCGGCAAAAGGGAGAGTTTTACCCCTTTGTCAAAACAGTTCCGAACATCATTGAGTGTAATTGCGTAACTGGCGATTACTCTGAGTTAATGGAAGTTGTCTTTGAATCCACCGCCGCCCTGGACAATTTTATCAATGATCTGCAAAGTCGGTTTGGCAAGACCAGTACCCAAATCGTCTTTTCAACCAGTGTTGATCACCGCGGCATCACCTTCCAAAACGTCGACGATTTGTCCGCCGATGACTTAAAAGACGACGCTCATCACTAAATCCCAAAGCGGGCCAAGCACAGAAATTAGCTTGGCCCGCTTTTACTTACCGCTCACGCTGTCAAGCGGCGCAATTCGTTTCTCACCATCCCGGCGCCAATCAAAGTGATGAGCAGCTCATTGACCGGCATCGCCGCAAAAACCCCGTTCACGCCGCCGAGCCAAGCCAGCAAAACGATCAGGGGCAATAAAATTACATACCCCCGTAAAAAAGACAGCGTAAATGATACTTGCCCGCGGTTGACGGCCGTTAGAAAGATAATCATCAAAATGTTGGCCGCCGCAAAGACGGCACTGGTAAAGTAAATTGGCAACCCCGTCAGCGCATAGTGCAGTAATTGGGGTTGGTGTTCGGTGTTGAACAGCGCCACAATCGGGGCTTTAAAAATAATTAAACCGAGCGTTAAGAGCGCCGCTAACGTGACCGTCAGCTTCAAGCCATGCCAAAACGCCGTAACGGCATTTTGCGGCGCGTGCTTGCCAAATTCGCGGCTGGCAATCGGTTGGACCCCTAGCGCAACCCCATTGGCGGCAGCGAGGGTGATAATCGCCACATTGGCCACCACCCCGTACGCCGCGACCGCGTAGTTTCCCGCCAGCAGCAACAGCATCCAATTAAAAACATAAATGCTGACCCCACTGCTCATTTCATTCATAAAGGGCGCCAGCCCCAACCGCGCCGCCGCTTTCAGGGTCGCCAACTGCGGTTTGACCCAGCGCCAGGTTAATTGGCGGTGTTTGAAGCGGGCATGGCGGCTTAAGACCAACAGGCTGCATAGTGGTGAAAAAATCACCGCCAAGGCCGCCCCCTCCATTTGTAAGCCCAACTTAAAGATAAAGAACCAATCAATCAGCACCACGCACACGGTTTCCGTCAAGGTTGCCATCATCGTTAGACTTGGGTTGCCATCATTGCGAACAAAGTTGATCGTAATGTAATTGCACATGTATAAGGGCGCACTGAAGGCCATAATCCCCACGTAGGTTCGCCCTAAGCCCAGGGTTTGGCTATCCGCCCCCAGCAGGTGCAATAGGGGATCTAAAAACAGCCAAATCAAGCCAATTTCAACCACCCCCAGGCCAAAGGCAAAAATCATCAACTGACTATACGTTGTTTGGACCCGGGCCGGCTCCTTTACCTTATGCAAAGAAAAATAAGTGGCGCCCCCGACACCGAGCAACAGCCCCGTAGCGTTAAAAATATTGTACAGGGGCAGGGCTAAGTTCAAGACCGTCAACCCCAGTGAACCCGCCGCAATTGCAATAAACAAGGTATCAATGAGGACATAAGTTGATAGCCCCACGTTCGCCAAAATATTGCGGATAACGTAGTGATTAATTTCTCGTTTGATTGCCAAAGCTCCGGTCATTTAATCGCCGCCTTCCGTTGCCAGGATCATTTTAAGGTGAGGAATGCCATCTAGCAAAAAGACCTCTGAGACCGCTTTAAACCCAAAGGATTCGTAGAAGTGCCGCAAATAGTTTTGCGCTTCGATCTCAATTAATTTCCCGGGAAATAACCGGTGCGCCCAGTCAATCGTAGCCGCTACCAATTGGCGGCCATACGCGTGCCCCCGGTAGGCTTGGGGCACCAACACCCGGCCAAACGCTGCCCCCGTCGCGGTGGCCATTAACCGGGTATAGCCCACCAAATGGCCGGCGTCATCAAATAAACGCAAGTGATACGCCGTGCCATCCTGCTCGTCAATTTCTTGGTAGGGACAATTTTGTTCAACCACAAAGACTTTGACTCGTTCCCTGGCAATTTGATAAAATTCTGCACTCGTTAATTCTGCTAAGCGTTGAACTTTGACTTCCATTTTTTTGTCGCCTCCTGGTTCTTGTTAAAAAGGCACCCCCGATCTCCCGCATGTCAAACTGACAGGCCCTAGTGGAAGGTCGTTGGTGCCTTGGTGGTTGACTCCCCGGGGGTAAGCCAACCGGCGTAATTAACTTGTCTTTATCCTACTGAAAACGCTGTCTGGTGTCAATCTTTTGCCGCCATTTGCGCCAATAACGCTTCAATTTGATCTAAGCGGTGCGCAAAGACCTGGAGGGCCTCGGTCAAGTATTGCCCGTTGGTAATATCAATGCCAGCGGCCGCTAAAACTTTCGCCGGGGTATCCGAACCACCGGCCGCTAAAAAGGCTAAGTAGCGTTCCTTGGCGCCAGGCTGGCCCGCTAAGACCTGCGCTGCCAAGCTGGTCGAAATTGCCCATGACGTCGCGTATTGGTAAACGTAGTAGTTCATATAGAAGTGTGGTACGTAGGCCCAACTTTGGGTCAAAGTTCCCGCTAATTCCACCGCTGGGCCATAATACTTCTTTAACAACTGTTCATTGAGCGCATCTAAAGCATCCGCCGTTAGGGTCTCGCCCGCTTGTTGTTGCTGGTAAGCTTGGTGTTCAAATTCCGCGAACTGCGTTTGCCGGTAGATCGTCCCAATAAAACCGTCAATGGATTGTTCCAAGACATACAATTGGACTTGCGGGTCGTCACGATACTTTTTCAGCAACCAATCCGTTAAAAGGTGTTCATTAAACGTTGAGGCCACCTCCGCCAAGAAAATCGGCGCATCCGCGTATTCGGACGGTTGGTGGTGCTGACTGAACCACGAGTGCATGGCGTGACCAGACTCGTGAGCTAACACAAAGGTCGAATAGAGCTTATCGGTCCAATTCAATAAAATGAACGGGTTCGCCCGGTAAGCACTGATCTGATAGCCCCCCGAACGCTTCCCCTTATTCTCAGCCACGTCAACCCACCGCTGGCTAAATTCCTGCTTCAGCCCCGCGACGTACTCATCCCCGAGGACACTCATTGCTTGCAACACCATCGCTTGTCCTTCTTGATAGGTGGTTTTCAGTTGGTCACCACCCGCCAAAGGAGTTGGAATATCGTATTGGTAAAACGGGTCTAATCCCAAGATCCGCTTCTTTAAGGCATACCACCGGTGCGCTAAAGCCAAGTGCGCATTCACCGTCTGCACTAACGTATCATACACGGCTTCGTCAATTTGATTGCGCCCCAAAGCCGCCGCCCGGGCCGAAGGGTAGTGGCGCAACTCGGCCAGCGCATTTTGACTGTCCACAAAGTTGTTAAAGGTCGCCGCAAAGGTGTGTCGCAAGGCGTGGTAGGGCTTTTGGTAGGCCAAGGCCGCGGCTTTGCGGACTGTCCGATCGGTCGATTCGGTAAACTGACTCCGGTTTCCGTGGGTCAGTTGTACCAACTGCCCCGCCTCATCGCGAATCTGACCAAAATCCAGGTCCGCGTCATTAAGCGTATTGTAGACTTCGTTGGCTCCATCCAACGCCCGGTTCAACCGCGACAAGAGCCGCTCCTGCTCACCGGCTAAAACGTGGTCCTTTTGCTTGCGCAACGCGGCCAATTGGAAAGCAAATTCCGCCAAGCCGGGCTCAGCGGCTTGCCAAGCGGCCACTTGTTCATCACTGAGTGCAATGATTTCTGGGTCAATAAAGGCCAGGGCCGTTTCAATTTGGGTCGCAGCCTGGGCGGCTTGACCAAATAGCGCCGTGGCCGTGGCATCCGTCGTATCACTATCGCGCCGCAAGAAGGCATAGACATATTCTTGTTCCAACTCTTCATCAATTGTTTTGACGGCTTGTAAAACCTGCAAGAGCTTGGCCGCACTGGTCAATTGCCCCTTCATGGCCGCCAAGGCCTGGGCCCGTTTTTGCGTTGCCTGCAAAGCGCGCTGCATGGCTTCATCACTAGTAAACAGACGGGTTAAATCCCAGGTCAATTCCGTTGGCACTTCGCTGCGTAATGGTAATTTTTCTGTCATGATCTATCCTTTCGCTTCGTGGTAGTGCGCCAAGTAGTGCTCATATTGTTCGCGGTCCAGGGCATGTTCCGATTCACCAATTACCAAGGTGGCAATCGAGTTCCCAACCACGTTGACCGCCGTCCGACCCATGTCAACGAAACGGTCAATGCCGGCAATAAAGGTCAACCCGGCCACCGGCACCCCGATGGTTGAGACGCTGGCTAATAAGACGACAAAGGACGCCCCGGGCACCCCGGCCATCCCCTTTGACGTCACCATCAAAACCAGTAATAAGGTAAACTGGTGCGCCCATGATAAGTGGAGGCCATAAGCTTGGGCTAAGAACAACGCCGCCAGGGATTGATAAATCGCCGACCCATCCAGGTTAAAGGTATAGCCGGTGGGAATCACAAATGAAGTAATCCCCTGGTCGACCCCCATCTTTTGGGTCTTGTCAATCAAGCGGGGCAAGGTTACTTCCGAGCTGGCGGTCGAAAAGGCCAAAATGATTTCATCGGCCACGACCTTCATGGTCTTCCAGTAATGCAAGTGGAAAATTTTGGCCACGATCCCCAAAATGACAACACAGAAAATAATCATCGTCAGGTAGGCGATTAAAATAAAGTACCCTAACGGCAAGAGGGCGCTGACCCCCATTTGGGCAATCGTCATCCCAATCAGTCCAAAGACCCCAATCGGGGCGTATTTCATCACCCAGCTGGTGACCTTAAACATGACTTCTGCCACTGTGTTCAACACATCAATGACGGGCTTGGCTTGCTCGCCAATCGCGGCCAGTCCCAGCCCAAAGAAGACGCTGAAAAAGATCACTGGCATCATATCGCCATCGGCAATCGACTTGAAGATATTAGTTGGAATAATTGCTAATAAAATGTCCCAAAAGCCGGTATGCGAAGCCGTTTTCGCACTGGCCATGTAAGAGGCAATGCTGGTCGATTGCAGTTTGTGAATATCAATAAAGCTACCCGGGTGCGCCAAGTTCCCCACGATCAACCCTAAAATAATCGCAATCGTCGTTAAGACTTCAAAGTAGATCAAGGTCTTACCCCCGATCCGCCCTAACTTTTTAATATCACCAATGTTGGCAATCCCCACCGTTAAACATGAGATCACAATTGGCATGACGATCATTTGAATCATCCGCAAGAAGATCGTCCCTAAACTTTGTAAGACGGTGATCGCAGTGTGGTTCTGATAAAAAATCATCCCCACCACAATCCCCGCCAGTAAACCGATAAAAATCTGCCACCCTAACGACAGGCGGCTGAACCGGTAGTGTTTCATGATCATTCCTCCATCTCATCCATTTATATCTACTTTACCACAATTCGCCAAACGTTTGATAAAAGTTTAAAATCAGCTGTGAAAAGATTGCTGCTTTATCTCACAGTTTTCTAATTTTTGCACACTGATTTCTAGCGGTCTTTTTCCGCCAACCACTTTAATCTGTGGTAGAGTAGACAATGTTAAATTTTATGTTAAGGAAGGTGCGATCCCCATGCAAGCACAACGCCCGGCGGCCGGATGGGCCAACAGCTTCAACGGCCGCTTGGCCTTTTTGGCCCTTTCAATCTTAATCAACAGTTTCTTCAATGCTTTAACGGTCTCTACCCATTTGGGGAGTGCCATTTGGACTGCTTCGGCTGTTAGCTTGAGCGGGTGGCTTCACGTTTCCCTCGGGAATATCCTCTTTTTAGAAGGGGTGATCGTCGCCTTTGTCAATTTACTGTTATTAGGCCGCTTTGACTACTTTCGCTTAGTGCGCAACCTCCTGTTTATTACTCCCTTTTCCTATTTGCTGGCCTTCTTTGAGCGGATCTTTGTTGCCCTGGGCGTTCCGACCTTACCGTTGGGATGGCGGATCGCTTTTGATGTCATTGGTTTGTTTGGGGTAGCGTGTGCCGTTTCGCTTTACCAACGCGCTAATTTAATCATGCACCCCAATGATGACATGCCGTATATTTTGCGCTTCCGCTTTTTACACGGTTCGCCGGTAACTTCCCAGTGGCTCAGTAATGTGCCCCCGCTCGCCTTAGTCCTGCTGGTCTTCGCCTTTACCCACCAGCTCTTTTCCTTCGGCTGGGGCACTTTGTACAATATCTTGACTCAGGGGGCCATTATCGGTTGGGCTGACAAACACTTTTTGCCGATTTTGCACCACCACCTCGACATTAAAAATTAGTTTCCAGTCAACCGGCCGCGCTTTAGCGTGAGCCGATTTTTTACTAGGGTTGCTGGGCTAGCTCACCGTCCTTTCAGTGGACCGGACCAAAAAAATGAGTAAAAATTTTAGTAAAAACCATTGACCAATCTTATGTAAGCGCTTAAGATACTTAAATGTAAACGGTATTTGCGTATTTTGTTTTTTGAGGAGGTACGGATTAATGAGTGATGGCAGCTCAGGCAAGACGATGAGTTCCCGGATCGCGTATTCATTCGGTGCGTTTGGGCACGATATGTTCTACGGGATGCTCTCGACTTACTTTATGATGTTCGTTACTGGACACCTGTTCAGTAGCAATGCCGGGGGTGAAGCGACCCGCATGGTTTACTTCATCTCCATGACGATTATGATCTTACGGATTGTGGAATTGGCAATCGACCCGTTCATTGGGAACGTGATCGATAACACCACCACCAAATGGGGCCACTTTAAGCCTTGGGTTGTTGGTGGTGGGATTGTTTCCGCCGTCGCAATTGCGATTCTGTTTACGGACATGGGGGGCTTGACTTACAAGAACCCATGGCTGTACTTGATTGTCTTTGCAATTCTTTACATTTTGATGGATATCTTCTATTCCTTTAACGATATTGCGTTCTGGGGAATGATTCCGGCCATTTCATTTGACTCCGCTGAACGGGAAAAGACGGCTACCTTCGCCCGGGTTGGTTCCACTTTAGGGGGCCAATTAGTTGGGGTGATCGTGATGCCGATCGTTCTCTTCTTCTCCCTCCAATCCAACGGGGGCTCCGGGGACAGCCGCGGTTGGTTCGCCTTTGCTGCGATCATCGCAACGATTGCGGCCGTAACTTCCATCGGGGTGGGGATCTTCACTCACGAAAAGGACAACGAACTGCGGAAGAACACGGAAAAGACGACCTTCGGGAAGGTGATTGGGGTCTTGATCCACAACGACCAACTGATGGCGATTTCCTTAACTTACGTCCTGTACACGACCGGGATTCAAATTATGAATTCCTTCCAACTGTACTACTTCACCTACATTCTGGGGAAGGCTAGCACCTACACCCTATACGCCTTAATCAACGGGCTGATCGGGGTCGTGACGGTTTCGCTCTTCCCAAGTCTGGCAAAGAAGTTTAGCCGGCGCAAGGTCTTCTTCTACTCCATTTTGGTAATGCTGATTGGGCTGTTGCTCTTCGCCTTTGCCGGCAAGTCCTTACCAATGGTCATCGCCGGTGGGGTCATCTTCATGCTGCCACAACCACTGATCTTCTTGGTTGTTTTGATGATTATTACCGACTCGGTTGAATACGGTCAATTAAAGATCGGTCACCGGGACGAAGGGGTCATCCTGTCTGTCCGGCCGCTGCTCGATAAGTTCGGGGGCGCCGTCGCCGGTGGGGTAGTCGGTGCGACTGCCGCCGCTGCTGGCATGATTTCTGGTCACACCTTTGCCGACATTACTACCCACGGGGTGGTTGTCTTCAAGTCCACGATGTTCTTGGTACCAGCTGCCTTGATGATCCTTGGGGTCTTGGTCTTTGCCCGCAAGGTTAAGCTGGACGAAAAGATGCACGCGGAAATCGTGGAAGAATTGGAAAAGACTTGGCACAAGCACTTGGAAGGCGAAAGCGAAGCAGCCGCGATTGCCGAAACCGACGTGACAACGGTGGCCTTCCAAGCCCCTGTTGATGGTCAAGTGGCCCCATTAAGCTCCGTTTCTGCCCCGGCCTTTGCCAGCGGTGAAATGGGCCAAGGGATTGCCATTAAGCCAGCCGACGGCCAAATCTTCGCCCCATTTGATGGGGAAGTAGTCGCTGACTTCCCAACGACGCGCCACGCGATCGGGTTACGCAGCGAAAACGGAGTCCCGGTCCTGATTCACGTTGGGGTCGACACGATCCAAATGCGGGGTACTGGCTTTATCAGTTACGTTGAAAAGGGCCAACACGTCAAGGCCGGCGACAAGCTGATTGAATTCTGGGCACCTGCAATTACCCAAGCTGGGCATGATGACACGGTCATGATTGCCTTTACCAAGTCGGCTGATACCCCAGCTTACGACTTGCAATTTACCAAGGAAAGTGGCGACGTTAAGCACGGCGAAACCCTGGGAGAAATCAAAAGCAAATAATTAAGCTGACGCACGTTTGATGACAAGACGGATCCGAATAACTACTCGGGTCCGTTTTTTCGAAAGGATGGTTAACCATGAGTATTCACGTCAATGAAGCGACGAACCTGTTCCATTTGCAAACCGCCCATACCAGTTATATTTTTCGGGTTTTGGAAAACGGTGAGCTAGGGCAAATTTACTATGGCGACCGGATCCCGGTCAAAGCCGCCTACCCTAACCTGACCCGGATGGAAGAACACGACTGTACCAACACCTTAAGCGAAGAACAAACCGATTTCCAATTGGAGATGATCAAGCAAGAATACGCCAGCTTTGGGAAGGGGGATTACCGGACCCCAGCTTACCAAATTACCGGGCCAAATGGTTCCCGCATCACCGAATTTGACTACGCCGGCTATGAGCTGAGTGAGGGCAAGGAGCGCTTAGGCGACCTGCCGGCCAGTTTCGACGATGACCATCACGACAGTCAGACGCTGACCGTCAAGCTGGTTGACCACCTTTTACACCTCGAATTAGCCTTGCACTACACCGTCTTTGAACAAGAAGACGTCCTGGTCCGCAGCGCCACCTTCACTAACCACGGCACCCCGGTCTTCATTAACCGGGCGATGAGTGCCCAACTTGACTTACCGGACGCCGATTATGACTTCCTGCAATTCTCGGGCACTTGGAGTCGCGAACGGCACCTCTACCGCAATCACCTGCGGCCCGGCTCCCAAAGTATTGAATCTGCCCGCGGTCACTCCAGCCACCAGGAAAACCCCTTCTTTATCCTGGCCCGGCCGCACACTGATAACAACCACGGGGCCGCTTTTGGCTTTAACTTCATTTATTCTGGCAACTTCAAGGATGAAATTGAAGTCGACCAATTTGACACTACCCGGGTGCTCGTTGGGATCAACCCCCTGGAATTTGGCTGGCACTTAAAGACGGACGCAACTTTCCAAACTCCCGAAGCCGTGCTGACCTACACGTCAAACGGGCTAAACGCCCTCAGTCAACAACTGGGGCGCTTCTATAACCACCACCTCTTAAACCCGCGCTTCGTAAAGCAAGAACGGCCGATCCTGATTAACAACTGGGAAGCTACCTTCATGGACTTTACTGAAGATAAACTGATGCCAATTGTCAAGCGGGCCAAGGAACTGGGGATTGAAATGTTTGTCCTTGACGATGGTTGGTTTGGCCACCGCGATGATGACCACACCAGCTTAGGCGACTGGTTTACTGATGAAAAGAAATTTAACCACGGCATCGGCGGTTTTGCCCAACGCGTGCACGACTTGGGCCTGAAGTTTGGGTTGTGGTTTGAACCCGAAATGATTTCCTTAGACAGTCAACTGCACACCGACCACCCTGATTGGATGATTGCTACGCCAAACCGCACGGCGACCCCGGCCCGCCACCAATTTGTCCTCGACATGAGCCGGCCAGAAGTCGTCGATTACCTGGTCGCCAAGATCAGTGCTGTGATTGAAGCCACCCAATTGGATTACATCAAGTGGGACATGAACCGCAGCATCACCGAAATGTACGGCGCCGCCCTACCCGCCGACCAACAGCTGGAATTTGCCCACCGTTACATCCTCGGTGTCTACCAACTCTACGCCCGGTTGACGACGGCTTACCCGAACGTCCTCTTCGAATCCTGTGCTTCGGGTGGTGGGCGCTTTGACCTCGGGATGATGTACTATGCGCCCCAAGCCTGGGCCAGTGATGACACCGACGCCATCGAACGGATCAAGATCCAAGATGGGACCTCCTATGGTTACACCCAAAACATGTGGGGGGCGCACGTCTCAGCCGTTCCAAATGATCAAGTCGCCCGGGTAACCTCCATTGATACCCGCGCCAAGGTGGCTTACTTTGGTGACTTTGGTTACGAACTGGATATTACCAAGCTCAGTGCGGCCGAGCAAGCGACGATCAAGGATCAGGTCGCCTTTTACAAGCAACACCGGGCCCTCTTCCAATTTGGGACCTTCTACCGTTTGGAAACGCCGGATACCAGCGCGAACGTTTATGGTTGGGAAGTCGTGAACGATGACCAAACCGAAGCGATTGGGGCCCGCTTCCAAATCCTCAACGAAGCCAACCCTGGCTACATTCGCTACTACTTCAAGGGCTTGGCACCAGAAAAGACCTACCAAGTCAATGACGATCCGGAAACTTACTCCGGGGCCGAATTAATGAACGCCGGCTACTTTGTGGCCCGGGTCATGGACCGGACCCAACCCGAAAAGGATCCGGCCGACTTCTACGCCCACCTCTTCGTGGTTAAAGCCGTTGATTAGGGCGTTAATCTAACAAAAACAGCAGGTAATCAGATCAGTGGTTACCTGCTGTTTTTACATCTTCCAATAACTAAAGGGGGGTGGGAAGCAAAATAACATTTGCTTTCCACCCCTTTAGCATTAGCGAATTTTTAACTATAATTTGGCACTTTGCCGTTGGGTTAACAAGGTCCCCACCACAACCCGCTGCGGGGCCAAATTCGCCACCGTCAGGCGTTGTTGTAACAACGCGACCCCCATTGCGGCCATTTGTTCCGTTGGCACCCGGATCGCCGTCAGCGGCGGGTACAAGTAGCGCGCCATGCTGGTATCATTGAAGCTGATAATCGCCATTTCCGCTGGCACAGCCACCCCAGCTTCGTGCAGAGCCCGCAACGCCCCCGCCGCCATCACGTCGTTAGCAATCAAAACGGCTTGCGGCCGTTTAGCGACCGGTAAGGCTAGTAAGGCCTGCATTTGCGCGTAGCCACTCTTTTCAGAATAATCGCCGACTTTCAGCCAAGCGGGGACAAATTGCGCCCCCATCGCCGCTTGAAAGGCACTGGCCCGCGGGTCAGCGACTGGGCGCCCATCAGTGGTTGATTCCTGGCCCGCAATCATCCCGACCCGCCGGTATTTGGCCAACAAGGCCTGAGTGGCCTGGGTAATTCCGCCTTCAAAATCCGGGACGACACAATCATAGCCTTGGGCTAAGACGTCACCGTCAATCACCACCAACTCCCGACTGACCGCGCTGAGTTGTTTGAGTTGGGCGGGACTATACTTGCCAATGGCAATAATCCCCGCCGTATCCTTGGGGATCTGGGCCAAGTTATTGGCAAAAACCGTTTCAGTTACCAAGCCCGCCGCCTGGGCTTCTTTTTCCACGTTGATCCGAATGTTCAGGTAGTACAAGTCGGTCAGCTCTTGCAGCTCCGGATACCACTGCACGATCACAATCTTATGCCGGGCGGCCGTATCGCGACGACGACGCTTGGTATAGGACAGTTCTTCGGCAATTGTCAGGATTTTTTTCCTGGTCTCATCGCTCACTGCTAACTGCGGATCATCATTGAGGACCCGCGAAACCGTTGCTAACGAGACTCCCGCTCGCTTTGCAATGTCCCTTAACGTTACTGCCATCCGTCTTGCACCTCCCCAAAAAGTTTAACGTTCTTATTGTCTTACAAGACTACAAGTTTTGCAAGAACCGCCGCCAGCCGGCTTCCCCCGCTGGATCATTCTTGAAGACCCCCGCATCCGCTAAGACATCGCTAAAGACTTGTGCGACTTCTTCGTGCAGGACCTGATCGACATTTTCCACCGTAATTGCGCGTCGGGCGGCCACTTCCTTGGCCCACGGCAAATGAGCAGCGGCAATTTGGTTCGGGGCGTTCAGCCAGAATTGCTTCACTTCGTGCAGTTCGTCCTTCAGCCGGGCCGGTAAGATGGCCCGCCCCATCACTTCAATCAAGCCAATGTTTTCTTTCTTGATGTGCCAAAGTTTCTGGTGGGGGTGGAAGATCCCCAGTGGGTACTGGTCGGTCGTATTATTATCACGTAAGACCAGATCTAAGACATACTCCGCGCCTTCCCGGTGCATGATTGGCGTTACGGTGTGATGACGCGTACCCGCCGCATCAACGGCTTGAATTTGCAAGCTGGCGTCATCATAGTGGTTCCATACGGCCATAATGTGCGTCCCCAGTTGAATCAACTGATTGGTGTCTTCACTGCGCAAGCGAATGTCGCTCATTGGCCAGTCCACAACCCCCGCCTGAACCGCTGGATAGGCCGGGAAAGCCAGTTCCTGCTTGATCTTCGCCTTCATCATTGGGAAAACGTGGCGGCCGCCTTGGTAGTGTTCGTGGGCCAACATTGAGCCCCCTACAATTGGCAAATCGGCGTTGCTGCCCACAAAATAGTGGGGGAACTGCCGCTCAATTTCCACCAGGTTGATCAAGGTCTGCTGATCAATTTTCATCGGTTCGTGCTTGGTGTCTAAGAAAATACAGTGTTCATTAAAGTACGCATATGGTGAATATTGCATCCCCCACGAATGGCCGCCAACGTTTAGCCGGATAATCCGGTGATTGCTCCGGGCCGCCTGCCCCAAGCGACCCAAGTAGCCTTCATTTTCTAAGCACAGCGCGCATTGCGGGTATTTTTTCGCCGTATCATGGGCGGCCGCCGCAATTGCCTTCGGGTCCTTTTCCGGTTTGGACAGGTTGATCGTAATTTCCAGCTCGTTGCCGTCGGCCACCGTCTCCGTAAAGGCCACGTTCTTTTGAATCGCGTCAACTTTGACGTAATCATTGCTGGTACATAACTGGTAGAACCAATCAGTGGCCGCCGCTGGCGCGACCGTGTGCTTTTGCCAAAAAGCGTGGTTGACCGCACTCGGGGTCGGGGTCATCAAGTCATAGAGCTGATCATTCAAGATTTCCCGCGCCGTCTGCCCGTCTTCAATCTTGCCCCGTTGAACCGCTAATTCGACCAGCTGCGGCACCAGCTTACCGGCTTTAGCGGGTACATCTTCATCCCCGACCAGGGCCCGAATCTTATTTTCAACATAAACTTGGTCTAAGGGTTCAAAGGCCCCGGCTTCAATTGTCGCTTGTGCATATGCTTTAATTACACCCATGATACTTCCCTCTCTTATTCAGTTTGCGCCTTAAGCTAAAATGGCGCCCTAACCGCCAGCGGCGCTAAGGCGTCATCTATTTGCATGCAATTTCTTAATTTACCAATGGCCGTTAGTCATTTTACAGCTTGTGTGGCCCATCCACGATTTCAGCATCGTAGAAGCTAGCAGCATAGCCCACCTTGGCTTCGTAGATCTTGCCGACTTGTTCCTTCAAGTTTTCCGCTTGATCCTTCTTAACGATCGCGATGGCACTGCCGGCAAAGCCGCCCCCGATCATCCGGGCCCCTAAAACACCTGGTTGTTGCCAAGCAGCTTCGGCTAAGGTGTCTAATTCCATCCCGGAAACTTCGTAATCAAAGTGCAGGGAAACGTGCGAAGCGTTGATTAAGCGGCCTAACTTTGCCAGGTCGCCGGCTTGCATGGCTTCGGTCGCCTTGACCGTTCGTTCATTTTCAAAGACCGCGTGCCGCGCCCGCCGCAGTAAAACATCATCATTGATGAGGTAGGAGTATTCGTCAAAGGTTTCGGCATCCAATTCCCCCAGGGTTTGGATGTCGAGCTTTTGTTGCAGCCGCTTAACGGCTTCTTGACATTGAGCCACCCGTTCGTTATAAGCTGAACCAGCCAGGGAGTGCTTCTTATTGGTACTCATGATCACGATTTCGTAATCACCCAGTTCCAATGGCATGTACTTGTATTCCAGGGTGTTGCAGTCTAAGAAGATGGCATTGTCCTTCTTCCCCATCCCCACGGCAAACTGGTCCATGATCCCGGAGTTCAAGCCCACAAAGTCATTTTCCGTCTTTTGACCCAACTTAACCAAGTCCACTTGGTCAATTGTCAGGTTAAATTCTTCCTTTAAGACTTCCCCCATCAGCATTTCAATCGAAGCCGACGAAGATAACCCGGCCCCGTACGGCAGATTCCCGTGTACCAAAAGGTTAAAACCATGACCAATTTGGTGTCCCGCTTGCTTTAAGTAAACCAACATCCCCTTGAAGTAGTTGGCCCATTGCTTGTCGTCATCAGTTTCTGGTTGGTCGTCATCAAGCTTGAAGCTGACTACTTTGCCATCCATGTTCAACGAGGCCAAGTGCACTTCGTCGTCATCCCGGGGTCCGTAGGCCGCAAAAGTACCTAAGCTGATGGCACACGGGAAGACCCGGCCCCCGTTATAATCAGTGTGTTCCCCGATTACATTGATCCGACCGGGGGAGAAAAAGACATCCTGTCCCGCCGTGTGAAAGGTTGCTTCATAGCTTTGCAGCAGTTCTTCCTTCTTCATGACATAACCTCCAAAAATCTCCTGGTGAGTTTTAATAAAACTTTACTAAAATTAATGGTACACTGCTTTCTCCGCCCGGTCAAGGTAGCGCTTACATTTTTTGAAAAAATTTCGCGCCACCCATTGCCGGACCGGTCTTTTCGATATAATAAAGGAAAGGAAGGTAAACATTATGCAAATCATTTCCCCCACTAAGTTGATGACCGCCACCAGCCCCGGCAGCCGGTGGCAACTGCTAGCGGGGTGCTTAACCACCCCTTTGCTGGGCCAAACACTGACCTTTACGCTTTCCGCCAGTCCCTTTCTGATTATCCATGCCCCCAATCGGGCCCATCCGCATAGTCCGGCGCAATCCTGGGCCGTGCGGATCAACCACGGGCCGTGGCAACGGTTTGTAGCTGGGGCGCCCGTCACTTTCGCCCTGCCAGCTGTAGCGCACGTCACGTTAATGACCGCCGGCAACTGTGATTTAGACCAAGTCTGGGCTGGCCACCAAGGCTTTGCCTTGCAAGCCCTGGCTTGTGCTGAGCACGCTCAATGGTCACCCCAGCCCCCGGCCCCGGTCGCAACCATCATCGGCGATTCAATTACCGCCGGCTGTTGGGTGGCCGGAAAACACGCCAGCGCTGATTACCGGGCCGAAAGCAACTATGTCGGAGTGGCCAGCGACTTATTGCACCAACCGCTCAACCGAATTGCTTATTCGGCCGCTGGGTTTGTCCGTCCCGGGACCGGGGGCGTCCCACCAGCTTTGGCGTGGCTTACGCAAACCGATGCGACACACTTGGCGCCCGCAATTCAGACCCCGTGGCTGATTGTGGCCCTCGGGGTTAACGACCGTCGCTACCCGCGCCGCCAAGTCCAACAAGCCATGGCAACTTACTTCCGGCAACTTGCCACCGTTACCACGAGCCAGATTGCGCTGATGATTCCTTTTACCCAAACTTGGGCCCCCGAACTCCGCGCTTTTGGGCAACAATTCCACTGGCCGGTAATCGAAACGGCAGCCTGGTCCGCTAGCACGATTGATGGTCTGCACCCTGACCAAGCCGGTTCCCTGACTTTAGGGCACCATTTTGCTCACGCCTTACAGCGGTTGGTACAAGTCGCTCCTAACTAACTACCAGAAATTTCCGGCAACTTATAATCAAACGCGTATAATAAACTTTAGAAAGGGTGTGAGAAAATGAAAATTACAGTCCCTCTAACGGATGGCTTTTTACCCGCCCGCTTTACCAAGCACGCTGACGCAACCGATTTTTTGGCAGGAGTTCCGGTCCGCTCGTTTCCGATTACAATCACTGAGGCGCCAACCGCTACCCAAGCGTTTGCCCTCAGCTTAATCGATTTTGATGCCACGCCCGTCTGTGGTTTTCCTTGGGTCCACTGGTTAGCGGCCAACCTGCCCGCGACTTGGCTGACCATTCCGGAAACTGCCAGCCGAGAGCCGAAGTTGGCCGCCCAGTTCATCCAAGGCAAGAACAGCAATGCCAATGCCTTTGCGCCCCGGCCAACGAGCGTGACGACCGGTTATACCGGCCCACAGCCCCCGGATAAAGCCCACGCCTATACGTTAACGGTGTACGCCCTCGATGAGCAGCTACAGTTGGCCCCAGGCTTTTGGTTAAACGACCTGCGGCGCGCCCTGCGCGGCCACGTGTTGGCCAAAGCCCAACTCGAGTTACCCTGCCAAGTTTAACAGAAAGGAATGATTTGATGGATAACCGAATTTTCTTTAACCCTGGTGATTCAATCGCCAACATCAACGATTACAATGAAGCGGTCCGCAAAGGCCAAATCTTCAAAAAAGAACAACACACTGACGACCTGGTTATCGCCAAGGGCCCCGGCGACGAAGAATATGCCATCTTCTACGCTAAGGATGCCCTGCCGGCCGACCACCACGCCTCTCAACCTTATGATGTCCAACAAAAGCTCTAAAAAAACGGCGCGAAACTCGCGCCGTTTTAATTTGCTCGTTAAAATTTCATTGCATCCAAGAAGGCGGCAATTCGTTCCGTTGGCCGGTTAAAGAAGGCCGCGCTGGTACCGGCAAACTCAACTCGCCCATCTTCGACAAAGACGATTTGATCCGCAACCCGCCGGGCAAATTCCATGTTGTGAGTTACCACAATCATTGAATTTTGCCGCTTGGCCAAATCCTGCAAGACCCGCAGGACTTGGGCTTCCAGCTCAGGGTCTAAGGCACTGGTTGGTTCATCAAATAAGATGTAGTACGGATCCATCGCCAAGGCCCGGCAAATCGAAATCCGCTGTTGTTGCCCCCCAGACAGCTGCCCCGGGTAACGGTGGGCCGTCTCGGCCAAGCCTACTTGCTCTAAGAGCGCCAAAGCCCGCTTTTCGGCTATCGCGGGATCTTGCTTGAGCACATGAATAGGCCCCGCCGTAATATTTTTTAAGATGGTCAGGTGCGGAAACAAGTTCCAACTTTGAAAGACCATCGCCGTTTTCCGTCGTACGGCCAATACTTCCTTGTTGCTCAATGGATGCGCAAAATCAACGGTTAAATCCCCGATCGTCATCTGACCCTGTTGGGGCCGTTCCAAAAGGTTGATTGCCCGCAGCAAGGTTGATTTTCCCGCCCCCGACGGTCCCAAGATCACCGTGGTTTGGTGCTCAGGAAATTCGACCGAAACGTCAGCTAACGCATGGTGTTCCTTGTATTGCTTATCAACGTGCGTTAATTTTATCATTCCTTATTCCCCCTCGGCCACAACATAGCGTGACATCCGCTTTTCCAAGGCGTGCTGTAAAATCGTTAAAATGGTACAAAAGACTGCGTAGACGGCCGCAACAATCGAATACATCAGCAAGGGCTGGTAATTATGCGAGGCAATCTGCTGACTGACCATAAACATTTCTAGAATCGTAATCGAGCTGGCCAATGAGGTATCCTTCACCAAGCCAATGAAAGAATTGGACAGGGGCGGCAACGCTACCCGCAGGGCCTGCGGAAAAATCACCAAAAAGAGCACTTGGTGGTAAGTCATCCCTAAGGAATAGGCCGCTTCCCATTGGCTGGTCGGCAAGGAGCTGATCGCCCCCCGAATGGTTTCTGAAGCATAGGCCCCGGTATTCAAGGAAAAGGTAATAATCCCGGCCGTCCAGGCGTCAAATTGGATCCCCAGGTTGGGCAACCCAAAGAAAACAATGAAGAGCTGCACCAACAATGGTGTCGAGCGAAACAGCCACACATAGAAGGTAAACACCGCCCGCCCGAGGTACCAGAGGCCCTTGACCACCTGGTTGCCCCGGGGCGTGGACGTCCGGACCAAGGCGGTGATTGCCGCGATTACCAACCCGATCGCAAACGAGATCACTGCAATCGGGATCGTGTATTTAAGCCCCGCCCAGACAATTTCGGGCGTGGCCGTTCGAATAATTTCCCACATAATAATTCCTTTCTCGTTGTTTAAATTGCCAAAAAGGCCGCAACAAAGGCTCACCCTTGCTACGGCCTGGTCTTTGACTACGGCTTGGTAATGTCACCATCAAAGTACTTCTCGGACAAACGGGTCAACGTCCCATCCTTGCGTAATTCTGCCAAGGCCTTGTTAACCTTCTTTTGCAGCCCCGCATTATTCTTGCCCATTAAGATTCCAATTGGTTGTTCCTTAATCTTGCTGGTTGGAATTTCTTGGTACTTCAAATCCGAAGCGCCGGTTGACTTTTGGTAGTACAAAAAGGCTTCCTTCGAATTCATGGCTGCGGCCACCCGTCCTTCCCGCACCAGGCTCATCGCCGTGGCAAAGTCGGTCGAAGAGACGTTTTGACCACCAAATTTTTTCACATTATCCGCGTTGGCCGTTCCCGTTGCCGCCGCAATCTTTTGGCCCTTAATGTCGCCAACTTGCTTAATTGCTTGGTCATCCTTTTTCATAATCAAGGCTGACTTCGAGTAAATGTATGGATCCGAGAAGCGGTAAGCCTTCTTCCGTTCCGGGGTCATCGCAATATCGTTGATGGCCAAATCAAACTTCTTGGCCCCAACCCCGGCAATCAAAGAGTCCCACTTGGTTGGCACAAACTTAACCTTGTAGCCCATCTTCTTCGCCAATTGTTGGGCGAGTTCAACTTCAAACCCAGTCAGCTTACCGTTTTGGCGGTAAGAGTAAGGGGCATAGGTTCCTTCCAACCCCACGGTCAAGGTCCCTTTGCTTACCAACTGCGGTTGAGTCGAACTGGCTTGCTTACCACACGCTGCCAAACCATAGACCATTAAAATCCCTGCCGCAGCGAGTCCCAAGCGTTTCATCAACTTTTTCATTGGTAAATCCTCCTTACTGTTTTGCCAACATACTTACAAACAATAAGTAGTTTACCGAACTCCCTGGGCCCCGTCAAGACAAAACCCCGGAAAAGTCCTTACCGGCCCCGCACAATTTGGCCCACGGCCGCTAAGAGTTTGTCAATCACGGCATCGGCATCGGCCTGAAAGTCACTGACCCAGTCGACTTCCGGCGTCACGCGACCTTCTTCTTGGCCCATAAAGTCATATACGACTAAGGCGGAGCCTTCTAATTTAACGTCATCATAATGACCTTCCAAAGCTTCATCCATAAAGGACTGCAAAATTTCCGTGACCGCCGTTTCAATTACCATCCGTTGGGTTAAATGTTCCCCGCGTACTTGCGCCCGCGCGATCTTCATCGCGACTTCTTCCATGTTTTCTGGAATTTCAATACTCATCGCTAAAAATCCCCTTCTTTGAACTTGTTTTCCGTTGCTAATCTTACCATAATGGCAACAAAAAGCACGAAAGGAACCTTACTGATGACCAAAATTTACTTTCAAAAAATGACCCCGGCTGGCTATGCCGCCTTGGAAGAACAGATTGCTACCCTGAAAGCCAAGCGGCCGACCCTGGTCGCGCGCCTCAAAGCCGCCCGCGCCCTGGGGGACCTGTCGGAAAATACGGAATACAGCAGTGCCAAACGGGATTTGCGACATTTAGACAGCCGCTTGCGGTACCTCGACAAACAGCTGAAATACGCCCAAATCGTCACCCCGCGCACCGACGGGGCAATTGACCTGGGCAATTGGGTGACCCTCGAATTTTTGGATGATCATTCTCAAGTCACTTACCAATTGGTGGGCCGCCAAGAAGCCGATTTACACCAGCAAAAACTAGCCTTTGACTCGCCCCTCGGTCAAGCGCTCAGTCACCACCAAGCGGGCGAAGTCGTCATCGTCACGGCCCCCGCCGGCACCTACCAGGTTAAAATCCTTAACGTCCGATCAACTGCCGCGGCGGGGTTCGGGGCTGATTAATTTTTTCTTGCACAAACCGGAACGGGTTTCATTGGGCTGGCTCCCCGAATCTAATAGACACATCACCTGATTGGCGTCTAATTAACTGCTTGTCTTTCGCGTTGAAGATGCTATACTAATTCTCGTTGTATTTTCCTAGATCTTGTGGTCTTTAACCACAAAATAGCGCGCTGACCACCAGATCTTGGGTTTAAGAGAGGAATTATCATCATGAAGAATTACTGGCATTTTTTACGCCATCAGTTACAAGGGTGGCCCCAACAAAACTACTACCTGTTCTTTTTTAGCTTGGGCTGTCAACTCATGACACTCGTTAATGCACCGCTTACCTGGCTCACTTTGATTACTTTTATCGGAACTAATTTAGGGGTGCTATGCGTGCTCGCTATTAATGCCACCAAATCCGTTAACGGTTGGTTAGGCCTTTTATCAGCTC
The DNA here is from genome assembly GCF_001435775.1 of Limosilactobacillus ingluviei DSM 15946. Taxonomy (GTDB): domain Bacteria; phylum Bacillota; class Bacilli; order Lactobacillales; family Lactobacillaceae; genus Limosilactobacillus; species Limosilactobacillus ingluviei. The sequence goes on along the minus strand of NZ_AZFK01000016.1, from coordinate 60,328 downwards.
TTTGTTTTGCCATTGCTGGCTTCCATGCCAAGAACTATCTGAGTATTTTTGAGCAGCTGGCCTACGTAATCACCTTAGATATTCCAGTTTTACTGTCCAGCAATTGGAATCTCAACTTAGCCGCTAAGATCCGCCGCTTTACTTGGCGGAGTTGGTGCGTTGCCTTAGTCGCTACGGCGGCTGTCTACGTGCTTTCCGGCACCCTGCTTGCCCGGTGGACTGATGATCCCCGGCCATGGATTGATGCCATCAGTTTTTCCATCAGCCTCTCCGCCGGGGTTATCTGCTTCTTGCGGTACAATAATCAGTACTTCTGGTGGCTGGCTTCGGGGATCGCACAATTGGTCCTTTGGTTCATTTCCTTCCGCCAGGGTTCGGCCACCCTGGCCATGGCCATCAACAGTTCGATTTACGTCCTTAACGACCTGCTGGCCTTTACCATTTCACCTTGGTACAACGAACAAGAACGCCAACGCGTCAGCGCCCAGGAAGTCGCCTATGCCCAAGCGATGGGCGTGAAAATTTAACATGTTTCATGTGAAACACTAGAGTGGGGAGCGAAAATGGCATTTTCGCTCCCCACTCTGGTTTGATCATCAATTGTTACCTAGCGCTACTTGCGCCGCCCGTTGGTAAGCGTGATACGTCTGCTCATCAAAGCACACCAGCCGGACCTCCCGCAGTTGGGGCCACTGGGCTAATGCCGTCTTAATGGTCGCAATGGCCACTTGGGCGGCTTTAGCCACCGGATAGGCATAAACTCCCGTGCTGATCGAAGGAAACGCCACCGTTTGACAACCATGGGCCACTGCTAACCGCAGGCTGTTACGATATGAGTTAGCCAACAACTGCGCCTCGTTGTGCTGCCCTCCTTGCCAGACGGGACCCGGGGTATGAATAATATACCGGGCGGGCAGCGCAAACCCTGGGGTCAAACGGGCCTCACCGGTTGGACAGCCGTGCAGGCGGGCACAGGCCACGTCCAAGGCTGGCCCCGCGGCCCGATGAATCGCCCCATCAACGCCGCCCCCACCCATTAGCGTTGTATTCGCCGCATTCACAATCGTATCAACTCGTTCCAGCGTTATATCACCTTGTTTAATAATTAACCGCCCCATCATGCTCACCAAATATTTACGCGTTGGTCAGGGGCCAGGTACATCGGATCGCCAGGTTGGACCCCAAACGCCTGGTAAAAGTCCGCCAGGTTTTGCACTTGAACGTTCGCCCGTAATTTTTGCGGCGCATGCACATCGATTGCCAGTAGCAATTGTTGATACTCCTTGCGCGCCTTGGTACGCCAAACCCGGGCCCAATTAATGAAGAAGGCCTGGGCATCAAAATCAGCTTCGGTCTTCGCGGCACTAAGCGCGCAGCTCAAACCGCCGGCATCAGCAATGTTTTCTGACACCGTGAGTTTCCCGTTAACTGTTTGACCAGCAAACGGCAAGCCATCAAATTCATCAATCATCCGTTGGGCCAGTTGCTTGAAGTGCGCGGCATCCTCAGCCGTCCACCAATTGCTCAAGTTCCCGTATTCATCAAACAACGCCCCGTTATTATCGAAGGCATGTGAGATTTCATGGGCAATCACCGCCCCAATGCCACCGTAATTTTGGCTGCTGGATTGGGTCAGACTGTAGAACGGCGCTTGTAAAACTGCCGCGGGAAAAACAATGATATTCTTGAAGGGATGGAAGTAAGCATTGACCGTCGCCGGGCTCATTTCCCACCGCAACCGATCCACGGGCTGATTGAAACGGGCAAACAGGTCTTGGCGTTGCACTTTTGTCAACGCCAGGACATTAGCCAGCAAGGTTTGGTGCGGATCCACTTGCAACCGGTCATACAGGGCGGGAATCTGGTCTGGGTAGCCCACTTGCACCCCAAGGTGATCCAACTTGGTAATTGCCTTTTGCCGCGTCGCTGGACTCAACCAATCGTTGGCTTGCAGCCGGGCCTTGTAGACGGCGATCATTTGGTGCACCATGTGTTCCACATCGGCCTTCGCTTGCGCCCCAAAATAGCGATGCGCATAGTAGCCGCCCACAACCTGACTAAAGTAGCCGTTCGTCAGGTAATAGGCCGATTTGGCCTGACTAATCGGGGCTTGACTCCCCGACAGGGCCCGACCGTATTCCCCCGCTAAAATCCGGCATTCATCCGTGAGGAAGCTGGCTTCACCCAAGACCCGGTTCACCAACAACCAAGCTTTAAATTCGGCAAAGTGATCCCGCAGCAGCCCGTCTAAGGCGGCATAGTATTCCGGTTCCGTCACAATGACTTGCGTTGGGGTTTGACCAAGCAAAGCAGTAATCCATGCTTGCAGATCCAGTTGGGTAGTGTGGCCAACAAATTCCGCCAATGATTGGGGATTGTACATCTTGCTGTAGTCCGCGGCTTCTTCACGGCTCTTTACATGGGGCGCAATTCGCGCATCAAAGGCGATGGTTTGCTCTACCAACCGCTGTTGGTCAGCAGAGGAGTAGCCCAACTTCGCCAACAACTTGGTGGTCATTTGCCGCCAAACCTCCAGCAATTGTGGCCCCTGTTCATTTGTTGACTCGTAGTAAGTCTTATCCGGTAAAATCAAGCCGGGAGCCCCGGCAAACAAAGCGTTGACCTGGGCATTTTTCATGTCCGCGTCAACGTCAAAGGCGACGGGGAGCGCTTCCCCGCTTAAGGTCCACGCTACCAAGTGGGGTTGCACATCTGCATACGAATCCAGGGCCTCAATCTCGGCCAGTCGCGCTTGCAAGGGGGCCACCCCTTCTTGCTCCCGGCGCGTAAAGTCTTTCGCCAACGCATACAATTGGACCGCTTGCTGTAATTTAGCATCCGTTGGTGGGGTCGTCAGCATGGCATCCAAATCGGCCATCAATTGCTTTTCAATCCCATCGACCAAGTCGTTAAAGCCGCCGGTCGCGGGCTTATCGGCCGGAATTTGCGCTTGTTTGACCCAATCGCCATTGACGGCTTGATATAAATCTTGCCGGACGGCTGCTACATCAATTGTCATTTCAACTTCCTCCTTGCTGCTAAAACACTTTTCTTTTTATTATAGAAAAATCCGGCCCAAAATACCAAAAAAGGACTGGTGAGAAAAGATCCTTCTCTCACTAGTCCCCTTTGTCAATCAAGTTATCCCACCGTCAAAACCCACATAAAAATAATGAAGATAAAGAACAGGGCGTACATAATCGGGTGGACCTCCCGACCGCGCTTAGCGGCAATCATACAAATTGGGTACATGATCAGCCCTAAGGCCATCCCGTCAGAAATGCTGTAAGTCAGTGGCATCCCCAAAACAATCAAAAATGATGGCACGGCCACTTCTAAGTGACCCCAATCGACGTACTTCAGTGATTGGGCCATTAAGACCCCGACAATAATCAAGGCCGGCGCCGTCACTTGGTCGGTGACCACCGTCAGCAACGGTGAGAATAACGTCCCCACCAAGAAGCAGATCCCTGTAACCACGGCCGTTAATCCTGAACGCCCCCCAACGGCAATCCCCGCTGAGGATTCAACGTAGGCCCCCACGGGCGAAGTCCCAAAAATCGACCCAGCTAACATCGCCGTCGAATCAGACATCAAGGCCTTCCCGACCCGGGGCATTTGGTTATTGCGCATGAAACCCGCTTGTTGGGCCAAGCCAACTAATGTCCCCGCGGTATCAAAAAAGGTTACCAATAAGAAGGTTAAGACCACAACCCACATTTGCGGGGTATTAATTTCGCCGACGTGCTTGACGGCTACCCCAAAGGTTGGGGCTAAGCTTGGCGCACCCGAAATCAACCGCGCCGGCATTTTGATCAGCCCGGTTACCAGGCCCAGGCCGGCCGTCAAAAACATTCCAATGAAAATCGCCCCTGGTACCTTCCGGATCATCAAAATCGTCGTCACCAATAAACCAAAGATGGTCAACCAAGTCGTTGGCGTGGTAAAAGAACCCAGGCCAACGACCGTCGACTTATTCGCTATGACCAAGCCCCCTTGGTGCAAGCCCAAAAAAGCAATAAAGAGGCCAATCCCACTGGAAATGGCGTACTTTAAATCGCTGGGAATCGCATTAATGATCATTTCCCGCAACTTAAAGATCGTAATCAGCAAAAAGATTAACGACGCAACAAAGACCCCAGCCAGGGCAGTTTGCCAGTCCACCCCCATGCCAATCACCACGGAGTAGGAGAAAAAGGCATTAATCCCCAACGCCGGCGCCGTCGCAATCGGGTACCGCGCTAAGAAGCCCATCAACAAACAGCCCAACGCACTAGCCAAGGCTGTCGCTGTAAAGACTGCCCCCGTGTCCATCTTCGCTGCTCCCAAAACGTTCGGGTTTACAAATAAAATATACGACATGGAAATAAAGGTCGTAATCCCGGCCAAAATTTCCCGCTTAATCGTAGTATTAAGCTTATCTAACTGAAAGTAGCTGTTCAACCAAGTCACAGTTTCTCTCCCTTTCCAATTATTAACGAACAAAATCACGTTAAGTATCTTATAATATTCGCTTAACTTTGTAAAGGAAAAATGAAACTTTTTCGCTTGCAGCCCTTCAGCTTTTTGGTCATCCGTTGGGATCGCCAGCCAGTGGGCCGGCTTGGTTTGGCTTTACCAATTCCGTTTGCTCCACGCCCGGCCATCCAATTCGGCGGCGGCCAAATCCAACCGGTGCTGTTGCTCAGCTAATACCACCTGCAATTGGGCCAAAAGCGCCCGGTCCGCATAAGCTGGCAACGCGGCTTGTAATTCCGCTACCGTTTGGTTCACCCATTCCTCATTCATTAAAATTCCTCCGTTTCACGTACCAAGCGCAGGTTCGCGGTTAAATCATCCAATTCGGCTTGTTGAGCCAACAGCACCGCGCGCAGTTGCGCCAATTTTTGGCGCTCTTTTGGGGCCGTCACTTGCTGGGCCAACTGGTCTAACCGCGTGGCCAACCACTGTACGCGATCCGCAAACCGACTGGGTTGGGGCAGCGTTAGATACTGCTGGTAGGCCACCGCCAGACCTTGGCGCTGAGCTTCGGTTTGATAGGCAAATTGGCTGATCACTAGCGGTGGCAGCCACCCCATCCCGGTAGCTTGAGCCAAGCCTTGCAAGGGCCGCAAATACTCATCGATCGTAAACCCCTGCTTTTGACCGGCGCCAAATTCATCCCTAGGCCGGCCCAAGCTCACGACTACCCCTAATTCCTTCCCCGCTAAACGGGTATGATCCGGTCCGAGCAAAGCGTCATCAAAAATTTCATCCAGCCACTGTTTCATAATCGCCGGGACGCTATACCAATACAAGGGAAACTGGAGAATAATCCGGTCGGCTTGCCATAATGCTTGCCGCTCATTGTAGGGGTCGAACGGTGCCGCTAACGGGTGCCAAAGCGCTAAATCCTGACTCAACGCCTTTAAAAAAGGCTGGGTGCTTGAGTCCGCCAAGGCCGGGTGCCCCACGACAACTAACGTTTTCATTGCGGTTCCCCCCACTCGTGTTGTGCCATCGCTAAAACCGCTGGGGTCACTGCCACCGTTAAAAAGCGTTGCAAAGGCGTTTCCGTGTGGCGATCCTTAAACGCCATTGGCTCGGCCTTTAAAATCACCACCGGTAAGTTGTTTTCCGTTAGCATTAATTGTCCAACCCCCGTGAATTTCCCCTTGGTGTGCTTGCCGGTCCGCCAAGTATGGACTTTAAACTCACCATGGGGATCTAATTTTAACTGGTACGTCCCGTTGGCATCAGCTTCCACGGGCACCCCATAGAACCGTTGTACCTCATATTGATTCTTTTTGCTCATCTTGATTTACCTCATTTAATTTCGTTTGGCGATCTGCAAGCGCTTCATTCCGTGGTAAGATAAAGGTATCTTACCACTTAGGATTGACGGGCGCCACGCGAATGCCCCACCGCCCGCTTTAGGAAGGGATGAAGCTGATGACCAAAGTTGTTACTGCCAAAGAAATGCAAGCCCTTGATCGCCACACCATCGAAGAAGTCGGGATTCCGGCCCTGGTTTTAATGGAACGGGCGGCCCTGGCCGTGGCCGACCACATCTTGGCGTTGCCAAAGGAAAAACGCCACCAAGTAGTGGTGGTCGTTGGCAACGGGAATAACGGGGGCGATGGTTTAGCGGTTGCCCGCCTGCTCCACTTAGCCGGGACCCCCGTCAAGTTGCTGTTCGCTCTGCCGCCAACCCAAGCCAGTGAGGCCAACCGGGTTCAACAGCACGCCTGTGCATATTACCAACTGCCGGTCACGACCGATCCCGCCGTGTTAAGCGAAGCCACCCTCATCGTCGATGCCCTCTTGGGGATCGGCATTGATCGCCCAGTTGAGGGCCACTATGCTGACTTGATCGATGCCATGAACCAAGCCGCGGCCCCGATCGTTGCCATTGACCTTCCTTCGGGAATGAACACCGATACTGGCGAAGCCATGGGAACCGCTGTTACGGCCGCCTCCACCGTCACCTTAGCCTACCTGAAAGTTGGCTTGACGACCCCGGCCGGAGAAGCACAGGCAGGGCACATCATCGTCGCCGATCACATTGGAATTTATGATCTATAAAGCAAGTAAAAAAGGGACGCTGAGTAGCGTCCCTTTTTCCTTGCTTTAAGTGGCGATTAGGCCCGGGACTTGTAAACCCCATCAGCCGTGTTAACCACGATTTGGTCCCCATTCTTGATGAAGGATGGCACGTTCACCACCAACCCAGTGTTCAGCGTGGCTGGCTTGCCCCCACCATCAATCGTGGCCCCCTTGATTTCTGGTTGCGTGTCAACCACTTCCAGGGTAACCGTCGCTGGCAATTCAATCCCAACTAATTCGCTGCCCACGAATTCCATTAAGACTTCCATGTTTTCAACCAAGTACTTCTTTTCTTCCTTGATTTGGGCTTGGTCAATTTCGTATTGTTCGTACGTTTCCAAGTCCATGAAAACTGACGTGGTCCCTTCATCGTAGAGGTATTGGGCATTGCGCTTGTCAACGTTGACTTGTTCCACCTTTTCGGATGGCCGCATCGTCGTGTGCACAATGGAACCAGAACGCAAGTCTTGAATATCCATTTGCATCAGGGTGTTCCCCTTCCCTGGCTTGTGGTGGTTAATGGCTAAGACCCGTAATAACTTACCGTCGCGTTCAAAAACCATGCCCTTCTTCAAATCAATCGTTTGAATCATTGTATTTCCTCCTCATTAGGCTCCCCAAGCTGACGAGCCGACGTTAATTATGCTCAGTTCCTGGCTGCTTTATCCCAACCAGGGCATTCTTTACAATTATATCATGCAATCCGTTCCTGACCAGAGTTATTGTTCTTTCAACAACCCCGGTGCGGGAATTCGCAACAGTGTGTACTGACCGGCGGGCCGGTTCACACGCAAGCCCAAACCGTTTAAAACCGTATTCCGGTAAGTAACATCCATCGTGGCAACAAAGGCATGGGTGGTATTCCGGTCTTCTTTTTGCAACCGGGCAGCTTGCCACGGATAATCCCGGGCCTCCGCCGGAATTAGTTCATCCGTTGTGACCACCGTCGCATAGCGGGCACTGACCGTATTTTTGCGGGTAGCCGTGGCGTACGTATACGAAGCCACCTGGTGTTTGCCACCAGCACTCTTATTCCCCAGCACGTAGTAATAATCGCCCCCCGCACTGCTTAATTGCAACGGCGCATACTGGGTCGTGACTTTAACTGCCGCTTGATCCCGGTAATCAACGGACCGGGCAAACGTTAAATAATACATCCCGCCAACCCAGCAAAAGGCTACCAATAAAAAGCCCACGTATTTGGCCATCAACATTTTATCTAAGCGATTCCCGGTCTTGGCAATCAGCATCAATTGGTGCACCCGAATATAGTGAATGACCCAACACAGGTATACCAAGGCCCCAAGCCAAAGCAACCAGCCTAACCAATTCCATGTCATTATTTGTCTCCATCCTTTTACCAGAGTCAGCATTCTGCCGTTATGTTAGCATTGTACCACACTTACCCTGAATTTAAGATTGGCCAATCCGAGATCAATGGGGTAAAATGATAAAAGTTATCACTTTTACGGAAATTTCCAGGAGGCCTTATAATGGACGAATCAAACAACCTGTCAATGGAAATCATTAATTTTGAAAAGGAATTTGATCTGATTGACAATCAAGTTGCCTTTGGCAGCCAACTGTCAGTTGAACGGGTCCACGATATCAAGTCCCAAGCCAGCCAAGCCACCGAAGAAGAAGCCGGATTATTGCGCAAGTTCATGGACTCCCAACGTTAAGCCCGCTCAAAAACCAAAAGCACAGGGAACGCCGCTGCGGCCCCTGTGCTTTTTAATTTGGCAACGGATTAGCCAGCCGGACCGGTAATTCCTTTGATGGCAAAGGCTTGGTGGGGTCGGCAATCCGTTTTAATAAGGTATCAATCAATTCATCTGCTAAGCTGTCAACGGGTCGGACTACCGTTGGCAAATCGGGGGCAATTTTTTGAACCAGGTGTGAGCCGTTGTAGCCGGTAACAATAAAGTCCTTTCCAAAGACTTTCCCCGCTCGCTCGGCTAAGCTGCGAATCTGCAAAGCAAATTCATCATCCGGTGCCAAGACCCCGTCAAAATCACCCGGGAAAACTTCTTCGACCTGAATTTCATTGACATCCAGGGGGGTGTATTCAAAGTCATGCTCATTCATGTAATCAACCACCCCTTGGACCCGGTTGATGGTCGGTGACGAAGAGGTGTCTTCATCAATTAAGACCGCTAAGTTTTGGCAACCCCAGTTCACCAAATAATCGGCCGCCAAGCGCCCACCACTGTAGCTATCTGACGTGACAATCGGAATCCCTTCTGCCAAATACCGGTCAAAAGAAACAATCGGGGCCCCCACCTGCTTATATTCTTCAATCCCCAAATTATGCGAACCGGAAATAATCCCATCAACTTGGTTAGCCATCAGCATCCCCAAGTATTCGTGCTCAATTTGTTCATTTTCTGCGGCTGAGGCAATGATTGTTTTGTATCCTTTAGCAAACAGCCGGGACTCTAATTCATTGACCAATTCCGCGTAAAAGGGGTTGGTCAAATTAGGAAAGATGAGGCCAATAAAGTTGGACGGCTTTCCTTGCATCGCCCGGGCCAAAGCATTGGGCTGATAATTCAGCTCTTGCATCGCCTGGTGCACCTTATAAATTGTCTTTTTGCTTAGCGAACCATAGTTGTTAATTACCCGGGAGACAGTCGTGACCGACACCCCCGCCAACTTGGCTACGTCTTTTAACTTCGCTACCATTTTTTCAAACTCCACTCACCAAAAATTATTGGGGAAATCACTTAACCAACGCATGGTGGCGTTATCATTTCCAATCAATCATCAGTATACCAATCCCGTCGGCCCATTACCAGTGCTGTTTGCCTTCCTGCGTCCGTTTGCTTCCGCTTTAATCACCAACCACAAATTGACAAAATTGGCGAATTTGCCGCTTTTTTCGAAACTTATTAAGCACTTTACCTCACCGTGCCTAAGATCGCAAAAAAGGCTGGTAAAATTCGTTGACCTGAACCCGGAATCATGCTAGTTTGAAGGTGTTAGCATCCTTATGATTTTCTTAAATTTTGGGGATCACCACAACGTTTGAAATTAAAGCTATTCACACAAAAACTGGGAATATCAAGAGGGGACTAAACTTATGCAGAAAAATAATTACGAGTTAAACAACCTACACTACAAAATGTACAAAAATGGGAAAAAATGGGTCTTTGCCAGCGTCTGTGCGTTAACGCTGTTGACGGCCAGCGGGGCGGTGGCCCACGCCGATGATCAAGCAGCTGCGCCGGACCAAGCACAAACTACGAACGCAAACGGCAGTGATGCCACCAGCACGGCGGATCAAACCACCAGCGCAACAGGCAATGACAGTGCCGCTGACAGCAACAGTGCGGCGGCTACCAGTGAAGCTTCATTAGCGCAAGTGGCAGCCACGGCTGATCAGGTCACTTTAACCAGTGCCAGTGAAGCGGCCAGTCAAGCCCCCCAAAGCGCCAATGAAAGTGCAGCTAGTGCCACGTCCCAAGCTGCCACCAGCGCTGCTTCCGCCCCCGTTGAAGCCAGCCAGGCCAGTGTTGCCATGTACAAAGCCGCTGCGACGACAAACAACGTGGATTTAAGCACCATTACCTTCTCCAACAATGCAAAGAGCCAAGCCTTTATCCAAAGTGTGGCTCAAGGGGCAATCAACGGTTGGCATACCTACCAAGTTCTCCCGTCGGTGACGGTTGCCCAAGCCATTTTGGAAAGTGGTTGGGGATCGTCATACCTGTCAACAGCCGCCCACAACCTCTTTGGGATCAAGGGGAGCTACAACGGGAACTCGATTCGGCTCCAAACCCGGGAAGTCTACAATGGCCAAAGTGTCTACATCTATGACAATTTCCGAGCTTACGCTAACAACGATCAATCCGTTGAAGACCACGGGGCGTTCTTAAACCAAAACAGTCGTTACCACAATCTGTTGGGGGACACCAGCTACGTCAGCGTGGCCAACAAGTTACGGGCGGACGGGTACGCGACCGATCCAAACTACGCCAGCGCCTTGATTAACCTGGTCCAAACGTACGGGTTGGACCGCTTAGATTCAATTGCGCTGTCGGGGGCAACCGCCGTTAACAACAAGGGCAACGGGGCCGCCAATAACGATGCTTACAACACTAGTGACACTGGCAATGGCACCAGCACGTCAACGGGGGGCACCAGTTACTACACGGTTAAAGCAGGCGACACCTTATCTGGGATTGCCAATAACTACCAAACGACCGTGAATACCTTGGCTCGTTTGAACAACTTGGCCAACCCGAACCTGATTTACGTCGGTCAACGGCTTTTGGTCCAACAAGCTGCGACCCCAAGCCAACCGCAAACCACTACCCCAGCCACCAGCACGACCACGGCTGCAACGTACACCGTTAAAGCGGGGGACACCTTGGGTCAAATTGCTGCCAACCATCAAACGAGCGTCAACCAATTGGTGCAATTAAATAAGTTGGCCAACCCCAACCTGATTTACGTCGGCCAAGTCCTGACGATTAAGCAAGCCACCTCGGCAAGTCAATCAACCACTGCTACGCCGGCTAAACCTGCCCCGACAGCTACTTACACCGTTAAAGCGGGGGACACCTTAAGTCAAATCGCCGCCAACCATGGAACTTCTTACCAAAACTTGGCGAGCCTCAACCACTTGAGCAACCCTAACGAAATCTACGTTGGCCAAACTTTAAAGTTGCAAGCTACCACCAATACCTCTACCCAAACGACAACCTCGACCCCGGCCGCTTCAACTAACCAAGGGACTTACACCGTTAAGGCGGGCGATACCTTATCAGCTATTGCCGCCGCTCACGGTACCAGTTACGAAGCCCTGGCCCAAGCAAATGGGATCAGCAATCCCAACGAAATCTACGTTGGGCAAACCTTAAAGTTTACGGCTCCTACCCGGACCACGTCAGTCACAACCACGACAGCGAAACGGGGGGCATACACCGTGACCGCGGGGGATACGCTCTATGAAATTGCCCAAAAAGTCGGGGTCAACTGGCAACACTTAGCACAAACCAATCACATCAGCCAGCCTTACACCATCTACGTCGGACAAAAATTAGCTTTCTAGCATTGAGCTGAGACGGACAACCTTAAGACAGCAGCTGTCAAATACAGCGGCTGTCTTTTCCAATTAAGAAGGGACGACTGGCGATGAACTATCAATCATTACGGCAAGATGAGCTCGAACGGGTCAGTTCGCTCTTTAAAATTCTTGGCCACCCCAAGCGATTGCAATTGCTCTACTTACTGATGCAAAACCGGATGACCGTTTCAGAAATCAGCCAAGCCTTGGATTGGGAACAGTCGGCGGTCTCCCACCAATTGCAATTGTTGAAACAAAAAAAGCTGGTCACGGCCAGCCGGCGGGGAAAAAATATGGTCTACCAATTAACCAGCCCGCAAATTATGGCCTTAATTGCCGATGCGATTGAGGATCGCAACCTCGGTCGCTAACCACCTAATCGAAAAAGCCTGGTTTACTTCGCAGTGAGGTAAACCAGGCTTTTTGTTAGTTCATGTGATCTAAGACTAATTGATTGATGACTTGCGCTTCTTCTGGTGACTTGCTGATCGTGATTAAAGTGTCATTTCCAGCCAAGGTCCCCGTAATTTCAGTCATTTGACTGTCATCAAACAAGCCCGCCAGAATCGTGGCATAATTGGAATTCGGCGTCGTTTTAATCACGTTCATAAACTGAACCATCGTAATCGACTCGACCGTATTTTCAATCGCATCATACAAGCGCTGATCGATCTTGGGGGCCGCAACTTCTAATTGTGCGTAATAAGAACGGCCATTGCCATCGCTGACTTTGGCGACGTTGAGCGCATGCAGATCGCGTGAAATGGTCGCTTGGGTTGCTTCCACCCCCGCCGCTTTGAGCCGCTTTAATAGTTCATCTTGCGTGCTGATTTTTTCGGCCGCAATCAAATTTTTAATTAACTTTCGTCGTTCCTTATTTCCCATTTTCAACACCCCTTTTAGCAACCTCAATCTTATCATAATTAACATTCAGTCAAGCCGTTTACAGGGGGATTTTTGGTGAATTTTTATCCCTTTCTAATCTTCGGCTAAGGCGTCAATCGGATTAAGTTTGGCCGCACGCCGGGCCGGCAGGACGGCGGCCAAAAAGGAGATCACAATCGCCGCTAAAAAGGCAAACACCACGTTGCCGACTTGGATTTGCACAATCTGATATTTAATCAGGTGGGCAACCGCGTGGTTGATGCCCGTCGCGGCGCACAGAGCTAAGACTAGGGCAAACAGCGCCCCAAACAGCCCAATTAACAGCGATTCAGCCGTAAACAGCCGCCGAATGTCCTTTTTGCGTTCCCCCAAGGCCCGGAGAATCCCGATTTCTTTGGTCCGTTCCGAAACTGACATGTACATCGTAACAATAATCATCAGGGCTGATACCAGCAAGGAAATCCCTGCAATAGCAGCTAAGAGGTTCGCCGCTAACTTCACGTAAGTGTTCACCCGCTTAAGGGCCGACCCAATCGTAATGGCGCCGACTACCCGTTTGTTATCCGTGGTTAAGCGATTGATTTTCGTGGCGACGGCTTCCACTTGGTCCAAGTGGTGGACCTTAACCGCCAGCATATTCGGGGCGGTGAGCGCATTTTGCGCCTGTAAGGCCGCCTTAATCGTCTGCGCATTCACCAACGTGGCACTGCTGGTGCCCTCCGTAATCCCGGCTACTTTAAGCGGCACCTTGATGACCACCGGCTGGTTATTTGAATCCACCCATTGGAATTCCAACGTGACCTGCTTGCCGATCAAGGCCTTGTTGGCATGCTCACCAAAGAGCTCGATTGCATCTTGCTTTTTTAAGACCACTTCTTGTTTGCCTGGAACGTGGCCGGCCTTCAAGAGATTCTTTTTATCACTCAACGACCACGTCTGCATCATCGCCCCGCTTTGTTGCTTGGCTTGGTTCGTTAACCGGTAGGTCGGCAAAATGTAGTTGGCTTCCACTTTTTGGACCCCCGCCAGCTTTTTGATCCGGGCTTGATCATGCTCACTGATCGTGGCGTCCTTCAGGTTGGCGCCCATGTTTTGTACCGCCATTTGCAGCCGTTCCATCGACATCTTTTTCCCCGTTGGATTCTTTAAGACGGAAATTACCTGGGGATTGGCAACCTGATTAATCTGATTTTGTAAGTACCCGTTAACGCCGTTCCCCAAACCGGCAAATAAAATTACCGCAAACAGCCCAATCCCAACACCGAGCATAATCAAAGAATTGCGCCAAAAATTATACATTAAGTGTTTAAAGGCCGTCCGGTAACTAGCTAAAGCCGGCAACGGACGCGCCTTCAACTGTGGCGCCGCTTGGGTGGGGTAGGCCGGCCGCAAGCGTTCATCGGCTTCAATCTGGCCATCCGCCAACCGAACGACCCGGGTCCCGTAATCAGCGACCGCTTGGGAGTGGGTAACGGCAATCACCAATTTACCACTTTGGGCAATTTGGTCCAAAATGGCCAGGACTTCCTTGGTATTCTGCGCATCCAGTGCCCCCGTTGGTTCGTCGGCAATGATGATTTGCGGATCAGCCGCCAAGGCCCGAGCAATCGCCACCCGCTGCTTTTGCCCGCCCGATAATTGCCGGGGGTGTTTTTTGGCGTGGTCCGCCAACCCGACTTCAGCTAATAGTTTTAAAGCCCGTTCCTTCCGTTCCGCAGCCGCGAGGGTCGTCATCTCTAAAGCGACCAACACATTATCCAACACCGTCAAATGGGGAACCAGGTTATAGGACTGGTAAATGTAGCCAACCGTCGCCCGGCGGTACTCGTCCATTTGTTTTTCCTTGGTATGGTCTAAGGGGGTGCCTTCAACCGTCACCGTCCCGCTAAACTTACGATCCAAGCCCCCAATAATATTCATCAACGTCGTCTTCCCGCCCCCGGATTCACCGAGGATCGAGACAAATTCTCCGCGCTCAAAGCGCAGATCAATCCCCTTTAAGACCGGGAATTCTTCTTTACCTAAATAATAGGATTTCCGGATTGCAGCCAGTTCTAAAAAAGCCATGTGATATCCCCTTTCCAACTACAGCAATACTTTGCTTTTTATGATACCGAATTTCACCTGGCCAAGCCAGTTATTTCCCGGGAAATCCCCGTACCGTTATGATAATTGCGTCATTTGACCATCTTCGATTTGGTAACAATGGTCCGCAAAGGCCAACAAGCGCTGATCGTGGGTCACAAGCACCACCGCCTTGTGGTGCTTGACGGCCAAAGTCTTAAACAATTGTCCGACCCCTTGGACCCGCTGACTGTCTAAGGCTGCCGTTGGTTCATCCGCCAGCACAATCGCCGGGTTGGCATAAAGCGCCCGGGCAATGGCCACCCGTTGGTTTTGGCCCCCTGACAATTGGTCCGGATACTTGGCTTGCAGTTGGTCAATGCCTAACTCGGTCAGTAAGGTTTGCAGAGCCGCCGGCGTTAAATGATCTTTTTTCACCCGGTCGACCAGTTCAAATTGCTGGTGAACCGTTAAATACGGTAAGAGATTATACGCCTGCAGGATAAAGCCCAGCCGGGTCAAACGCAAATGATCCCGCTGTTGAGCCGTTAATTGAGCTGGATCTTGACCGTTAATCAACACCTGCCCGCTCGTCGGGGTTTGCAAGCCCCCCGCAATCGTTAAAAAGGTGCTTTTACCTGACCCCGACGGACCAATCACCAAATTTAATTCCCCCGGGGCCGCCGCAAAGTTAACTTCCTTTAACGCTTGCACCTGACTGACACCGTGCCCGTAAACCTTACTGACCTGCTTTAATTCAATCAAATTCATATTTGTATCCTCCTGGTGAGCCTAGCGCAGTGCATCTAAAGGTTGGACCCGTTGGATCAGCTTCACGGGAATTAACGCGCCGACCGTCCCCAACAGGACCAACGCCCCCGTCAACCCCGCCGCCAGTGGCCATGACAATTGGAACGGCATGCTGGCCGGCAAGCCCAGCATGGTCAAGCGGGTCAAAAGCAGGCTTAAGAGCCCCCCGCTGACCATGAGCACCGCCGCCTGGCTGACCGTCGCCACCGTTAGTGTCCGCCCGGGAATCCCTTGAGCCCGCAAAACCGCATAGTTCGGCAGCTTTTGCATCGTTAAAATGTACAAAAAGACCCCGATGATGATCATCGAAATGATCATTAAGAAACCAATCATCGCCGCAAAAGTTTTGTTTTGGGCCGTGTACCCCGGCAATTTATTAACGTACGTCGCCCGCGGGTAGGCCTTTAAAGCAGTGGTATCCAATTGAAAGGTGCGTTGGGAAAAAATCGCACTGGCCGCAAATTGCGGGCCCCCTTTAACGGCTTGCCATAATTGCAAGTTCCCGTAGACGATCGGGGTCATGTTTAGCATCCCATCTTTGGCAAAGCCAACTACCGTTAAACTCTGCTTCTGCCCCGCCAGCTTAATGCGATCGCCTAAGCGGTAGCCCTTGGTCCGCAGGTTCGCCGCCAAAACGACCTGCCGAGGTTTTTGGGGCCGGTGACCACTGACTAGTTCCAAATGTTGGTAAATCGGCTGGTCGGCGCGCAGACCAATTAACTGGGCGCTTTGTTTGTGAGTCGCGCCCGTTTGGCGGCTGATCACGACTGGACTTTGGCCGACCAAACTGTCACCAGCTTTTAACGGGGGCAAATCCGCCGTTTTAATCAGCGATTGATTGAGATTGACATTCGCGCCCTTACTTAAGATCACCGTCTTGGTCGACCACGCATCAATTGCCGCGGTATTTTCATTTGCCAAGCCTAACATGAGGCCGAGCAGCATAAAAATCAAGTACCCAATCAAGGTCACCATCGCGATAATCAAGCCATAGTGAACTTTAGCGTGTTTGATCTCTTTAATCGCCAGAAACATGGGACTGCCCTCCCATCAACGCCGTCAAGGCTTGCTCTAACCGGGTTAAAATCGCATCCTCCCGGTCGGGCTCCATCAAACATTCCTTCATTGCTTGGTGGGTCAGGGTCATAACCGCCCAAGTTTGCGCATTAAAACGTGGGCCCATCGTTGGCACTGCCGCTAGCCCCAAGTAAGCTTCATTCGTGGAATAATGCAGCCGCAACAACTCTCGCAACCCTTGCTGGGCTCCGGTGGTCAAAAACTGGCGCACCTGATTGGTATAATCCGCTGGGGTTTGCGCCAATTGCCCCGCTAACTCTTCTTGGGAGTGGATCTGGTGAAGCGAGCGCCGCCAGAGGGTCTGGTAAGCATCGTTCAAATCGGCAAAGTACTTATAAAAGGCACCCCGGGCAATCTGGGCTTCCTTGACAATCCGCGCAACTTGAGCCTTGGCTAAGGGATAGGCACTAAATTCCGTCAGGAGGGCGGCATAAATCCGGGCTTGCTTTTCGGGCTTCAAATTTAAAAAGGTTTGACTTGGCATTCTGGTTCCTCCGTTCTTAGTGACATCGTGTCAACGACTTAACTTTACCCCTCGAGTGACACCGTGTCAACAAGAGTGTAAAAAAAGTTCCCGGTCCGGCCGGGAACTTAATCCCGCACTAGGGCGGGACAAATTAATGGGGTTAGATTTTACACAGATTAAGTTCGCCTGGCCGTTGGAGCGGCGGCCACGCGAAGGCGAAGCATTGGTAAATAAATTAGGCTTCTTCGCCACCAACCTTTACGATCGCCTTGGAAACTTTCCCTAACTTCCCGGCGACAAAGTCTTCCACCCCGTTCAGATCCAATTCGTGGGAGAACAGTGGCAGCGGGTCAACCTTCCCGGCTGCCAACAGGGCAATTGAATCTTCAAAGGTGTAAGGGTTAATAAAGGCCCCTTGGATCGTCAGTTGCTTTTGGAAAACATCGTAAGTGTTGACGCTAAACTTGTCGTCCGGGTTTCCGACCCCAAACATCAGCACTTGGGCCCCCCGGGCAGCGGCGGCCAGGGCTTGTTCTTGGGTGGCTGGCAAACCAACGGCTTCGACAACCACGTCAAAGTGATCCGCTGGAATTTCTTCCTTGGTGGTGTTGATCGTCTTAACGCCAAAGTGCTTCCGGTTGTTGGCCAGCTTTTCGTCCGACCGGCCCGCCAGGGTTACTTCATGAATCCCCCGGGCTTTCAGGATTTGAGCAAAGAGTTGCCCTTCAAAACCGTCCCCGATTACCAGAGCCGTTTGGTATGGGTGAGTTTCTAATAAGTCCACCCCGTGCATCGCACATGAAATTGGTTCGATGACCGCCGCGGCCTTGAGGGAAACGTTATCTGGAATTGGGTAAACCACCTTGGCTGGGGCGGTAAAGTATTCGGCAAAGCCCCCGTCACGCGTTACCCCCACCGCATCCAGGTGTTCGCACAATTCGGGACGTTGGGTCCGGCAGTATTGGCATTGGCCACAGTAGATGTTCGGGTCAACCGTTACCCGGTCGCCGACCTTAACGTTCGTCACGGCCGCCCCAACTTTGGCCACTACCCCAGAGTTTTCGTGCCCCAAAACAATCGGTGGCACCGCTGAAGCAGAACCTGGCAACCCGGCATAAAGGGCCTTGTCAGTCCCGCAAATCCCGGCAAAGGCCGTGTGCACCAGCACTTCATCTGGCTTAATGCTTGGGATTTCGTAATCTTGCACTGCTAAATCCTTAATTCCTTGTAATACAAGTGCCTTCATAACTTTTGCTCCTTCTCTCTTGTGAAAAATATCATTTGACGATTGTAAGTATAGTCGTTTGACTCATTTATGTCAACCGCTTGTCATAAACTTGCGCCCCGTAATTTTTCTGAAAACATTTGATTTAACAACCTTTTCGTCGATTGGTAAATTTCCCCAAGTTTTTTCTTTTGCTTTGTGAGTAGTCAAACTTTTTATTTTCTTTACTTCAGCCGCAAGTTGAAACCGATTTCGAGCTTGGCTTAGGATATTTCGGCATAAATGTCCGTGAAAACGCCGAAAATGCGGCATTTTTTATTGCGGGATATTATTTTTTATGCTAACCTAACAAAGGTGTTCTCAATCGGTGAATCTCAAATTGAGAACCGTCGAAAGCATATGACAGAAAGGTGGATTTGGCGTGGACAGCACACAAAACCAACCCCGCAAGCACAAATTAATTGAATACGCAAACGGGAAATCACTCGAAGAAATCAACGGCTCCGTTGAAGTGCCCCATGGCAAGGGTTTCTGGAAAACTCTCTTTGCTTATTCTGGCCCCGGCGCTTTAGTTGCCGTTGGGTATATGGATCCTGGTAACTGGGCAACTTCGATTACCGGGGGGCAAGCATTTCAATACACTTTAATGACGACCATCCTGATTTCAAGTTTGATCGCGATGTTGCTTCAATACATGGCAGCCAAACTTGGGATCGTCAGCCAAATGGACTTAGCTCAGGCCATTCGGGCGCGGACCGGGAAGGCGTTAGGAATTGTCCTTTGGATTATGACTGAGCTGGCAATTATGGCCACCGACATTGCCGAAGTTATTGGGGCAGCGATTGCCTTGTATCTTTTATTCCATATTCCATTAGTAATTGCCGTCTTTATTACGGTCTTAGACGTTTTACTACTGTTGCTCTTAACCAAAGTGGGCTTCCGCAAAATTGAAGCAATTGTGGTTTGTTTAATTTTAGTCATTCTTTTTGTCTTCGTTTATCAAGTCCTGCTTTCTGATCCGGATTGGGGCGCAGCGCTAGTTGGCTTAGTGCCTTCTACTGCCGCAGTTGCACAAGGACCTGAAAAAATGGGGATTTCTCCACTTAGTGGCTCATTAGGGATTATTGGGGCAACCGTTATGCCGCACAACCTCTATCTTCACTCCGCAATTTCCCAAACGCGCAAACTCGACCACACTAAAGCTGAAGACATCAAGCAAACGGTTCGCTTCTCCGCATGGGATTCCAACATTCAATTAACAGCGGCCTTCTTTGTCAACGCCCTCTTGTTAATCATGGGGGTTGCCGTCTTCAAGTCTGGGGCTGTCCAAGATACCTCATTCTTTGGATTGTATGAAGCATTAAATAACACTTCAATGCTGAGTAATGGTGTGTTGATTGCAGTGGCAAAATCTGGTATTTTATCCACCTTATTTGCCGTTGCCTTATTGGCTTCTGGTCAAAACTCAACAATTACTGGGACCTTAACTGGGCAAGTTATCATGGAAGGCTTTGTGCACATGCGGATGCCATTATGGGCCCGGCGCTTGATTACCCGGTTAATTTCTGTTGTACCAGTTTTAATCTGTGTTTCCATGACCGCTGGTGAAAGTGACTTACAACAACACCAAGCTATCAACATGTTGATGGAAAATTCTCAAGTCTTCTTGGCCTTTGCCTTACCTTTCTCAATGCTGCCATTATTGATGATGACCAACAGTGAGGTTGAAATGGGGCAATTTAAGAATGCTACTTGGACCAAAGTGTTAGGGTGGTTATCGGTAATTGTTCTGACGTTCTTAAATCTCTTGAATATGCCAGCCACGTATGAAGGCTTTGGCATTTGGAGCAAAGGAACTGCAGATGTTTTAGCTTGGCTTACAATTATCGCGATCTTGGCATTGTTGGCTTGGACAATTTATGAATTACACAAGGGTAATAAGCGCTTTGCGGCCGAACATCATGCCCACCCGTGGGAAACCGTGGCAACGGCGGAATAATTTCCCAGGAAATAATAATATGACAACGATCGGGGAAAACTCGGTCGTTTTTTGTTGGGCGCAGTCCCTGGAGAAATTATCCTTTCCCGACGCAAGATGATATAATGGTCCTAAAACTGACTGAAATTACGAAGAGGTGATTGCTTTGAACAATGAAGAGCGCAAAAAGCAGCTCAGTCGGGTCGAACTCTACGACACGCCCGAGCACAAGCGCGAACAAGCACGGCGCTTAAAAGATAAGCCGCTGAAAATTAAGCTCAAAGGGGTCTTAGATCAAGAATCAAAGTCTGCTCCCACCCCGGGCAGCCGCGCCGCCGTCCGGCAAGAACAAACCGCCACCCCCACCCGGGTGGAAAAGACCGCTAGCTATGACGCCCCGCGGCCAACGACGGCCCAACCGAGCCAACCCACCCCGCCGGTCTATACCGCCCCAACGGCCAGCCAGCCACAGCGCCACCATGCTTCCCGGCCAGCTGGCGGCCGTAAGAAACACCGGATTTACAAAACCATTTTAGGGGTCGCGATCGCTGCTTTAGTAGTCTTTTTTGTGGTCTTCTTGATCAAACAACAAAACCCGGTCAATACGACTTCCGACGAGACGGTCTCCTCGAGTGAGACTTCCAGTCACAAGTCCTCTAGCAGCCACAAGAAGCGGTCCCATTCCACTTCGTCGACTGCCACGGACGTCCAGGACAGCTACCAGACGGCTCCGACTACGACTTCGCAGGCCACCAGTACCACGACGGATGACCAAACGACTACCAACGGCAACGATAACCAGTCGACTTACCAATCCACACCTAGTCAACCTCAGAGGAATACTGATAATGGTAACGGCGGCACGGGCAATGGTAATACTGGAACAACCTCTGGTAACGGTGGTAGCGCCCAAAGTGAAGCAACCCCAAGTGATGGAACCGGGGCACCGGCAGAACAATAATTAAGTCACTCCCCTTGACACCACCCACCAAAATGCTATAATCAGCACTAATTGGAAGGACATGTCACCAGTGGTCAGTTATCCAGGGAGCGGTTCCTAGGCTGGAAGAATCGTTAGCCCCACTGGGGATACCACCTTCTATTTTGATACCGAAATAAGGTGTTCCGGGTCGTGTCCGTTACCACACCTTCAAAGAGAATCATGCTTTGATTCTGAATTTGGGTGGAACCACGCTGAGTTATGTTAACCAACGTCCCTTTGACCAAGCCTTGGTCAAGGGGGCGTTTTATTTATTTTTTTCTTACAAAGGAGCGATTTGATGGCACAAGTAGCAGTAATGGCCCCAGATGGCCAAGTTGAAAAGATTGAACGCGATGGGAATCCCGCCGCACTGGCTGCCCTGCGGCAAATGGCCGCTTTGATGTTAAAGGCGGCTTTACAACACGAATTTGACGGCATTCGCTTAGGCGCGGCCGTTGCCGAAGACGATCAATTCTACGTTGATTCAGATAAGGACGACCAACAAGTCTCCGCCGACCAACTGGACGACCTGGCCGCCGCCATGAAGCAAATTGCCAAGGACGGCTTAAAGGTAGAATTTGCTGAAGTTGACCTGGATGCGGCCTTAGCTGAAGCCGGGGATGATCAATTCACCAACGAACTGTTAAAGGAACACGCCCACGACAGCAAAGTGGCCCTCTACCGCTTGGGGGATGCAGCGATTGTTGCTGAAGCACCGATCCTGGTCTATGCCAACGTCGTTAAGCACTACCAACTCCTGTCCGTGGCCGGGGCTTACTGGAAGGGGATGTCTTCCAACCCGATGCTGCAACGGATTTACGGGACGGTCTTCTTTAACGGCGATGACCTGGCCGCGGACTTAAAGGCTCGCCAAGAAGCCAAGGAACGCGACCACCGGGTGATCGGGAACCAACTCGACCTCTTCTTTGTCGATCCAAAGGTCGGCGCCGGTTTGCCTTACTGGATGCCAAAGGGGTCGACGATCCGGCGGACGATTGAACGCTACATCATCGACCGGGAAGTTTCTGACGATTACGAACACGTTTACACGCCAGTCTTAATGAACCTGGATGCCTACAAGACGTCGGGCCACTGGCAACACTACCGCGATGACATGTTCCCACCAATGGACATGGGGGACGGCGAAATGCTGGAACTGCGGCCAATGAACTGCCCATCCCACATCCAAGTCTACAAGCACCACATTCGTTCCTACCGGGATCTGCCATTGCGGATTGCCGAACTGGGGATGATGCACCGTTACGAAAAATCAGGGGCCCTGTCTGGTTTGCAACGGGTCCGGGAAATGACCCTGAACGATGGTCACACCTTCGTTGCTTTAAACCAAATTCAAAAGGAATTTGCCAAGATCTTAAAGTTGATCATGAGTGTCTACGAAGACTTTGACATCACGGATTACACCTTCCGGCTGTCCTACCGGGACCCTAAGAACACCGATAAGTACTACGCAAACGATGAAATGTGGGAACAAGCCCAATCCATGTTAAAGGGTGCCATGGACGACCTCGGCTTAGACTACTACGAAGCCGAAGGGGAAGCCGCCTTCTACGGACCAAAGCTGGACATCCAAACTAAGACGGCCCTAGGCAACGAAGAAACGATGTCGACGATCCAACTCGACTTCATGTTGCCAGAACGCTTTGATCTGCACTACGTTGGCGAAGACGGGAAGCAACACCGGCCCGTGATGATCCACCGGGGGGTTGTCGGCACGATGGAACGTTTCATCGCCTACCTGACGGAAATCTACAAGGGGGCCTTCCCAACTTGGTTAGCGCCACAACAAGTAACGATCATTCCGGTTTCTGATGACAAGCACGGGGCTTACGCCGACCAATTGGCCGCTCAATTAAAGGCCGCTAACGTGCGGGTCAAAGTTGACCACCGCAACGAAAAGATGGGCTACAAGATCCGGGAAGCTCAAACCCAAAAAGTCCCATACACGCTGGTCGTAGGGGAAGATGAACAAGCCAACGGGTCGGTTTCCGTCCGTAAATACGGTGAAAAAGACCAAACCAGCCTGAGCAAGCAAGAATTCTTAAACGAAATCTTAGCCGACATTGCCAGCTACTCCCGGAAAAACTAATTCGGTGGGTAACGGTGAGTGAGGCTGAGAAGAAACTATCTTTTCGGCTAAAACTTAGCAAGCAACAACAAAAAGCGCTAGAAATCAACGTTTTCAGTAACGTGGTTTCTAGCGCTTTTGAATTTTTAAGCCTTTTTTCCCAACTTCACTTGGCCCTATTCAAAATAGTGTTGCCATTCGTGGTTAACGTTATTCTTCTTGCTTTGGTTGCCGGACCAGAAGCCAACTTGCACGACCCCTAAGACCTTTTCTTTCGGAACAAAGCCGTAGTAACGGCTGTCGTTGGAAACACTCCGGTGGTCACCTAAAACAAAGTATTCCCCCTTAGGCACCTTGGTCGCGCCGCTGTTTTTGAGCCAACTGTTTTGGACCGAGATCGACTTGAGGGTCCAATTCCCCGTCCCTTGGGTCCGTTGGTACCGATTGATGTATTGCTGGCGCACTTCCTTGCCATTAACGTAAAGCTTGCCCTCCTTAGCAGCTACCGTATCCCCGGGGACAGCAATGACCCGCTTAACGTAATAGGTCCGCTGGGAGACCTGCGGATCAACCCCATCGGCATTAAAGACGACCACGCTGCCGCGGTGAATCTTGGCC
Source organism: Limosilactobacillus ingluviei DSM 15946 (assembly GCF_001435775.1). Taxonomy (GTDB): domain Bacteria; phylum Bacillota; class Bacilli; order Lactobacillales; family Lactobacillaceae; genus Limosilactobacillus; species Limosilactobacillus ingluviei. The sequence goes on along the minus strand of NZ_AZFK01000016.1, from coordinate 36,481 downwards.
AACTTCCAGGTCAAAACCCGCTCGTTGTTTTGTAAGTTCGGTAACATTGAGGGGCCATCCACCCGGACTGGTTGCATGATAAAGGTCCGAATCAAGACCGCAATCAATAACCCAATCACAATCGGCACAACCCAACTCATGATTTGTTTCATGGTTTTCATAATTTTCGCTCCTTGCGCTTTGCAACATTTATTATCATCATAGTCCGCCTAAGCGCCCTTGACCACTATTTTTCCGGTTGGGCCCCTAACTTTTCAATGACTTGCTTGGCAACGACCAAATCATTCGGGTACGGTAAGTCTTGCCCCTTGACCTTCTGGTAGGCATCGGCCCCTTTGCCGGCAATGACGACCATATCGTTGTGACTCATCGTAATCGCCGTTGCAATGGCCTGGGCCCGGTCCGCAATGTATTGGACATGTCCCACCTTTTGCGGATCAATGTGAGCGGCGATTTCGTCAGCAATTGCTTTGGGATCTTCAAAACCTGGGTCATCCGTCGTCAAAATCACTTCGTCGGCTCGTTCTTCGGATAAGGCCTTCCCAAAGCCCGGCCGCCGGGAAATGCCCTTATCACCGGGGGCCCCCAAGACAACAATTACCTTCCCCCCGGCTGGCGTTTGCGAACGTAAGAAGGCCACTAACCGCTTCACGCTGGCATAATCATGCGCATAATCAACGTAGACGGTCCCGTGGCCCTTGGTCGGCAAGACCTCCATCCGGCCCGGAATGTGCGTCTTTTGCAGGGCCGTTTGAATGGCCGCCGCTTTAGCCCCGGCCAAGCCAGCCGTAATCACGGCCGCGGTCGCATTGCCTTCGTTGTAGTCCCCGGGCACACTGGCAATGTACTCACCGGCCACTTGCAGGGCCTGCGCTTTCGGACTTTCCGCGCGCAGTTGAAACTTAGATTCCGCTAAATCACTCAGCACTGATTGGTAGCGGAAATCAACTTCCGGCGCCGTTTGCCCAAAGGTAAAAATGCGCTCAGGCGCCGTCGTCGTTTGGGCCGCTTGCTGGACCGCAGCAAAGTACGGCATATCCGCATTGATCAAACAGGTCCTGGCGTTGACCAGCAGTTGTTCTTTACAGAATAAGTAGTTGGCAAAGGTTGGGTGCTCATTGCGCCCAATGTGGTCCGGACTGATATTTAAGAAAATGCCCACGTCAAACGTCAAGCCATAGACCCGGTGCTTGAGGTAGGCTTGCGACGACACTTCCATCACCAAATGGGTCATCTTGTTATCAACGGCTTGGCGCATGTAAGCAAAGAGATCCAGCGATTCTGGGGTCGTTAAGTGGGATTTGAAGGTCTGATCGGGTTGCGGCCCTAAGATCGTGTTCAACGTCGACAACAGGGCCGTTTGGGGGCCGGCACTGGCCGTCAGGGCATTATGCGTAAAGTAAGCAGTGGTCGTTTTCCCCTTCGTACCCGTAATCCCCACGATGAACAGATCGTTTTGCGGATAATCATAAAAGGCTGCCGCTAGCAGGGCCATCGCTTTTTGATCATCCTTGACCACAATCCCCGTGACGGGCTGCTCATAAGCTTGGGTCGCCACGTACCCTACCGCCCCGTGATCGATTGCCATTGCCAAGTAGTCCGCCTTAAAGCCAACCCCTTTGCAAAAAAAGAGTGGCTGTCCCGCCGGAATGTGGCGGGAGTCATAAGTCACCGCTGTAAATTCGGTTACCTGCGGGTTGACAACTTTAACCAGTAAATCGTGCTCCTTGAGCAAGGTTACGGCTTGAGTTAGGGTTAAACGCATCATCATGATCCTCCAAATTTAGTTTAAGCGCTACAAAATAAGGCCGGGAAAAACGCTGTTTTTCCGCGGCCTCTTGTTCGATTTCCAAGTGTGACACAGCGAAAGGGAAAGTCGCCTTGCCGACGCTTTCCTTCTTCCGGGCTGTCGCTTTCTTCGCCGAAAGATTAGGCCTTAGCGCCTTCCTTGACTAATTCAACTTCCTCATGCGGATTAAAGTTGTCAATGAAGTAAAGCTTGTACCAAACCAAGAAGGTATAGATCGTCCACAGTTTCCGCCGGTCATCCGTTTTGCCTTCAAAGTTGGCTTGCGCCATCGCCAACAACTTGGCTTGATCAAAAAATTCTCCCACGAAATCCTGCTTAAAAATTTCGAGCACTTCTTCATAGAAATCTTTTTGCCGCAGCCATTCCCGCACCGGAACCGGGAAGCCCAGCTTTTCGCGGGTGGCCCATTCTTCTGGTAAGTGCCGGTTGGCCGCCATCCGGAAGGCCCACTTCGTCCCTTGATCCGTTAGCAAGTATTTCGCTGGCGTGTGCCCTGCCACCTTCATCATTTCCTTATCCAGTAATGGCACCCGCAGTTCCAAGGAATTAGCCATACTCATCTTGTCCGCCTTCAGCAAGATATCACCAGGCATCCACTGGTGAATGTCCAGGTATTGCTTCTTGGATAGTTCTGGCACGTCTTGATCATCGATCCGGTCATACGTCCGGTCAACAATTTCTTGCACGCTTGGGGCTTGTTGGTAAGCTGGTTGCAAAATCGCTTCGGCTTCTTCTGGCGTAAAGACACGGGCTTGGCCAATGAAGGAATCCCGCGCCGCTGCCAAGTTATTGTACATGTGCAGCCGCCCATGGAAATTCTTGTGGTGTTTCAGCCAGTTGGCCACCCGTTCCCGCTTAGCCTTTGGTAACTTCGCCAACCGGTTGGTCAACCACTTAATGGCCTTGGAATTGGTATTGTAGCCATAAGCCGTGTAACCCGCGAAAAGTTCATCGGCCCCTTCCCCAGAAAGCATTGCCTTGTAGCCGTGATCCTTAGCCAGTTTGGTCAAGAAGTACAGCGGTACGACCGACGGGTTGGAATCCGGTTCATCCAAGTAGTATTGGATCAACGGGAAGGTATGAAAGGCCTCGTCATTGGTCAAAGTTGCATCCGTATTCTTTAAGTTCAGCTTCTGAGCCAACTCCCGGGCCTGCTTGGTTTCATCATACCCCTGATCAAAGCCGATCGAGAAGGTCTCATCGGGGCGCATCATGGCCGTAACGTAACTGGAGTCAACCCCGGCGGATAAAAAGGACCCCACTTTGATGCCTTCATCGGCAAAGGAGTGGGCCTTAACGGATTCGCTCACGGCCGCTTCAATCTTGTCAACGGCTTCTTCAAAGCTTTCATCTTCCGCCGCAAATTCCGCGTCCCAGTACTGGGCCATTGAAAATTCACCATTCCGGTAGTAGAAATAATGCCCCTCTGGCAACTTAAAGATCCCCTTAAAGAAGGTTTCATCAAGGGCCGGATACTGGAAGGTCATAAACGGCTTTAACGCAGCCTTATTTAACTCTTTATTGAAGTTCGGGTGGTCTAAGAATGATTTGATTTCTGACCCCGCAAAGAAGGTCCCATTCATCTTCCCGTAATACAAGGGCTTAATCCCAAAGTGGTCCCGGGCCCCAAACAATTCTTGCTTTTCCCGGTCCCAAATTAAGAAGGCAAACATCCCCCGCAACCGCTTGGTAACCTCAGCGCCCCATTCTTCGTAACCATGCAAAATAACTTCCGTATCTGCATGGGTCGTAAAATGGTGCCCTAATTCAATCAGTTCTTCCCGAAGCGGCTTAAAGTTATAAATTTCACCGTTAAAGGTAATCGCTTTGGAGTCATCTTCATTAAAGATTGGTTGAGCCCCGCTCTTTACATCAATAAAGCTCAACCGCCGAAAACCCATTGCCACCCCTTGGTCGACAAAGTGGCCGGCATCATCGGGTCCCCGGTGGATAATTCGGTTCATCATCGTTTGGATCAAGCTATCCTTGACTTGTGGCGCTTCATTGTCCACAAAGGTAACGATTCCACACATTTATTTCAACTCCCATTCACTCTAATTATGGTTTTGACCCTAAAAGGCAATCATAACGGGTTTCCCCACGAGATTCAATCGTTTCAGTTCATTTAATCATCATACCACGGCCCGTTCTTCCCGGCCGCTAATTTATCTCTAGTGGTGTTGGATGTAAACACTTAAAATGGCCAGATCCGCCGGGTTGACCCCCGAAATCCGGGAGGCTTGGGCCAAGGTTTCAGGCCGAATCTTCGCCAATTTTTGCCGCCCTTCCGTTGCCAAACCGTCAATTTGATCGTAATCAATGTTGGCCGGAATCTTCTTGGCTTCCATGCGCTTCAGCCGGTTGACCTTAACCTCTTCTTTTTTAATGTAGCCTTCGTACTTCAGTTGAATTTCCACTTGTTCCTTAGCTTGGCGATCCAACGGCGTCGCTGGGGCCGGGATAAATTCCAAGAGCTGGTCGTATGAAACGTACGGCCGCTTCAAAAGGGCCGCCGCCGTCAGGGAATCCTTCAACGCGTGGTCCCCATGGGCTTGGATAAACTCATCGGCCGCTGAACCTGGCTTGAGCCGCACGGTTGCCAGCCGCTTAATTTCCGCCGCGACCGTCGCTTTCTTGGCTTCCATCGCCGCTAACCGTTCATCTGAAACCAGGCCCAAGGCGTGCCCCATCGCCATCAGCCGCAAATCCGCGTTGTCATGCCGCAAGATCAAGCGGTATTCGGCCCGACTGGTTAACAACCGGTATGGCTCCTTGGTCCCCTTCGTGACCAAATCGTCAATCATGACCCCAATGTAGGCATCCGAACGCTTCAAGACAAACGGGGCTAAGCCCAAGGCCCGCCGGCCCGCGTTAATCCCCGCAATCAGGCCTTGGCCGGCTGCTTCTTCGTAACCAGACGTCCCGTTGGTTTGGCCCGCCGTATAGAGGTTTTTGATCAACTTGGTTTCCAAGGTAGGGTGCAACTGGTGCGGGGCCACAACGTCATATTCAATCGCGTAACCAGGCCGCATCATTTCAACGTGCTCCAGGCCCTTAATCTGGTGGAGCAATTGTTGTTGAATTTCTTCCGGGAAGGAAGTTGATAATCCATCCACATAGTATTCATCCGTATCGCGACCCTCGGGTTCTAAGAATAATTGGTGACGATCCTTATCCGCAAAGCGGACGACCTTGTCTTCAATCGATGGACAATAACGGGGCCCAACCCCTTCGATTAAGCCGGAAAACATCGGGGCCCGGTCTAAGTTGGCCCGAATCAGGTCGTGAACCGCGGGATTGGTATAGGTCAACCAGCAGGACAATTGGTCTTTAACTGGCAGGTAGGCACTGTCCGGGGTATCAAAGCTAAAGTGGTGCGGCGTTTCATCGCCGGGTTGCTCTTCTGTTGCCGCATAATCAATCGTGTTCCCGTTGACCCGCGGCGGCGTCCCGGTCTTAAAGCGTTCTAATTCAAAGCCCAGCCGTTCCAAGGCCTCTGACAGCTTCACGGCAGCTTTCGAATTATTCGGTCCGGATTCATATTGCAATTCCCCGATAATAATCTTCCCCCGGGCGGCGGTGCCGACCGTTAACACGACCGCCTTCGCCCGGTAGCGGGCCCCGGTGTTGGTAATTACCCCGCAGCAAACCCCGTCTTCAACAATCAAATCGTCCACGGTGGCTTGGCGGAGGGTTAAATTCGGTTCTTGTTCAATCGTCAGCTTCATCTGCCGGTGGTAAGCATGCTTATCTGCTTGGGCCCGCAAGGCGCGAACCGCCGGCCCCTTCCCGGTGTTGAGCATCCGCATTTGCACATAGGTCTGGTCAATGTTTTTCCCCATTTGGCCCCCTAAGGCATCAATTTCGCGTACTACGATCCCTTTTGCTGGCCCCCCTAAGGAAGGGTTACATGGCATAAAGGCCACCATTTCCAGGCTAATGGTAACCAAGAGGGTCCGATTGCCCATCCGGGCCGCGGCTAGGGCCGCTTCACTGCCGGCGTGCCCGGCCCCAACCACGATCACATCATATGATCCAGCTTCGTATTGTTTTGCACTTGATACTTCCATCGTTTTCCTACTTTCCTAAACAGAACTGACTGAAAAGTTGATCCAATAATTCATCTTGGTAGCTGTCCCCGGTGATTTCCCCCAGCAAGTCCCAGCAGCGGGTCATGTCGATTTGCACTAAATCAACCGGCATCCCGGCCGCTAACCCACTCAATACTTCATCCAAGGCTTCGTTGGCTTGGGCCAGGAGCCCGATATGGCGGGCGTTAGTCACCATCACTTCGCCTTGGTGACTTTCAATGCCTTGCTCAAAGAAGAGGTGCGCAATTAAGGCTCCCAATTGATCGACCCCGGTGTGGTCGGTAATGGAAGTTTTTAATAACGGCGTATCACCAATCATCGCTTGAACTTGGCCGGTATCAATTTGACTCGGCAAATCCGTCTTGTTGAGGATCACAATCCGGGGTTTGGCCGCCGTGGCTTCAATCAAAGCCCGGTCTTCCCCCGTCAATTCCCGGGAGCTGTCCAATAACAATAAGACCAAATCCGCTGCGTCTAACGCCTGTTTGCTGCGCGCGACCCCAATTTTTTCGACCTGGTCGTCCGTTTGGCGAATCCCGGCCGTGTCAATTAGCCGCAGGGGAACCCCATTGACGTTGACATACTCTTCAATGACGTCCCGGGTGGTCCCCGCAACGTTGGTCACAATCGCTTTGTCCTCATGTAATAAAGTATTTAACAAGCTCGATTTTCCGACATTGGGCCGCCCAATGATGGCTGTGGCCAACCCGTCACGCAGCACCTTTCCTTGCTTGGCTGACTGTAACAAGGCCACCAAGTGTTGCTTGACGCTCTGGGCTTTTTCTTTTAGCATCTGGCTGGTCATTTCTTCAACCGCATCGTATTCGGGGTAGTCAATATTGACTTCGACTTGCGCTAAGACGTCTAAAATATCCTGACGCAGCCGCTTAATCAAGCGCGATAAATCCCCATCCAACTGATTTAAGGCCACTTGCATGGATTGATCCGTCTTGGCCCGAATCAAGTCCATGACCGCCTCGGCTTGTGAAAGGTCCAAGCGCCCGTTTAAAAAGGCCCGTTTCGTAAATTCGCCTGGTTCGGCCAAGCGCGCCCCATGACTTAAAACCAACTGCAAGGTTCGGTTGGTCGCCAACAAACCCCCGTGACAGTTGATTTCCACGACGTCTTCTTTGGTATAGGTCCGCGGCGCCAGCATGACCGAAACCATCACTTCATCAACTTCTTCGGCGGTGGTCGGATCAATTAAGTGCCCGTAGTTAATCGTGTGGCTGGCTACTTGGGTTAAGTCTGGCCCCTTAATCAACTGGTTGGCAACAGCCAGCGCAGCCGAGCCGCTGATGCGAATGATTGAAATCCCCCCCTCACCCACTGGGGTCGAGATGGCCGCAATCGTATCAAATTCTGAATTTGCCACAATCGTCATCCTTCCTGCTTACAAAAAAAGTGCCCGTCCACGATCGGCTGGTCCCCCAGCACACATGGTCAAAGCACTTTCACTACTCTAACGTAATTTGATAATTCGTTTTTAACACCGTTATTTTAGTCAGCTCCCCTGGGCTTGTCAACCAAAAGGCGTTATTTAGGCGCAATCACTAAGCTGCGGTACGGCTCGCGCCCGTGCGAATACGTCTTGACTTGCGGCTCAGTTTCCAAATACTGATGCAAAAACTTCCGCTCGCGGGCGGGCATTGGGGCCAAAAAGACCGCTTGTTGCGTCGCAATCACTTCCGTGACGCTGCGCTGCGCCAATTTGGCCAAGGCCACTTGCCGCCGGGCCCGGTAGTCGGCCACGTCCAAGGTTACCTGGGGATCCTTGACCCCTTGATAGACCAAAAAGGTCGTCGCCAACACTTCCAGGGCATTCAACCGCCGCCCATGATAACCAATTAACTTCCCCGGGGTGGGGGTCACTAAATCAATGCTCAACTCATGCCCGGTCTGCGTTTGGACTTGCGGTTGCACTTCAAGCGCTAACTGGTGGCAAACATCCACCAAATAAGTCTGCAACGCCAAGCTGGCAGCCGTCATTTTAGCTAAATTGGCTGCTTGCCGCGCGGCCAACTCCGCTGGTGACAACGCTGCGGTTGCCCCGGGACGTGTGGCGGGCGCGGCTTGTTTCGCCTGCGGCACAGCTGACTGAGTAGGCTGCGCTGCCACTTGGGCCGGCATTGGGGCCAAGACTGGCTTAGGCCGCCGCTGGGCTTCAATCACAGCTAACCGGGCCCCCCAGCCAAAAAAGCCCTTGGTTGGCATTTGCTTAATCGTTACCGTCAACTCCGCGACCGAGCAGCCCAAGGCCTGGGCAGCAGCTTGTTTGGCCGCCGCGAGCGTCTTCCCTTTAAACGTTGCCATCTTACCGCTTCTTACCCCGGTAGGCATTCTTTTTGGCGTGCGCCAGGCGGTTTTTGCGTTGCCGTTCTTGCCGTTGCCGGGCTTGACGCTCCCGCTTGATTTTAAACGGATTTTGCAAAAGCATCGTTTGCACCACTTGGAAAGCGTTCGTGACCACCCAGTACAGGGTAATGGCCGCCGAGAAGTTCAGCGCCATGACGAAGATCATGATTGGCATCACATAGGTCATCGTCGTGGACATACTGTTCTTTTCTGGTAGAGAAGCCATCGACAGCCAGGAAGAAATAAAGGTAAACAACGCCGCTAGCAGTGGCATCACGAAGTACGGGTCCGTGTGACCGAGTTGGAGCCACAAAAAGGACCCCGTCTTTAATTCCGGCGAGCGCCAAATTGCTTGGTACAACGCCCACATAATCGGCAATTGCACCAATAATGGCAGCATTGAAGCAAACGGGTTCACCCCAGCTTCTTTATAGAGCTTTTGTTGCTCCGTTTGCATCTTTTGCAAGGAGACCCGGTCTTTCCCCGGGTACTTTTGCTGCAGGGCCTTTAATTGGGGCTGCAATTCTTGCATTTTAAGCATCGATTTCGTTTGGTAGTGCATCAACGGCAGGATCAAAATCCGCACTAGAATAGTAAAGATAATAATCCCCATGCCGTAACCGCCAAAGTGCTTGGCGAGCCATAGGATGAATTGCGAACCATTGTAGACAATGTAGTGGTCCCAAATCCCCGTACTATGACTGGTGACAGGTTGGTTGGAACACGCCGCCAGCAAAACAGCCAGCAGTCCGATTCCCGTCAGGCTCAGGGCCTTTTTTCCTTGTTTTTTCAAACCGGCTTCCTCCTTCATTTCGACCAGTAATGCTAGTCTGCCGTAGGTTCTTCAACTAACAAATCCGCCATCTTTAAAGCATGCACCAAATTCCGCTTGATTTCAGCCATCTCTAAGCCACGCGCCGCTGGCCGGGCAATCACCAGAAAGTCTACTTCCGCTTTTAACTGCGGTTTGACCTCAAGTAAGGTTTGGCGAATCCGCCGCTTGACCCAGTTCCGGTTTACAGCATTGCCGACCTTTTTACCCACCGAAATGCCAACCCGAAAATGGGGTTGGCCCGGTTTCGCCATCTGATAGATGATGAATTTCCGGTTGGCCACTGATTGGTGCGTTTCAAAAACGCGTTGAAATTCACTTTCCTTCTTAACGCGGTATGATTTTCGCATAGTTTGCGCTCCTGTTTGTATCAAAAAAGGGGCCGGGCGCACGACAGCTTTTGAAGCTAGCCTTAGCGGACGCCCTGCCCCCTACTTTCGTTTAAAAAAAGCCACTAACTTAATAGTGGCCACTGGTTATGCAGATAATACCTTGCGGCCCTTTTGACGGCGGCGAGCTAATACCTTGCGACCGTTGCTAGTGCTCATCCGAGCGCGGAAGCCGTGAACACGAGCGCGGTGACGCTTCTTTGGTTGGAATGTACGCTTCATCGGTTTGCACCTCCTCGTAGCTAATTTAAATTTCTTTTTTTAAGTCCAAAAAGACAAACTCTTTAAACATACTGTTGAAGTATAGCATACTTTTCGGCCAGAAGAAAGCTTCATTTCACCGAAAAAATTTTTTAGTTTTCCACAGTTAACCAAAAATAATCCACAGCGTTGTTTTTTATCCACCCTGGATCAGCAGTTTTCCACACGTTTTTCCCCGGTCGGCCACTTTTGCCCACCCCTGTGATTTTAGTTTTCCACAGGGGTGTGGAGAAGTTTCTAATACCTTGGTAGGTCGGCTTTCAGGGCTGTTGATATCCCCATTTGATTGTGGATAAGTTGCCATTGCGGCTCCGTTATCCGCAATTTCACCACCCCTGGGTACAATTTCCACACAGCGTTGTGTCTTTTGGGGATCCTTTTTCCGCACCCCTGTGGAAAACTCGGAAAAGTAATGATAAAATATCGTTTGGCTTTATGATTATCCACAACTTTAGGAGGAATTATTTTGACTGAGCTCTCTTCTCTTGATTCACTCTGGGAAGCGGTCCAAAACGCGTTTAAGCAGACCATCACCGGTCCGACTTATGAAAACGTCGTTGCTCCGGCAAAAGCATATTCTCTGTCCAACCACCAATTAACGGTCGTCGTACCAACGGATTACCATTTAGACTGGTGGAAACAGCGATTAAATGCCCAATTAAAGCAAATCTTACAAGAACAAACGGGGCAAGAGATTGAACCCCGCTACCTGTTAACGAAGAACTTAATTGGCAATCCGGCAACGCCCGCTTCGCAGCCTGTTCCAACTTTTCAAACCCAAACGCCCCTCAATCCGGAATATACTTTTGAAACGTTTGTCGAAGGCCGCAGCAACCAATTTGCCTACGCCTCCGCTTACGCTGCTTCGGAACAACCCGGGGGCTTATACAATCCCCTGCTGATCTATGGGGGCGTTGGCCTGGGTAAGACCCACTTGATGCAAGCGATTGCCAATAACATGTTGGTCCATAACCCAAACGCCAAGATTAAGTACGTCACGAGTGAAAACTTCATGAATGACTATATCAACTCCATTAAGAACCGGACCCAAGAAGAATTTCGGCGCGAATACCGCGATTTAGACGCCCTGCTCGTGGATGACGTCCAGTTTTTAGCCTCTAAAAACGAAACCCAGCTGGAATTTTTCAATACCTTTAATGTCTTGCACGATAACAACAAGCAGATCGTGTTGACGGCTGACCAAAACCCCAAGGAAATCCCGAACCTGACGGAGCGCTTGGTTTCGCGCTTTGTGTGGGGGCTGACGGTTGAAATCACTTCCCCCGGGTTAGAAACCCGGATTGCGATCTTGAACCGGAAAGCTGAAGAAGAAAATATTCAAGGCGTGCCCAGTGAGGTCTTAAATTACATTGCTACCAAAATCAATACCAACGTCCGGGAATTGGAAGGGGCTTTGATGCGCGTCCGCGTCTATGCTGACCTGCATAAGACCCCCATCACGACCGCCATTGCTGCGGAAGCCTTACAAGGCATTGGTGATGCCCCGACCACTGCGTTAACCATTGACTTGATTCAACGCAAGGTCGCCAATTTCTACGGCATTACCCAAGCCGACATTACTGGCAAAAAACGGGTCAAAAATATCGTCATCCCCCGCCAAATCGCCATGTATCTGGCCCGGGAATTAACCGATAACTCCCTGCCCAAAATCGGCAAGGAATTTGGCGGCAAAGATCACACGACGGTGCTGCATGCAATTGATAAAATCGAGAAACTGCTGCAAACTGACCAACAATTACAGCATGACATCGATCAGTTGAAAGTTACCCTGACCCCGTAAGCGCCTTGGGGATAACTTTTACGTTTTCCACAGTTTTCCCCAAATTGTCCACAAGGGGGAAACTCTGTTGTCCAAATGCTTTGATTTAGTTTTCCACAGTCTCCACAGGTCCTACTACCACTACTATTTTTAATTATATACATTTATATTAATTTATAGCGAGGAGTTAAACATGAAATTTACGATTAATCGAACTGGGTTTACCAACGAATTAGCCAATGTGTTACGTGCGATTTCATCCAAAACTACAATTCCCATTTTAACTGGGGTAAAGTTGGTGGTTACGGATGACCAACTGGTTTTAACGGGAAGCAACTCTGATATCACCATTCAATCAACGTTAGCGGCCAGCGAAGGGCAACTCGGCTTAGTAGTTGAAGAACCCGGTGCCATTGTGTTGCAAGCGCGTTTGTTTAATGAAATTGTGAAAAAGTTGCCGGCGGAAACCGTAACCTTAGAGGTCAAAACGGGCTTTTTGACGACGATTACGTCTGGTCCGGCGGAATTTAAGATCAACGGGCAAGATGCTAACAACTACCCGAAACTGCCGGAATTAGAAAGCGATAAAACCGTCCAATTAGCCCCCGACTTATTGCGCGAAGTAATTGATCAAACCCGGATTGCCGTTTCTAAGCAAGAAAGTAGACCAATTTTAACGGGAATCCACGTTCTCTTAACCCAAGATCAATTAACCGCCATTGCCACGGACAGTCACCGCTTGGCCCAACGCAAAGTGACCCTGCCAGCACCGGTGGCGACTGCAGCGGATGTGGTGATTCCGGGGGTTTCGATGACGGAATTGGCCCGGATGATTCCAGACCAAAAGGACCCCATCGACCTGCTGATTGCGGAAAATCAAGTGCTCTTTAAATTTGGCCACACCCTCTTTTACTCTCGGTTGTTAGAAGGGAAGTACCCCGACACCAGCCGCTTGATTCCGGAAACTTCTGAAACCGACCTGACGATTGATGCCAATGTTTTATTAGCCGCGATTTCGCGGGCTTCCTTGTTGTCGCATCAAGGGCGCAATAATGTGGTCAAGCTGACGATTGATCCGACCCAAGAATTGGTAAAGATCAGTGGGGATTCCGCTGACGTGGGGAACGTCGAAGAAGAATTACAATTCGATGCCATTACGGGGCAAGAGCTGGCAATTTCCTTTAACCCGGATTACATGGGCGATGCCCTCAAGTCCTTTGGGGGAGTAAAGGTAAAATTGGCCTTTACGTCACCGCTGCGGCCGTTTACTTTGGTGCCAGTTGATGACCAGGCCAACTTTGTGCAATTGATTACCCCGGTGCGGACGTTCTAACAACTTAATTTTCCAGCTCAAAGTAGTGGCCCCGTTGTGGGCTGCTGCTTTTTTGTTTCGGCGTTGGGCAAGTCAGATCTTGTAAACGGCAGTTTGCGCGTTTTTGGGGTAAAAAACCCAAAAATGGTTCGCAAGCTTAAAAGGGGCTGAAATTGGCTTAAAACCGCTTTAAATTTGTGTTTGCGGGGTGAAAAAGCTATAATAGAAGAGCTATACAAAGTAGGTGAGATGATTGGAAAAGCAAGCAACGTTTAAACTTGAGCAGCCCTTTATTACCCTCGGGCAATTATTAAAAGAAGAAGGCATTATCCCGACGGGGGGCGCAGCCAAGTGGTTTTTAAAGGAACAGGCCGTGACGGTCAATGCGCAAGCTGAAGATCGGCGGGGCAAGAAGTTGTACCCCGGTGATGAAGTGACGATTGTTGGGGTCATGACCATTACCATTACGGACTAGCTATGCGACTAGAGGAGTTGTCATTACAGGACTTTCGCAACTATGAGCAGTTAGCGGTGCAATTTAATCCGGGGATTAACGTTTTGATTGGGGAAAATGCCCAGGGCAAGACGAATTTGTTAGAGGCTATCCACTTATTGGCTTTAACGCGCAGTCACCGGACCAATAAGGACAAAGAGTTGGTCAATTGGCAGGCTAAAGTTGCGCAAGTCAAAGGGGTGGTAGTTAAAGCCACGGGCAAGTTACCCTTGGAGATCCAAGTTGGTCAAGGGGGCAAACGCGTCAAAGTTAACCATTTACCCCAAAGTCGGTTGTCGGCGTACATTGGCAATTTAAACGTGGTTTTGTTTGCCCCGGAGGATTTGGCGTTGGTGAAAGGCGCCCCGGTCATTCGGCGCCAGTTTATGAATGTTGAATTTGGGCAAATGAGCAGCCGGTATCTTTATAATCTAAGTCACTTTAATGATGCGCTTCACCAACGTAATCAGTATCTGAAACAATTACGCCAACGCCAGGCCAGTGACCGATTGTTGTTAGAAGTTTTGTCGGATCAATTAGCAACGTTTGGCAGTGAAGTAGCGGCTATTCGGTACCAGTTGGTGAAACAATTGGAAAAATGGGCCCAGCCGGTGCATGAGGAAATTTCCCAGCAAAAAGAGCAACTGCAATTGCAATACGTGAGTCAATTGACGATCAATGAAGAAAGTACCGTGGCGGATCTAAAAGAGCAATTGCAAGCCCGCTTACGGGAAAAGGTAGATAAGGAGATCGCCGCAGGGACGACGTTGGCTGGCCCCCAGCGGGATGATCTCCACTTTTTAGTGAATGGCAATAATGTGCAGCAATTTGGTTCCCAAGGTCAACAACGGACAACCGCCTTGGCGGTCAAATTGGCGGAAATCGACTTAATGCAAGAGCAAACCGGGGAATATCCCTTGCTCTTGTTGGATGATGTCTTGTCCGAACTTGATAATGATCGTCAGACCCATTTATTGACGGCCATTCAAGACAAGGTCCAGACCTTTTTGACAACGACCAGTTTGAGCGGGGTAGCACGACAATTAATCAAAACCCCGACAATCTACACGATCCAAGCTGGCCATCTACAACGTGAAGGGTGAGCTTTAAGGAGGAACGAGCGTGAGTAACGAGGAATTAGCAGAACAAAAAGCGGCGATGGCTAGTAAGTACGATGCCAGTCAAATTCAGGTTTTAAAGGGCCTCGAAGCGGTGCGGAAACGCCCGGGGATGTACATTGGTTCCACCACGGTCCAAGGGTTGCACCACTTAGTGTGGGAAATTGTCGATAATGGGATTGATGAAGCCCTGGCGGGTTTTTGTGATGAAATCAATGTTGTGGTTGAAGCTGATAATAGTATTACGGTGACGGATAACGGCCGGGGGATTCCAGTTGATATCCAAAAAGAAACCGGGAAGCCCGCCCTTGAAACCGTCTTTACCGTGCTGCACGCCGGCGGGAAGTTTGGCAACGGTGGTTACAAAGTTTCTGGGGGGCTCCACGGGGTGGGGGCGTCGGTGGTGAACGCCCTGTCAACGGAATTGGACGTAACGGTGACGCGGCAAGGCAAGCGTTACACGATGCAGTTTAACCGGGGGCACGTCGCCCAAGCGATGCAAGAAGTGGCGGACGGTTTGCCAACGACGGAACACGGGACCGTGGTCCACTTCAAACCCGATCCGGATGTCTTTACCGAAACGACGGTTTACAATATTAAAACTTTGACCGACCGGATTCGGGAACTGGCCTTTTTGAACAAGGGCTTAAAGATCACGATCGAAGACCGCCGGCCCGAAGTGCCAACCAAGGAATCTTTCCACTATGAAGGGGGGATTCGTCACTACGTTGAATACTTGGATGAAGGGCACGATGCCTTGTTTGATCCGCCGATTTACGTTGAAGGGACGCATAACGGGATTACCGTGGAAGTCTCCTTGCAATACACGGATGACTACCGCAGCAACCTCTTGACGTTTACCAATAATATTCACACCTATGAAGGGGGCAGCCACGAGACGGGCTTTAAGACGGCTTTGACCCGGGTGATCAATGATTATGGGAAAAAGTCTGGGCAGCTCAAGGGCAACAATGCGACCTTATCCGGGGATGACGTCCGCGAAGGGCTGACGGCGGTCGTTTCCATCAAACACCCCAATCCGCAATTTGAAGGCCAAACCAAGACCAAGCTCAGCAATTCCGACGCACGGACGGCCACGGACCGGATCTTTAGTGAAACATTGACCCGGTTTATGATGGAAAATCCGGAAGTGGCCCACAAGATCGTTGATAAGGGGTTATTGGCTTCCAAGGCCCGGGTGGCCGCCAAGCGGGCCCGGGAAGTGACCCGGAAAAAGAGCGGGCTGGAAATTTCCAACCTGCCGGGGAAATTAGCTGATAATACCAGTAAGGATCCTAGCATTTCGGAATTATTTATCGTCGAAGGGGATTCCGCCGGGGGGAGTGCCAAGCAAGGGCGCTCCCGCTTGACCCAAGCGATCTTGCCAATCCGGGGGAAGATTTTGAACGTCGAAAAGGCGAGTCTGAATAGGGTGTTAGCCAACGATGAAATTCGCTCCCTCTTTACGGCCTTGGGGACGGGCTTTGGCGATGATTTTGACGTTGAAAAAGCTAATTACCACAAGTTGATTATTATGACGGATGCCGATGTCGACGGGGCCCATATTCGCACCCTGTTATTAACCTTGTTCTACCGCTTCATGCGGCCGATGATCGAAAAGGGGTACGTCTACATCGCCCAACCACCACTGTATCAAGTTCGCCAAGGTAAATTTGTGAAGTACATTGATTCTGACGAAGAATTAGAACAAGTGGTTAATTCACTGCAACCAAGTCCCAAACCGGTTATTCAACGTTACAAGGGGCTCGGGGAAATGGACGCCGAACAGCTTTGGGAAACCACCATGGATCCAGAGCGGCGCCGGTTATTACGCGTTAAGTTGGATGATGCCAAGGAAGCAGACGCGATTTTCCAGATGTTGATGGGGACGAAGGTCGGTCCGCGGCGCGAATTTATCGAAGAAAACGCGACGTTCGTTAAGAATTTGGACCTGTAGGCAACCAGCAAAGGGGACAATAGCAAGGAGGAAAAACTGTGGCACAAGAAGAATTGCCAAGTCGCATTACGGAGGTCAATTTGACCAGTCAAATGCGGAATTCGTTTTTGGATTATGCGATGAGCGTCATCGTTTCCCGGGCACTGCCAGATGTGCGCGACGGGCTTAAGCCAGTTCAACGCCGGATTTTGTACGGGATGAATGAATTAGGGGTCACTCCCGATAAGCCGTACAAGAAATCGGCCCGGATTGTCGGGGATGTCATGGGGAAGTTTCACCCGCACGGGGACTCGTCGATTTACGAAGGGTTAGTTCGAATGGCCCAGGATTTCTCCTATCGTTACATGCTGGTCGATGGTCACGGTAACTTTGGTTCGGTCGACGGGGACGGCGCGGCCGCCATGCGGTATACCGAAGCCAAGATGAGCAAAATTGCCGTGGAAATGTTGCGTGATATCAACAAGAATACGGTCGATTTCCAAGATAATTACGATGGAACGGAAAAAGAACCCCAGGTATTGCCATCGCGTTTCCCCAACCTGTTGGTTAACGGGGCCGCAGGGATCGCGGTGGGGATGGCAACGAATATTCCCACCCACAACCTAGGGGAAGTCATTGCCGCTTTGCACGTTTTGATGGATAATCCGGCCGCGACGACCGAAGAGTTGATGAAGGTTCTGCCGGGCCCAGACTTCCCAACGGGTGGGGTTGTCATGGGCAAGGCCGGCATTCGGAAGGCTTACGAAACGGGCCAAGGCTCAATTGTCGTGCGGGCCAAGGTTGAAATTGAAACTGCCAAGAATGGGCGGCAAAAAATCGTCGTGCACGAAATTCCTTACATGGTCAACAAGGCGAAGTTAATTGAACGGATTGCCAACTTGGCCCGGGAAAAGGAAATTGATGGCATCACCGATGTCAATGATGAAACGGACCGCGAAGGGATGCGGATCGTCATTGACGTTCGTCGGGACGCCAGTGCGGAAGTCATTTTAAATAACCTCTACAAGTTGACTTTGATGCAAACTACCTTCAACTTCAACATGTTGGCGATTGTCAACGGGGCGCCGAAGGTCTTGAGCTTAAAGCAAATTCTGCAACACTACCTGGCCCACCAAGAAGAAGTGGTGCGGCGGCGGACTGAATTTGATTTGAAAAAGGCGCAAAGTCGCCTCCACATTGTGGAAGGGTTGCGCGTCGCCTTAGATCACATTGATGCCATTATCAAGATTATCCGCCAGTCAGCGACGAGTGAATTGGCCAAGGAAGAATTGATGAAGGGCTACGGGCTGTCGGATCGCCAGGCCCAAGCGATCTTGGATATGCGCTTGGTACGGTTAACCGGCTTGGAACGGGAAAAGATCGAAGCCGAATACGAAAAGCTGGTGGCCGCAATTGCCGACTTTAAGGACATTTTGGCGCACACGGAACGCATCCAAGCGATTATTTATGAAGAACTGCTGGAATTGCAAAAGCGCTTTGGCGATGCCCGGCGGACAGAGTTGCAAGTGGGCGACATTACCAACTTAGAGGATGAAGATCTCATCGAAGAAGAAGAGATCGTCGTGACCCTGACCCATAACGGTTACATCAAACGCTTGCCGGTCGATGAGTTCAAGTCCCAACACCGGGGTGGCCGGGGCATTAAGGGGATGGGCGTGCACAGTGACGACTTTATTGAGCACCTCATTACCAGCTCGACGCACGATGAACTGCTCTTCTTCACCAATACCGGGAAGGTCTTTGCGATGAAGGGGTATGAGGTACCCGAATATGGTCGGTCGGCTCAAGGGATTCCAGTGATCAACCTGCTGGGGATTGACAGCCACGAAAAGATCAGTGCCGTAATCAACGTTCAACGCAGTCAAGATCACCACGACCAAGACTTGTTCTTTGCCACCAAGCTGGGGGTAGTCAAGCGCACGGCGGTCAGCGAATTTGCCAACATTCGCAGTAACGGCCTGAAAGCGATCAATCTGCACGACCACGATGAATTGATTGCCGTGGACATTATTGATCACGATCAAAACATGATCCTGGGGACCCACCTGGGGTATGCGGTCAGTTTCCCAGCGACGGCCGTCCGGGCGATGGGCCGGACCGCGGCCGGGGTCCGGGGCGCGCGCTTGCGGCCGGGGGACTACCTGATCGGGGCAGCGCCACTAAACGCTGACAGTCAGGTCCTGGTCTTAAGTGAAAATGGTTATGGCAAGCAAACTCCAGCCGCCGAATACCCAATTAAGGGCCGGGGAACCATGGGGATCAAGACGGTTAATGTCACAGCGAAGAACGGACCTTTGGTGGGCTTAACCACGGTTGACGGCGATGAAGACATCATGCTGGTGACCGATAAGGGGGTCATTATTCGCTTTGGGGCTGAGACGGTTTCAACGACCGGCCGCAGCGCGATGGGCGTCCGGCTGATTAAGATGGCCGCTGACTCCAAGGTCGCCACGATGGCAACCGTTGCTAAAGAAACAGATGAAATGGCAACCGCCGCCGAGCAGGCCCCATTGCCAACCTTAGACTAGTTAAATGGTTCTTAAGGCCGAAACGCCGTTCACACGCTGGGGTGAGCGGTGTTTTTTGGTTCCGGCGCAAATTTTTTTAGAAAAAAAGTGCATTTGGGCTAAAAACGCGTATATATAAAGTAGGGACCGCAACCCTGGATCACGAGGGTCAAAATTAACCTGGTCGGATCAGACCAAGAATTTAGAACTTGTGATTTGTTGAAAATTGTGCTAACATGTTTGCTTGTGAGTATACGTAAATCGTCTACTCTCCTTGTCCCTTCGAAATTTTAGGTGGGAAGGGACCAGAGTCCATAAGGAGGTGTAACATTCATGGAAACACGCAAATATGAAATTACTTACATCATTCGTCCTGATCTCGAAGAATCAGCTAAGGCAGAATTGGTTGCTCGCTTCGACAAGATTTTAGCGGACAATGGTGCAACGGTCGTTGACTCAAAGGATTGGGACACGCGGCGTTTTGCTTACCCAATTGCTAAGTACACGGAAGGTACTTACCACGTGGTAAACGTCGAAGCGGATTCTGATGAAGCTTTGAACGAATTCAGCCGGCTGGCTAAGTTCAGCGACGACATTCTGCGTCACATGATCGTTAAGCGCTAATCAGCTTAACGTTTGTTTATTGAGAGGAGTGCGATAGCCCATGTTAAATCGTGTAGTATTGACTGGACGACTTACTCGGGATCCAGAGTTGCGGTACACTGGAAGCGGCACGGCAGTTTGTTCTTTTACGGTGGCAGTTGACCGGCAATTCCGGAACCAACAAGGGAACCGGGATGCTGACTTTATCAACTGTGTAATTTGGCGCAAGTCCGCTGAAAACTTTGCCAACTTTACCCACAAAGGGGCGATGGTCGGCATTGATGGGCGGCTGTCAACGCGTAATTACGAAAACAACCAAGGACAACGGGTTTACGTTACGGAAGTGACGGTTGATAACTTTGCGCTCTTAGAGCCGCGCAGTGCCAACCCGAATAACCAAGGTAACTTTAACCAAAATGCTGGGTTTAACAACAACCAGGCCTTTAATAACAATGCTTTTAGCAACGCCAACTTTGGCGGCGCCGCTCCTCAACAGCCCGCTAACAATGCCTTTGGCAATGAAAACCGGGTGTTTGAAAGCGATAATAATGTTGATCTTAACTCCTTGCCGTTTGCTAGCGAATCCGCGGACAGCAGCCAGGCCAACGTTAACATCAACGATCAAAGCGCGATGAGCGCCAATCAAAATCAACCGGCATCCAGCGCGGATGACCAGGGGGACCATCCGTCAATTGACGATGTTCCATTTTAATCTACATCACACTTGCTGGTTAAAACAGGAAGTTTATTAAGGAGGTAATTTCATGGCTCAACAACGTCGTGGTGGCCGTCGTCGTCGTAAGGTCGACTTCATCGCCGCAAACCACATCGAATACATTGACTACAAAGATACTGACTTATTGCGTCGTTTCATCTCTGAACGGGGTAAGATTTTACCACGTCGGGTAACGGGGACGAGCGCTAAGAACCAACGTCGGTTAACGATTGCGATCAAGCGGGCCCGGATCATGGGGCTTTTGCCATTCGTTGCCGAAGACTAAGCTGGTTGGCTCAGTCAAAAATCGCTTCGTAGATGTGCGAAGCGATTTTTTTGTGCTTTCATGACCGTTGGGTTTAAGTTAAGATAGACATAATAATGGCAATTAGGGAGGTGAAAGCTTGCGGTGGACAAAATACTTAAAACTATCCCAGTTCATGCAACACCGGCGGGTCGCTTGGACGTTTGCGGCGGTGACCTTTGTCGTCTTGTTGGGGGTGAGCTCGGCCTTTATTGTTGACTGGCGGTGGGGGCTGGGGGCCTTGGTCCTTTCGGTCGCGGCTTTTTTGGTCAGCATATACCAGTTGCAAAATTTAGTAGCCGACACGGAGAGCTACATCAATGACTTGGCCTATCAGATCCAACGGGGCCAGCAAGAAGCGCTGCTGGAAATGCCAATTGGCTTGGTGATGTTGGATGAGCATGGCATCATTAAGTGGATCAATCCGTACATGGCAAAGTATTTTTTGATGCGCTTAGTAGTGGGCCAACCGTTGGCAGAGGTTGATGAAACCTTGGCCCAATTAGTGACCGCCCATGCCAATGAAGAAGCCCCGGTGGTGGTGACTTGGCAAAAGCGGCAATTTGAGTTTCGTTATCAAGCGCGTTATCATACCCTGTACTTATTGGACGTAACGGACTATGAACAAATTAACCAGCGCTACTTAAACGAACGGCTTTTTATCGGGAATATCTACCTGGATAATTATATTGAATTGACCCAAGGAATGAGTGACCCGGATGTTTCGAATTTGCATAATTACGTCACGTCGGAGCTCAGCAAGTGGGCGAGCGCGCATGAATTGCTGCTAAAGGTGATTGATGACGATAACTACTTATTGTTGGGGCACCAACACGCCTTAGCGCAGCTGGAAGCCGAAAAATTCCAAGTTTTAGATGTCATTCGGGAAAACACTTCCAAATTGAATTCCCCCGTGACGTTAAGTGTGGGGATTGCGGATGGCCAAGCCGATTTGATTAAGTTGGCTGATATGGCACAACGCAACTTGGATTTGGCCCTCGGCCGGGGGGGCGATCAAGTCGTCGTCAAGGCGCAGGACCAACCGGCGCGTTTCTACGGGGGCAAGACCAACCCAATGGAAAAGCGGACCCGGGTCCGGGCCCGGATGATTGCGCAGGCCCTGCAGGAACTGATGGTTGGCGCGGACCAAGTCTTTGTCGTGGGCCACGCGAAGCCCGATATGGATTCGATGGGGGCTTGCTTAGGGATTCGGCGGATCAGTGAGATGAACAGCCAGAAGTGTTACGTGGTGTTTGATCAAGAACGGGTCCACACGGATATTGCCCGGTTGCTGACGCAAGTCCAAGATTACCAAAGCATTGCTGAGCATATGATTACACCGGCGCAGGCGCTGGAATTGGCGACGCCGCAGAGTTTGCTGGTCTTGGTTGATCATTCCAAGGTCTCAATGTCCATGGCGCCGCAACTTTATCAACGCTTGAAGAACCGGACGGTCATCATTGATCACCACCGGCGGGGGGAAGAATTTCCGGAAAATCCGCTCCTGGTTTACATCGAACCCTATGCTTCGTCAACCTGTGAATTGATTGCGGAGATGTTTGAATACCAGCCCCGGGAAAGCAAGGCCCTCAATAAGTTGGAAGCTACTGTTATGCTGACGGGGATTCAAATTGATACCAAGTCCTTTACGCGCAACGCCGGGACGCGGACCTTTGATGCGGCTTCGTACTTGCGCTCGGCCGGAGCGGATAGTGAATTGATTGAAGCCTTCATGAAAGAAAATCGGACGGATTTTATGGAGCGCAATCACTTAATTTCAAATGTCAGCTATGTTGATGATAAAATAGCCTTGTGTGTCGGTGAAGATGATCGCAACTACGATCCGGTCACGGTCGCGCAAGCAGCAGATATGCTCTTAGGCGTGGAAGGCATTGTGGCCTCGTTTGTCATTGCCCGGCGAAGTAATGAAGTCGTCGGGGTCTCTGCTCGGTCACAAGGTGAGTTTAATGTCCAATTAATCATGGAAAAAATGGGGGGTGGCGGTCACTTAAACAACGCGGCCGTTCAATTGACGGACGTCAGCGTAACGCAAGTGGCCGCTCAGCTAAAGTCAATTATTCAACCGGCACAGCCGGATAGTGTACCAAAGGAGTGATTTACGAATGCAAGTAATCTTTGTTCAAGATGTAAAAGGCCGTGGTAAGCGTGGGGAAGTCAAGAATGTCCCCGATGGTTACGCGCAAAACTTTTTAATTCCCCGGGGGCTGGCTAAGCAAGCCACGAAAAAAGCCCTCAGTGAGTTAGCGGGCCAAGAACGTTCCAAAGAAAAGCACGAAGCCGAAGAATTGGCCGAAGCCAAGCGGATCAAGGCCGTTTTGGAAGCTGATGACACCGTGGTTGAATTGAAGGGGAAGGCCGGTAGCGACGGGCGGATGTTTGGTTCGATTTCGACGAAGCAAATCGCCACGGCGTTGGCTGACCAATACCAAATCAAGCTAAACAAGCGCAAACTTGAATTAGCGGCCCCCATTAAGGCGTTGGGTTACGTCACGGTCACGGTAAAATTACACCATGAAGTGGAAGCCAAGATGCGCGTTCACGTGGCGGAAAAGTAGCGACCAACAGCGGGGGTAAATTTGATGGAAAATACACCAATCAACCGGACCCCACCGCGGAACTTAGAAGCGGAACAGGCGGTTTTAGGGGCCGTATTTTTGGCTAAGGATGCGATTGTCACGGCGATGGAGTATGTCCAGCCGGAGGATTTTTATACCCGCGCCCACCAGATTATTTTTGCGGCGATGCTCAAGCTCAATGACCAGGATGTCCCCATCGACATTGTTTCGATGAAAAACGAGCTGGATAAAGAAAAGCAAACGGCCAACATTGGGGGGATTGAGTACCTGGCCAAATTAGCAGCTGCTCCCCCAACGGCAGCGGATGTGGCCTCGTATGCTAAGCTGGTCAAGGATAAGGCCGTCGCCCGGCGGTTAATCGATACGGCAACGACGATTGCGGGGAAAGGCTATGAGGACAGCGAAGACCTGACCAATTTATTGGATGAGGCTGAACGCTCAATCTTAAGCGTAGCGGACAGCAATAACCAGTCGGAAATGAAGCTGATGAGGGATTTGCTTTACGACGCTACGTCCCACATCGATGAGCTGTCCAAGCAGTCGACGGCGGTAACCGGCTTGGCGATGGGCTATCCGCAGCTGGATAAGATGACAACGGGGCTGCACCCCGACGAATTAGTGATCTTAGCGGCCCGGCCGGCGATGGGGAAGACCGCCTTTGCCCTGAATATTGCCCAAAACGTGGCGGTGAAAAATGACACTACGGTCGCCATTTTTAGCCTGGAAATGGGGGCGGAGTCCCTGGTTAACCGGATGTTGTGTGCCGAGGGCAGTATCAATGCCAACCACGTCCGGACCGGGAACCTTAGCAGTGACGAATGGCAAAGCCTGTGGGTTGCCACAGAGTCCCTTTCCAAAGCTGATATCTATATTGACGATACCCCCGGGATTCGGGTAGCGGAGATCCGGGCCAAGTGCCGGCGGCTTGCTAAGAAAACCGGGCATTTGGGGCTGATTGTGATTGATTATTTGCAACTGATCGAAGGGGGCAATGCAGAAAGCCGCCAACAAGAAGTGTCAGAGATTTCGCGGCAACTCAAGAAGCTTGCCAAGGAACTGGCTTGCCCGGTGATTGCCTTGTCCCAACTGTCGCGGGGGGTCGAGCAACGCCAAGATAAGCGGCCCGTCCTTTCTGACATCCGGGAATCCGGGTCAATTGAACAAGACGCCGACATCGTTAGTTTCTTATACCGGGATGATTACTACACCCGCGAACAGGGCCAAGAACAAGATGCCGGGCCCGGCAATGGGGCCCCAGCCCAAGCCAATGAAGAGCTGCCGAGCTTGAGTGAGGTTGAAGTCATCATCGAAAAAAACCGGAGTGGTCCCCGGGGGACGGTCCGGTTACTGTTTAATAAGACCTATAACAAATTTGCCTCGATTGACTATGAGCATGAAGGCTAAGAATTAAATGAAAAACGACGTAAAGCTGCGAGCAAGTGCGAACTTGATCACAGCTCTTTCTTTGTGGGTAAAACGAAAGGTGCTGATTAATTAAATTAATGAAAGGTGGCATGGGGAGATGCAAAGAGAATTGAAATTACAGTGGCTGTTGTTGGGGGCGTTTTTGACCAGCTTTGGCAACAGTTTTGTTTGGCCGTTGACCACGGTATATATCCACGACCAGTTACATCAATCGCTAACGGTGGCGGGGTTGGTCCTGATGTTTTTCTCCGGGGCCAATGTCTTAGGCAGTGTCTTGGCCGGCATGTTTTTTGACCGGGTGCGACCCCAACGGTTGATGGTAGCCGGGCTGTTGGGAGCCATTTTGACGATGCTGGCGATGGTGGCTTGGAACCAGTGGCCAGCCTATCCCTTGTTGTTGACGATCATTGGCTTTTTCAACGGCTGGCTGTTAACCTTGTTGAACTCCTTTGGGACCCGCTTGCGGGGCCATGACGGGCGGTTTATCTTTAATATGATTTATTTTTTCAATAATCTGGGAATGGTCTTTGGGACAACGATTGCCGGGCCCATCTATGAACTGGCGCAGAATCAAGTCGGGCCGCTGTTTATCATTACGGCCAGCCTGTACGCCATTTTTATTTTAGTCGTGATCCGTTACTACCGCTTGCCGGTCACGCCAAGTCAGCATGCGTCAGCCGACCGCCCAGCGGTGGCTTTACCCCGGGTCAACGCCCAGGTAATTTGGACTTTGTGCTTAGGGTTGATGCTGACCTGGTTGGTGTATGCCCAGTGGTCGAGTAATATGTCGGTCTACATTACCAGCAAGGGGGTTTCGTTGACCTTATACAGCTTGTTATGGACGATCAACGGGCTATTGGTGATCACCTTCCAGCTCGTGATCAACTGGCTCAATAAGTGGATCAAGAATGATTATCATTATGTTTACTTTGGGTTAGCCACGATTGCTTTATCCTTTGCAATTTTATTGGTCGCCAACAACTACGTCTGGTTTGTTTTGGGGATGGTGGTCCTAACCCTCGGGGAAACAACGGCCTTTCCGATGATTCCGGCCTTAGTCAACCAATTGACCCCCCTCGAGGCCAAAGGCAAGTACCAGGGCTTATTAAATGCGATGATTGCCGTGGGCAAGGCATTGGGGCCCTTAGCCGGCGGTCTGGTAATTGAAGCCCTGGGGTACCGGTTACTGTTTGTGCTGTGCCTAGCCGTGGCTTTGGTGATTACGGCAGTTGTCGGCATTGTCACCCAAGAAAAGAAGGGGGCCGTGCAACACTTTTAGGAGGGAAGGGCAATGTTTTACAATAATTACGATAACGTTCATGGCGAAGACCGCTGGGGGCTGGTTGGCCAAGTGGGCGATCCCTTTCGTGAGGAGCGTCAATTGGACCTCGCATGTGCGAAATGTCAGCAAAAACCGCTGGTAATCGCGGAGCGCAATTGGATGGCGACCAACGCTGATCATTCGCAACGCTATCAAATTGTAGTCGCGTGCTTGCATTGTGGGGCCGTCGACGAGTTCGTTGTCAACGTCGGCCGCGAAGGCGTCAATAGTGCCTTGAAAGCTGGTAAACGAGTGCCCCAACCGACGGATTTACGCCCGCAAGCCAACTAACTGTGCGGCTGGTAATTCGAGGACGACAATAACAAAAAGGGTGCTGGAAGCCACGTTTCTGACGTAGTTTCTAGCACCCTTTTAAGTTTTAAAGCCTTTTCCAGCCGCCCGACAACAGGAACAAAAAAACCACCGCCAAAGCGATGGTGAAAATGGGCAGTCAGGGGATCGAACCCTGGACCCACGGATTAAGAGTCCGTTGCTCTGCCAGCTGAGCTAACTGCCCATGTCTTAACAACAGGTATTATCTTACCAAGAATGCGGGGGAAAGACAACCCCTTCGGGCAGAAAAATCAAATTTTTTCCTTGGTAAATTTGTAAAGGATAATCCCCAGCCACGAAGCGATGAACGATGACAGGACCGCGACCAAGACCACGTTGGAACTAATCGTGGTGAGGGCGGAGACGTTTTTGACAATCTGGAGGGTTTTTAATAAGTTGTCAAAGATGAGCTGATAGATCGTTGCATAGATCAGACTCCATTGAATATAGTATTCAATCAGGGTTAGCACGGTATTGGACAAGGGCTGCCACCGGGCGACGCCTTTGAGGACCACGAATAAAAAGATGCCGGCGAGGATAATAATCAACCCGTACAAGACAAATAACGACCCCATCGCCATTTTTAGGACCGCCGTGCTAAAGAAGTAGAACAAAATAATAGCAATTATGAAGAACAGCGTGCTCAAAACGACCAAAAAGGCTAAGAGTAACAAGGCTTTGAAGAAGGCAAAGCGTTCCTTTTTGCGCCGTTCGGCAATGATGCCAACGGCCACCATAATCACCAACAACAGCCACGTAATTGTCATGACAATCCTCCCAAATTGCTTGCTGCTTTTAGTTTACGCACGATCCCAGGGCGGGTCAATTTTAAACAAAAAAAACAGCCGCGAGAAATCTCGCGACTGTGTAAACCTCTGATGGGCAGTCAGGGGATCGAACCCTGGACCCACGGATTAAGAGTCCGTTGCTCTGCCAGCTGAGCTAACTGCCCATGTCTTGACGACGTTTATAATAATAACAAGAACCCCGGGGGAAGGCAAGCTTTTTTCGGAAAAAACTTAAATTTTTTTGCGCAGCCGGCGTTAAGCGGGCTGGCAACGGGCGGCGTGGCAGTGTGGTATAATTACGGCAGTTTCCAAAGTTATCAAATAAATTCAGTAAAAGAAAAATCCTGAGGATAGGTGAAAAATATGGCAAAGAAAGTATTGGTCGTCGATGACGAAAAACCAATTTCTGATATCATCAAATTTAATTTAGAGAAGGAAGGCTATGAAGTGCTGATCGCCTACGACGGCGAAGAAGCCTTGGCCCGGGTTGAAGCGGATGATCCTGATCTGATCATTTTGGATTTGATGTTGCCTAAAATTGACGGGTTAGAGGTGGCCAAGCGGGTCCGGGTCAAGCACAGTACCCCGATCATTATGGTTACGGCCAAGGATTCGGAATTAGATAAGGTCTTAGGCTTGGAACTGGGGGCCGATGATTACGTCACCAAGCCCTTCTCAAACCGGGAATTAGTGGCGCGGGTCAAGGCTAACTTACGGCGCCAAGAGGCAGTGACGACGGCGGCGGACAACCGGAAGGCGGACATTAAGGTCGGCGACTTGACGATCCACCCGGATGCTTACACGGTGACCAAGCGGGGCGAAAACATCAACCTGACCCACCGGGAGTTTGAACTGTTACACTACTTAGCACGCCACTTAGGCCAAGTAATCAACCGTGAACACCTCTTACAAACGGTGTGGGGGTATGATTACTTCGGCGACGTCCGGACGGTTGACGTGACGGTCCGGCGGTTGCGGGAAAAAATTGAAGACAACCCGAGTCACCCCGAATGGCTGGTCACCCGGCGGGGGGTAGGTTACTACTTAGCCAACCCGAACCAAGAGTAAGGATCTGACACCGTGAATTCGAAGATTAAATTCTATCAGTCGATTCAATTTAAAATCGCCTTGGTCTTTGCCTTAATGCTGATGTTGACTTTAGAGGTGGTCGGCGCCGTCTTCGTCCGGCAGTTGGAACGCCAGAATATGACGACGTTCAAACAACAAGTCGAACTGCCGACCTACGTCAACAATTCCTTGGCCAGCCAGCTGACCAAGCCCAATGAGTCCCAAGCCAATAAGCAAATCAAGGCGATCTTAGCTTCGATCAATAACAATACGATTACGGAGATCCGGGTGATCGACGGGAAGGGCGTAATTCGGGGGACCAGTCTGGCCAATACCCAAGGCAGCGTGGGCCAGCGAACGACGGATAAAACGATCAAGGCGACCCTGGCTACCAACCGCGCTCATACGGAGCACTTGTATGACAACAATACCCATGATCGCTACTTTGTGAACGTCGTTCCGCTCGTCAACCCTAATAACGCCAATGAAGTTGTGGGGGTTGCGTATTTAAAAGCGAACCTCGAGGGGGTCTATACCAGTATCAACAATATTTCGTTGATCTACTTTGCTTCGGCCCTGTTGACGATCATCTTTGGGTTGGGTCTCGCGATCTTAATTGCCCGTGAAATTACCCGGCCAATTGAAGAGATGCGCAAAAAGACCCTGCAGATTGCCCGGGGGGATTATTCCGGGCGGCTGGAAGTCGCGGGCAATGATGAGTTGGGGCAACTGGCCGGGGCGGTGAACAACCTGTCAGTGCGGATTGAAGAAAGCCAAGAATCTTCGGCCGCGGAACGGCGGCGGTTGAACAGCGTTTTATCCCACATGTCAGATGGGGTCTTGGCGACCGATCGCCGGGGCAACTTGGTGACCGTTAACAGTATGGCCCTCCAATTGTTGGGGATCGAAAGTGAAGACGAAATTCTCAACACTTCGATTCTGGACGTGTTGGGATTGCGGCGCAAATACACGGTGCGACAGTTGGTGGACAATGAGTTGGATCACTTGATCTTGGATAACCAAGCGGACCAAACCGCGCCGATTTTGAGTGTCTTTTTCTCGCCAATTCAACGAGAATCCGGCTTTGTCTCCGGGTTGGTGTGTGTCTTGCATGATGTAACCAGCCAACAAAAAGAAGAACGCGAACAAAAAGAATTTGTTTCCAACGTCTCTCATGAATTAAGAACGCCGCTGACCAGTGTGAAGTCCTACGTGGAAGCGTTGGCGGATGGGGCCTGGCAAAATCCGGAGGTCGCCCCCCAATTTCTCAAGGTGGTCGAAGATGAGACGGAGCGCATGATCCGGATGATCAACGACCTGTTAAGTTTGTCGCGGATGGACTCCGGGACCGTGAAGCTCAATTTGGAGTATGTTAACATCAATGAATTGTTTAGCTATATTCTGGACCGGTTTGACATGATTATCCAAAAAGAAGCGGATGATCCCACCAAGAAGAAGTATTCGATTGAACGCCATTTTACCAAGCGGGACTTATGGGTGGAAATTGATACTGACAAATTCACCCAGGTAATTGATAACATTATGAACAATGCGATTAAGTACTCGCCGGACGGCGGCATTATTACGGCCCGTTTGCTTGAAACGCACAACCACGTGATTTTAAGCATTGCCGATCAGGGCCTGGGGATTCCGCGCAAGGATTTGGGCCACATTTTTGATCGCTTCTTCCGGGTGGACAAGGCGCGTTCCCGCAAGCAAGGGGGGACCGGGCTGGGCCTAGCGATTTCAAAAGAAGTGGTGAATCTCTTAGGCGGCCAAATTTGGGTCGATAGCATTGAAGGGCGGGGTTCGACCTTCTACATTTCCCTGCCGTACGTACCATATGAAGGGGATGACTGGAGCGATGAGCAAGAAATTACGGGCTAATTGGCGGATCGGCCTTTTGTCAGTCGTCCTTGTGATCAGCGTCATTTTATCTGGTCTGGTGTGGGTCATGCCCTACCGCTATGAACACCCGAATGAAGCCACCGCGCCCCGGGTGACTTCAGTCGCAACTATGGCGCAAGAAAACCTATACGTGCCGACTATGGTGGTGAAGACGGGCCCGGACCGCGAACAGCACCTCTTGTTTAATCAACCCCAAAATGTGGTGTTGACGGCGCGCGAGAGCCTTCGGAAATGGACCTTGCAAAAGGGAAAGCAGGTCAGTGCGGACAATCCGACGGCTTACCGGGAATATCTCCGGCAAAGCAATGCCTTGGTCTTGTCTTATCCTAGCGCCGTGGCGATCGCGACGTTTAATACGACCTTTAACCAGAAGTTGTCAGCCAAGGATTTAACCTTGGTGAATCGCATCGTGATTCCCTTGACGGGCCAAGCGCGGATCTATTTGTTGCGTGACCAAGGGACGGTTGTGTATCGTTATCAAGTCAACGCGCAACGCTTAACGAAGCTAAAAGCCTCACTCCTGGGGGGCCGACGGCTACCAGTCGAATACCGGTGGCTGAACAATCAATTGGTGTTAACCTACCCCCACGCGATTACTTTGCCCACCTACCGGGCGGCAATTGAGCAGCAAAACGTGGACAGTCTGGCCCAAACGCTGTTAAATTCGGCCAAGGGTAAGCGGCTGGCCCAACGGGTGGAAGGCAACCAACGGATCTATCACAACGGGAGTGATAAGCGCTTGGTGTACGACCAAGCGCAAGGAACGTTGACGTTTGAAAATTACCTGAGTCAACCGACCCGTTACAGCTTGCAAACGGTGTATGCCCATTTTTTCCGGCGTTTGCAGCAGACGGGGATTATCCAGGATCAACTGCAATTTGACACCTTTGATCATGCCAAGCAGCAGATCACCTACCGGACTACGGTCGAAGGTTTTCCGGTATACAATGAAGACAATTATGGAACCGTCCGGTTACGGGAAAGTGAGACCGGGGTCGAATCGCTGCGGTTTTCTTGCTATAGTTTAACGACGCCGTTGCCGACCAAGCAATCCGCCCTGACCTTACCAGCGACCGCGGTGGTCTTCAATGGCCTGCAAGCGGTGGGCAAACTAAAGGATGTCCAAGGTTTACGGCTGGGGTATTGGTGGCATAGCGACCCAACCGCCAAGGAAGTCACCGTCCGGCCGACTTACTTAGTCAAGTACAAGGGGGAATGGGTGCCCTACCAAACGTTAATGCATGAAGGGGGCCAGCCAGCATGAACTTTAAACGGATTCAGACCATCTTTATTGTGGCCTTTGTGATTTTGGATCTCTTCTTGTTGGCTTCTTATGCCTGGGGCAGTCAACCCATGGTCACTAATTCCCACCAAAATCAGCAGGTGGCCTTGCGCCGGCAGATGCGCGCTGATGACATTAAATTGCCCTTGCTGAGCGATCAGCGCCAAAGTGGTTATTACGTGTTGGTGACGCCGGACCAAAACTTGGTCAAGCAAACGCAGAATTTGGCGCCTTTAAAGAATGCTACGATTCAAGAGAATGAAAACCTGGTGACGGTGACCTATGACAAACCGGTGGTCCTGAATTCAAAGACGACCGCCCCAGCGAAGGTCGCCCCCGAACTAACCCATCAAAAACGGCTGGTGGCCGGGAATCACTATCTCTATCACCCCGACTTGTCGACCAGTAAAACCCTGGTATACAGTCAGGAACTGCAAGGCCGGCCGCTTTTGGACAGCGCGGGGGAGTTGCGCATTTTTCGCAATGCCAGTGGGGCGATTACTGGCTATACCCAGGGACGGCTAAGTAACAGCAAGTTGTTACGGTCACGGCAACCAACCATTTCGCAGCTCGAAGCCGTGAACTGGTTGTATAAGAATAATCAACTCGCCAATAACAGCAAGGTGCGTTGGGTTAAGCTCGGGTATACCAAGCTGCAGTGCAGTGATGACCAATTGATTTACGTTCCCGCTTGGGTCGCAGAAGTCAAAAATCAAACATCAGGTGCGGGGCACCTGTTGCGGGTCAACGCCTTTCGGGAAAACCTGATTAAGGTGCCGTAAAATAACAGCAATGAAGAAAGGACGACAGGGAAGTGCAAGGACGGGATTCACTTCGATACAGTATTTTAGCCAGCGGCAGTCGGGGCAATGCGACGTACATTGAAACGCCAAAGCACCGGATCTTAATTGATGCCGGCTTGAGTGGCAAGCAATTAGAGGCGCGGATGGCCAAGCTTAACCGGTCCCTTGCGGACGTGGAAGCCATCTTTGTGACGCACGAGCATAGTGACCACATTCATGGCGTCGGGGTCTTGGCACGTCGCTATGGTTTGGCGGTGTATGCCAACCAGGGGACGTGGCAGGCAATGGCCCCGAAACTGGGTAAAATTGCTCCGGAACAAAAGTATCTCTTGGCCCCCGGGGCGGTCAAAGATTTTGGCGATCTACAGGTAGAAAGCTTTGCGGTGTCACATGATGCGGCCCAGCCGCAGTTTTACCAGTTGCACCATGATCAGCAGGCCCTGTGTATTCTGACCGATACGGGCTATGTGTCGGATAAAATTGCCGGCACGGTGCGGAATGCGGATGCCTACTTAATGGAATGCAACCATGATCCCGAGATGCTGTTAGCGGGGCAACGTTATTCCTGGCCGTTAAAGCAACGGATTTTAGGGACGGAAGGCCACCTGTCAAACGAAGACGGGGCCAATGCCTTGATGGATGTCATCGGTGTGCGGACCAAGACGGTTTTTTTGGGGCACCGCAGTCACGAAAACAACACAAAGTCCTTGGCTCATTTGACGGTCGCCTCGATGTTAAGCGCCCAAGATTACGGGGTGGATCACGATTTTACCCTCCAAGATACGGACCAAGACGAACCGACGGCACTGTTAAGCCTTTGATAAGATTTCAGCCGCTGAGTAGGGGCGGGGACGCAAACTTGTTAAAATAGGACTAAGATTTTAGGGTTAGCAACTAACATAGTGGGAGGAACGCTAATGAAATTGGATCAATTTTGGCTGAAAGTAGCTGGGGTGGGCCTGGCCGCGGGGCTGATTGGCGGTGGAGCGACCCTTGGCATTGCGCATGGTTGGCAAGCGTGGCGGGAAAATACCAGTACCCAAGTGCCAACCGGGTCAAACCAGAGTGGCAGTGCCAAGGTCAAAGAGAATGCGGCCCCGGACAGCACGCAAGCTACGAAGGCCTACGCTAAGGTTAAAGACGCGGTGGTTTCGATTATTACGTATGAATCAGCCGGGGGCAGTCAGACCCTCGACTTGTTCAACCAGAACAGTGCAACCAAGCAAGACAGCTTAACAGAAGCCAGCGAAGGATCCGGGGTCATCTATAAAAAGAGCGGGCAAGCCGCTTATGTGGTGACCAACAACCACGTCGTCGCCGGGGCCAAGCAAATTAAGGTGATGTTAAGCAACGGTAAGAAGGTCAGTGCCAGCTTGGTCGGCAAGGACGCCACGACGGATTTAGCGGTCTTAAAGATTAATGCGGCCAACGTGACGACCGTGGCCAGCTTCGGTAATTCCAGTCAGCTGCAGGACGGCCAGGATGTTTTAGCGGTCGGTTCACCGATGGGGACCAAGTATGCCAACACGGTTACCAAGGGGATCATTTCAGCCACGAACCGGGCCGTAAAAGCCTCCAGCAACGCGGTCACGACCAACGTTATCCAAACCGATGCGGCCATTAACTCCGGCAATTCCGGGGGGCCCTTGGTGAACATGGCCGGGCAGGTGATCGGGATCAACTCGATGAAGCTGTCGTCGGATGGCTCCGGGACCAGTGTGGAAGGGATTGGCTTTTCAATTCCAAGCAATGAAGTAGTGACCATCATCAACCAGCTGGTGAAAAACGGGAAGATTGAGCGGCCGTCACTGGGGGTCAGTGCCCTGAATTTAAGCCGGGTGGAACCGACCCAACGTCAATCAGTCCTGAAATTGCCAACCAAGGTAACGACCGGGGTCGTGGTAATGGAAACGGAAAATGGCGGGACGGCCGCGGCCGCCGGGCTCCAACAATACGATGTAGTCGTCGCGATTAATGACCATAAGGTAGCCAACGTTGGGGCATTAAAGACCCAACTGTACAAGGCTAAGGTTGGCGACACCGTCAAGATCAGTTACTATCGGGATGGTCAATTACGGACCACAACGGCGAAATTAACGAATTAACCGGAACATAGGGCGCATGGAAGGGATCCCAACAGATCGGCCATGCGTTTTTTTGCGCCAGGGGCGCGCGGCAAAAGCCCTGGGGTGTGGAGAACTTATCCCCAGACTTATCCACAAGCTGTGAATGGCGCTAAAACTGGCTTAGTACGGTGGGAAAAGTTATCCACAACGTGGCGGGAAATTCGTGGATAAGTGGATAAAAAAGGAACTAAAGAACTCGAAACCTAGTCATGACGCGGGTTGAGAGCAGCGGAGGCGAACGGCTGTTGGTGTGGACAATTGTGGATAACTCTGCGTGGAACAGATGAATGAAAAAGGTTTCAAGGAAAATGATTCGGCCCTATCGGCCCTGGCTTGGGGATAAGTTGTGGATAACCTGTTGAAAAGGAGGAAGTTATGAACATTAAGATTATCGGGGTTGGCAAAATCAAAGAAAAGTTTTATCGGGCGGCGATCGCCGAATACGCGAAGCGGCTGGGCCGGTATTGCAAATTTGAGGTGGTCGAAGTCCCGGATGAAAAAGCACCCGAAAATTTAAGTCCCGCACAAATGGCGGCGGTGATGGAAAAAGAGGGGGCCCGGATCCTGGCTAAAATTAAGGAGAAAGAGTACGTTTATGCCTTGGCTATCAAGGGTAAGGAACGGACGTCAGAAGATTTTGCGGCAGAACTGAATCAATTAGCCACCTATGGCAACAGCGACGTTACCTTTGTGATTGGGGGTTCCTTGGGGTTGAGCCCGGCGGTGCTGCAACGGGCCAACCAGCAAATTTCGTTTGGGCGCTTCACCCTGCCCCACCAACTGATGCGGGTCGTCTTAAGTGAGCAGGTTTACCGGGCCTTTACGATTATCAATGGCTTGCCTTACCATAAATAAGGGGAAACGTAAAAAATTAGCAAAAAAGGCAATTATCACAAATTAGTTCAATTTTGTGAACGCAACGGCGCCAAGGAATGGGGGCCGTTTTTTAAAATACGTAAAGATATTCCCTTGATTTTTCGTGATTAAAAGCACAAAATGATCGATGAAAACGTTTCCGAAAAATTGGAGGGTGAAAAAATGGAACGTCAATTTGATTTCTTAATGCCAAGTGTTAATTTCTTCGGGCCAGGGGTCATCGCCAAGATCGGGGAGCGGGCCAAGATGTTAAACATGACCAAGGTTTTAGTGGTTACCGAAAAGGGCCTGACCAAGTTAGCGAATGGGCCGGTGGCACAAACCTTGGCTTCCTTGGAAGCAGCTGGGGTTGACTACGTGGTCTTTGATGGGGTGGAACCAAACCCGAAGATTCGCAACATCAAAGCCGGTAAGGAACTGTACTTAGCCCAAGG
Source organism: Limosilactobacillus ingluviei DSM 15946 (assembly GCF_001435775.1). GTDB lineage: Bacteria > Bacillota > Bacilli > Lactobacillales > Lactobacillaceae > Limosilactobacillus > Limosilactobacillus ingluviei. The sequence goes on along the minus strand of NZ_AZFK01000016.1, from coordinate 993 downwards.
TTGTGATTCGATCATCACGGTTGGTGGGGGCTCCTCCCATGACTGTGGGAAGGGGATCGGGATTATTCTGACCAACGGCGATGACATTACCAAGTTGGCCGGGATTGAAACCTTAAGCAAGCCCCTGCCACCACTGATGGCCGTTAATACGACCGCCGGGACCGGCTCCGAATTAACCCGTCACGCCGTGATCAGCAATGAAGAAACCCACCTGAAGTTTGTGGTAGTTTCCTGGCGGAACATTCCGTTGGTTTCCTTTAACGATCCGATGTTGATGTTGGGGATTCCCCAAGCCATTACCGCAGCCACGGGGATGGACGCCTTCGTGCAAGCGATCGAACCATATGTTTCGGTTGATCACAACCCAATTACGGACAGTCAGTGTAAGGAAGCCATTCAATTGATTCAAGATGCTCTGCCTAAGGCGGTGGCCAATGGACAAAACGTGGCCGCCCGGACCAAGATGGTGGAAGCCGAAATGTTGGCTGGGATGGCCTTTAACAACGCCAACCTGGGTTATGTTCACGCGATGGCCCACCAACTGGGCGGCCAGTATGATGCGCCACACGGCATTTGCTGTGCCTTGCTGTTGACGACGGTCGAAGAGTACAACTTGATTGCCTGCCCAGATCGCTTTGCTGAATTAGCGCAAATCATGGGCTACGACACGACCGGCAAGACGACCTTTGAAGCGGCCCACCTGGCGATCGAAGGAATGCGGGAAATGTGCAAGGCCGTAGGGATTCCGGCTTCGATTAAAGAAATTGGGGCCAAACCAGCAGACTTTGAATTAATGGCCGAAAATGCCTTAAAGGACGGAAATGCCTTCTCCAACCCACGCAAGGGGACCAAAGAAGAAGTGGTGGCCTTATACCAAAAGGCTTACGACGGGATTTACTAACCCCGTTTCAATCCGACAAAAAAAGAGCACCAATTATGATATGCTCCCTTTTAGGTGGAGAAACGAATTATGTAAAATTCGATCTCACCTGA
>NZ_AZFK01000015.1 GCF_001435775.1 Limosilactobacillus ingluviei DSM 15946 | reverse complement strand
TAAGACTAGCAATTTTTCATTTTTTCAGACTGTCAACTTGACAGGGTACAGTACCGGCGACGGCTACGTCAGTTGCGGCGGCCGTTGTAACGACGGGGGCCGCGGTTAATGCGACCACGGCTCACGCTGACGATGCCACAACCGGCGCCCCGGCTTCAACTGCTTCAGCAACGGTGCAAACGCCAACCGTCAAGGCTGAAAATACGGCTAGTACGGCGGTAACTTCTTTAGCTGATGTAACGCAACAGGCGAATAATGCCAAGCAAGCCCTTGATGCGGCGCAAGCGGACAATGACGCCGCGCAAGGGGCACTAGCCAACCAGCAAAATGAAGTGGCCAAGGATGCGGCGGCAGTCCAAGCTGGGGAAAAGGCGGTAGCCAAGGCGCAAACCGACCTGCAAAACGCTACTAGTGAAAATATTGCGGCAGCTAAGCAGGCAGTTACGGACCAAGAGCAAGTGGTTAGTGCCGCCCAGGAAAAGGTAGCCACCGCCCAAAAGGACGTTGAAACGACCAAGCAGGCAGCAGAGCAAGCCAATCAAGCCGTGAATGACGCGCAAGCTAAGGTTGACGCCGCGCAAGCAACGTTAGCGGCGAAGGCAGCGCAAGTCGCGGCCTTAAAGCGGGTTGAAGCCCAGGCCGCGGCAATGAAGCACCAAGCGCACCAAGCTGCTTTGCCACAAACGGGTGAAGCTACCCCGGCGGTTGGTTGGATGTCCGCCCTGGGCTTGGCAATGGTTTCCATGCTGACCGGGACCAGTTTACTAAAGAAGTGTCACAACTAGGTTAATTAAATTTGTTCACCATTGCTTTTCACTAATTAACAATTCAAGATTTCCCAAGCCCCCACTGAGCCTTGTCTTGGTGGGGGTTTTTGGTGTTTATTAAGCATTTTCTTACTAAAGTTGAGGATTTAGCGGGTGGAATTTGCACCATTAAGCAGAAAGATTGTTAGGAAGTGGGGCATTGCTGACGAAAAGTCAATAACAATTCAAAATAAAATAGATTTAAAAGTATTTATATTTTTATTGGAATATGAAGTAAAATAGAAGAAAAATGAAACGATAAAAGAAAAAAGTAGCGATACCGAGCAAAAAATGGCAGTTGGGTCATAAGACAAATTTGGTAAAACGGTTGATTTTTAAAAGATGAGTAGCTAGAATCAAAACTGCTGATTTTTTGAATATAAAAAATAATTTCCATCGGTCTGACGAAGCGAAGGGTTATCACCCTCTTAATTGTTTATCTGGAAATTAAAAAAGAGAGAGGAATATTTCATAAAGTTATGGTTAGCCGGAAAAACACATTCTTAAAAATGCGCAAAACTGCCAAAAAAGTCAATCGATTCACAATTAAGAAAACTAGTCTTGGGGTTGCTTCAGTTGCTGTCGCCAGTCTCTTATATTGGAATGGCTTGGCAATTCATGCTCAAGCTGCCGAAGCAACCAGTGTTGACGCAACGGTTTTAAATCACGCAGAAAGTCAATCGGATGACAAAAGCCAAGTTACTTTACGCCCAGTTGCTTCTACGAGCCAGACCCCGACGCAGACGACTTTAAACGAAGCGACGACCGCAGCTGACCGGGCGGCATTAGTTAACGCCCGCCAAGCATTGCTTGATGCAATCAAAGCAGCTCAGGCCAGTGGGATTACGGTTGAGCAAGCGACTCCGCAGGTGACGGTTGCAGATCAAGCCACGAAAGACTGGGTAACCGCCACAACAACAGACTATCAAACGCAAGCGGCTGCCTTGCAGGAGCAGCTTGAAAACACGCAGGCAGCCTTGGCAAAGTGGGAGCAAGAACGGCAAGCGCAAGCAGAAAAATTTAATCCCAATCAAGCAATTGAAGCTACGGACAAAGCATACGTAGAAAACAGCTTTGAATACCATAATGATGCTGAAGCGGTTCAAGCTGCCTATGTCAAAGTAGTTGACGGTCAGGAAGTTGAACAACCAATTCCGTTGACGGATGCTAACTTCAATGTTTTGGCAGACCAAAGTGGCAAGCCGCGTTATTTTATGGAAAATAATCCCGTCCGCTTGCAGGTAAATGATGTTACTGCTGATACCAAGTTGCGAATTAAGTGGACGAAAGTTTTAACTGACGCGAACACAAAGCGTTCTTACGATATGGTGATTGAATTATCTGACCCAATCATCGATCAACGCTTTGCGGGGGTGAATACCAAAGGGTTTTATGAAATTTTTCGAGATCCAGCTAATGGGATCGTCTTTGATCGGATTACGGCTTTAAAATTGACGAAGTACCTAGTTGAAACGGGAACGGATAAGGTTTACGAAGGGGAAGATTACTTTACCCAAGATACCTTGAATCGCCAAGTGCCAATTGATGGCTTGGATGCCTTGAAAGCGCGGGCGGAATTTGTGAAGCCAATTGATGGCAGTTTGGCGGCGTTTATTCCGAGTGGTTCGCAGATTATTCCGACCCCGCAAGACATTAGCCAGGGGAATTCTGGAGCAAAGCAATTAATTGAAAAAATTAATGCGACCCGACCTGTTGATCAGCAACTGAGTGAGACAGTGTACTATTCAAAAGGTTTTGATAAGTATATTGCCAATGCCGAAGCAATTGTTTTCTTAACGCAAGGTAAGGCTAGCTTTATCTTAGGGGTGGTAAACCCGAATACACAAGGTGATCCAGATGATATTCAAACTGCCAATCCTGCGGATCCAGACCACCCGAATATGGTTTGGAAAGATTATACGCAGATTGGTTTTGGGATTTTAGATAAGTCAAAATTTGTGAGCTATGATAAGCCAACCTTGACGTATCATGAAGACCTGCTTCAGACGAGTGAAAAAGTAACTGCCAGCCGGCAGATCAACTATCAGTATGAAGGACTTAAAGCAAATGAACCGACTTTGCCGCCATCAGTAACGCAAGAAGCTGATTTTACGCGAACGGTGACAATTGATTATGCCCGGGTGTTGCAAGGCGACCCGGGGGTAGCAGCAACCCCATGGCAAACGGCAGTCGCGAGTCTACCAGCACAAAAGGTTCCAGTGATCGATGGTTATCATGCGGATCAAAAACAAGTGGCGGAAATGGCAACAAGCGTGGTAAAGATCAATGATGCTGGTCAAGTTAGTGGCCTTTCAAATGTAACGGTCACGTACCGACCAAATGGGAAGATCATCCCGATTAATGAAAACGGGAGTGAGATTCCAAACGTTAAACAGCCACAATACACTACTGATCCAGGTGATCCAACCAAGGTCACTCCGGACCAACCAGTGCCAGACGTGCCGGGCTACGTACCAAGTACCGAGACGGTCACACCAAGTGATCCAAATCAGAATACAAAAGTGATCTACGTGAAGAAGGAGGCCGGCTTTACGGTCCGGTATCTAGATCGAGACCGGGGCGACGCCGAAATTACCAGTCAAAGCGTCAGCGGGAAGTACGGCGATAAGATTACGTACAATACGGCCGACGAATTAAAAGCGTTGAGTGACCAAGGTTACGTCCTGGTTGACGATGGCTACACCAGCAACGTTGGTGGCGAACTGGGCGATGGCAACAACGGCAAGACCTACGATGTGATCGTCAAGCACGGAACACAAACAGTCACGCCAGAGGACCCACAAGAACCTGGGACGCCAATCAACCCGAACGACCCCGATGGGCCAAAGTGGCCAACGGAAGTTGGCGACGTCCAACGGACGGCCACTCAAACGGTGCACTACCAAGGGGCTGGAAAGGATACGCCAGCTGACCGGACCCAAACGGCTGAAAACGTCTTTACCCGGACGGTGACGGTTGACAAGGTCACGGGGAAAGTGACGAGCACGACGGCGTGGACGCCAACGGATCACACCTTTGGGGCAGAAACGACGCCAGTAGTTAAAGGCTACACGGCTGACAAAGCCACTGCCGGGGCTCAGACGGCCACACCGGACGAACTGAACGTAACGGATACGGTAACGTACCGGCCAAACGGGAAGATCGTGCCGGTGGACCCAGACGGTCACGAGCTACCGGGGGTTGATCAATCAAGTTACCCAACGGATCCAAAGGATCCAACCAAGGTAACGCCGGATCAACCAGCGCCAAATGTACCAGGTTACGTGCCGAGTGAAGAGACAGTCACGCCAAAAGATCCAACGCAGGATACAAAAGTGACCTACGTGAAGAAGGATGCCAACTTTACGGTGCGGTACCTGGATCAAGACAATGGCAACGAACCGATCACGAGCGACAAGGTCGACGGGAAGTACGGCGACAAGGTAACGTACAGTACGGCCGACGAACTGAAAACGTTGAGTGACCAAGGTTACGTCCTGGTTGACGATGGTTACACCAAGCAAGTTGGTGGTGAACTAGGCGATGGCAACAACGGCAAGACCTACAACGTGATCGTCAAGCACGGAACACAAACAGTCACGCCAGAAAAACCCCAAGAACCCGGGACGCCAATCAACCCAAACGATCCGGAGGGACCAAAGTGGCCAGCAGAAGTTGGTGATGTCCAACGGACACTAACCCAAACGGTGCATTATCAAGGGGCAGGGGTTGAAACGCCAGCTGATAAAGTTCAGTCAGTAACGTTTGCAAGAAAAATGGTAGTTGATAAAGTTACGGGAGAAGTACGGGCAGATTCGTGGTCGCCGGAAGTATTTGTTTTTAGCAGTGAATCCACACCAAAGATCGCGGGTTATCGTGCGGATCGTGAAGAAGCAGGGGGCAAAATAGTTACGCCACTGGCGCTGAGCTACCGCGAAGTAGTTAGCTACACACCAATGGCAGCCAATACTTCAATAACTCCTAAAGATCCAGCAAATAGGGTGGTTCCGACAGTTCAACCATTAAAGCCGGAAGCACCAGTAGATTCGGCGAATGATAATCCACTGACGTCGGAACTGATTACTCCAGGGGTGTTGAGTACGGATAGCAAAGAAGGTCCAACACGATTCGGAAAGGCTAACGCAGCCACCCCGAAGGAGAACGGTGACACAAAGCAGGTAAAGCCACACCAATTGCCGCAAACGGGGGCAAAGTCAGCAGTCCTGCTTAACTTATTAGGAACATTAACGTTATTAGGCGGTTGGTTCAATCGCCCACGTCGTGAAAATAAACGTTAGTTAAATCATGCTACCAGGCAGATTGAGAGTAAAAGTGCTAGAAACTACGTTGGTGAAAGCGTTGCTTCCTAGCGCTTTTTGTTGTTGCTGTTTAAATTATCGTTTTACTAGTTGCCAGGTTTGGTTGTCATTGGATAAATACGGACGAACGTTTTTAATGGTCCTTGGTTGTGTAACCGATATGCAAGGTTAAAAAGTATTCTTATCGTTAATTTTAATGACGATAAGTCTATTTTTTATATTTTGACCAGGACAAAAATCGGTTGGTGTCGCATGATAAATAAATCTCTTTTCGGTTATCTGCCGAAAAGTCAGTCGTAGCAAGGGTTTCGACTAACGAGCAATCAATTTGACCACGCAAGGACGAAATTGTTCGTTAGATTTAATTTTTATATGAAATAAAAATTATATAATACAAAAATTAAGGGAAAAATTTCCGACTTATTATTTTTTTGGTTTAACGGCCGTTATTTAAGGGTGAAGCGTTTTCGCATCAAGAATGGTTGTCACCTGACAATGCCGATTATTGTTGATTTGGCAACCATTGGCGCGTTTAATCACCAGAAAATTAAAAAATCATGAGGTGAAAAAACATCTTATCACCTTTAAATTCATGAAAGGCGCTTTCATGTCACGTGAAAACCGAAAAATATTCTTTTTGCATAATGATCAGTCTGAAAATGAAATATTCATGAGTAAACTCGAACCGTAAACAAGTTTTGGATTTCAATATACGACTAAGGAGTGAACATCATGAAGAAGACAGTAAAGAATTTCGCGGCGGCAACAGCTTTGGCGGCAGCGGTGACTGCCGGTGTAGCAGTCAACCAAACGGAAGCGCAAGCTGATAGCCTCACCCCCCTTTCAGCAAGCCAAGCTGCTCCAGTCCAATCAGTTGAAAGCACCCAAGCAACGGTGAACCAGGCCAGTGATGCGGTTGTCAACACCCAAGCAACCCTGACCAGTGCCCAAAGTTATTACGCTCAAGCAGCCAGTGATTACGCGACCCAAGCGGCAGTCGTCGCCAATGCGTCGGCAGTCGTGGCCAACCAAGCCAGTGCCGTGGCCGCGATGCAAAGTGCCGCGGCCACGACGAGTGCTAACCGGGCCGCGTTAAACGAAGCCCTGCGCCAACAAGCCGGCACTGTCGCCGCCACGCAAGCAGCCTTAACGGTTAAAGAAGCGGCAGCTAACACGGCCCAAGCCCAACTTAACACGGCTCTAGCGGCGACCCAAACGGTGCAAGCCCAAGTCGCTACCGCTAGTGCCAACGTGGCGAAGCTGCAAGCGGCCTTGGACGATCCGGCCTTGGCTGCCGCCCAAGCTAAGCTGACGGCAACCACGCAAGCGCAAACGGCAGCGGCCGCAACCTTGTCCAACGCGCAAACTGACTTAGCCCACGCTGATGCGGCGGTAGCCGACGCCCAAAGTGACGTTCAAGCGGCGACCCAAACGGTCAAGACGACAACGGCGGCCCAACAAGAGGCACAAACCGCCCAACGCCAAGCGGCCGCAGCGGTCAAGACCGCCCAAGCGCAATTGAACGCGGCCCAAGTCGCTTACCACCAAGCCCAAACTGCCGTGGCGAAGGCCCAAGCCGTGGATAATGCCAACCAAATCGTTCTGCCGAAGGGTTACGCCCAAGCTTTGAAGGACTTTATGGCTGGGAAGCTTTCCGCGCAACAAGTGCAAGTGATTGCGCTGGCTGGAAATGGCAATTGGGATAGCGTCAAGGTTAACAAGTTTGTCCACAACGCGGCCGACCAAGCCACGGTGATCGACAACGTCTTTAACATGAGCGTGGCAACGCGGACGGAATTGACCAAGTGGACGGCCAACCTGTTGAACCAAATTCGCCACGCGATGGGGACGACGCCACTGGTCGTTAGTGAAGGCTCCGTGGCTTACGCCCAGGCCGTGGCGGCACAATACGATGCCGATGGCTTTAACAACTACGCGGAACCGGGCCACGATACCAGTGCGCTCTACAAGATCGGTGATCAATTCAATACCTTCTGGGAAGAAGACGAAAGTATCAACATCGTGTGGAACCAAATGGCCCGCAATAATTTGCCGGGTTGGCAAACGGTCAAGACCACCGTTACCTTGGATGCAATCAAGGAAAACATCTACAAGGGCCTGGTCGGGATGCTCTTTAACGATTTGGATTCCAACTGGGGCCACAGTGAATCCTTAACCGGTTTGATCAACGCCAAATTGATTACGGGTGACCACCAACAAGCCTTAGGGGTCAGCGTGGGCCACGATGGTTGGCTCCACTTTAACCTCGGGACGACCACGGTTTACGGCAAGACCAATGTATTAGGGCAAAAGCTGCTGGACTTGACGGTGACTGGGCACGCGACGGCGGCGCAATTAGCAGCCTTGCAAGCCGCGCAAGCCAACCTGGCTACCGCCAAGGCCAACTATCAAACGGCCCAAACTAAGTTGACTCAAGCAACGGCCCAAGTGAAGGCTACGCAAGTCCAAGCCGCCCAACAAGCCTTACAAACGGCCCGGGCGAACCTGAATCAAGCCCAAGCCAAGGTCAAAGTGGCCCGAGCGGCAGTGAAGACCGCCCAAGCTCAATTAGCGCAAGCCAAGGCGGCGGTCCAAGCGGCTCAAGCTAAGGTTGACCAATTGCTGGCGGGGCACGCGACGCAAGCAGCGGCCTTACAAGCGGCCCAAGCAACGTTAGCTCAAGCCCAAGCCAACTTAGCGACGCAACAAGCCGCGCAAGCCAAGGCGCAAGCGAAGTTTAACGCCAGTCAAGCCGCGGTCAAGACGGCCCAAGCGGTAGTCAGTGCGGCGCAAACGAAGCTGGCGGCCTTAAAGGCCATCCTGGCTAGTCAACAAGGGGCACCGGTTGATCTGACGGTGGCGCAAGCTGACCTGGCGGTGGCCGAACAAAAGCTGGCGACAGCGACGGCCCAATTACAACTGTTGAAGGCCGCCGTGGATGCTAAGGCCGCGGTAGTTGACCAAGCCCAAGCGGCAGCCGAGGCAGCGACTGCGAAGTTAGCTAAGGCCCAAACGAAGTTAATGAACGTGAAGGCCCAAGTTGAAGAACCAGCTGTCCAACCGATTGTGATTACGGTTGCCCCTGGCAAGACCGCCCTGCTGATGTTAAAGGCGGTGGCTGAACAACCAGCGCCAGCCTTGCCGGCAACGTTGCCAGCCCTGGCACCGGTCGCAAAGACGGTTGCTCCAGTTGTAACCCCAGTGGCGCCAGTGGTGATCCCAATGACCACGGCAGCCGCCCAAGCGATCGTTGAAGCCGCCGTGGCGCCAGTCGCGGCCATCAGCCAGGTCCAACCTGCTGTGTCTCACGTAGCTACAGCGGTGCAAGATACGGTCGCACCGGTGGTTCAAGCGGCGGCCACGAACGTAAAGGCCAAAGTCAGTGAAGTCGCGGCCACGCCGGCGACGGCGCAACAAACGCACGCCAACACCCAAGCTGGCTTGCTGGCTAGTCTGGGACTGTTGCTGACGACTGCTTTGACCGGGGCCGGCTTGGCCTTCAAGCGGCACTAAGAAAAAAGAGAGTGGGAAATAATCTCCTCGGCAAGCCGGATGGATAAGCTAGGACGAAGGTTGACACGGTACGCGTCGTTCTTCGTTCGTACTTATCCACTAGGCTTGTGGTTATTTACCAAGTGATCTGTGTAATATTCGAAAACCAACAGAGGCTGGGAGAAAACACGGTTTTCTCTCACCCTCGGGTGAGAACCCCCATGGGCGAGGAAGAACCTGGTCGTCCTTAATGGCAGTGAGCTTGCTTATCTGCCTAAACGTCTGGGAATTTGTGTCCCAGAGGTCTGTCGGGGTGATAAGGCCGTTCTCGACCCAAGTTCGTCAAGGGGTTAATTGACGAGACTTAGTCGTATATTCCAAAACCAGAAGCCTCCGGTGCCTGATGCGCCGGGGGCTTTTGGTTTATAATGGAAGAAAAATGACAAGGATGGCGGTGAACAAAATGGATTACCAAGCAGCGTTAACAATTTTGCGCAACTTTCGCGCCGCGCGGGGCTGGGATGATTATCATAACCTCAAGGATTTAGCCCTGTCGGTTAATTTGGAGGCCAGCGAGGTCTTAGAAATCTTTCAGTGGAAGCCCGAAGGCCAAGTTCTGACGGATGCAGAAACGGCGCATTTAAAAGAAGAAATTGCCGATACCTTGATCTACCTTTTTTACATGTGTGACCAACTGGGGATGGACCCGTATGAAGAGATCGCGAAGAAGATGAAGATCAATGAAGGTCGTCACTGGAAAGAAGATCAAAATTAAACCCGAACGCCGCTGGCTCCTTGCTTGATGGAGCCAGCGGCGTTTAAATTAGGCTTCGGTTGTAAATTGGGAGCGGTGGCCCTTTAATAGGAAAAGGTACGCGCACAGGGAGATGAAGGCCGCCGCCGAAACGTACCAGAAGAAGAGGCTTTCGTGGTGGAGGCTCCGCAACCACAGGGCCACGTAGTTAACGGTGCCGCCAAAGAGGGCCACGGTCAGCCCGTACGGCAAGCCAACCCCCAGAGCCCGGATTTCACTCGGGAAGAGTTCGGCTTTTACGATGGCATTAATTGAGGTGTAGCCCGAGACAACAATTAGGGCGACCACCATTAACCCAAAGGCTTGCTTGCCGGTGGTGGCGTGGCCTAGCAGGGTAAAGAGCGGGACCGTTCCCAACGTGGCCCCCAAACCAAAGAAAATCAAGAGCGGGCGCCGGCCGATCCGGTCGGATAATGCCCCAAAGAGGGGTTGGAGCAGGATCATGACCAAGAGGGCGGCTAAGTTGATCAAGGCGACCTTTTCCTTGGCCAAGCCGACTGAGTTAATCATGAATTGTTGCAGGTAGGTCGTAAAGGTGTAAAAACAAATCGTCCCGCCCAAGGTCATCATCACGACGATTACGACTTGCTTGGGGTAGCGAAGTAAGAGTCGCAGCGTGCCGGCGTTGGCCTGGTGTTGGTTGCGGCGGGTAAATTGGTCGGATTCTTCCATCGACAGCCGCAACCAGAGGACGACCAGCGCCCCGACGGCCCCGATCGCAAAGGGAATCCGCCAACCAAAGGTGGTGAGTTGGGCGTTGGTGTAAAGCTTTTGCAGGACAATTTGCACCAGCAGGGCCAACAATTGCCCGGCAATCAGGGTGACGTATTGAAAAGAGGCGTAAAAGCCGCGCCGGTGGGGACTGGCCATTTCCGACAGGTAGGTAGCCGAGGTGCCGTATTCTCCACCGAGCGAAAGACCTTGGAGCAAGCGGGTGCCGATTAAGATGAGAGGTGACCAGATCCCAATCGTGGCGTAAGTCGGGACGAGAGCGATGATCAATGAGCCGGCTGCCATGATCAGGACCGAAACGGTCAAGGCGGTCCGCCGCCCGTGGCGATCCGCCAAGCGCCCCATGACCAGGGAACCGAGCGGGCGCATAAAGAAGCCGATCGCAAAGACGCCCGCGGAGGCTAAGAGCTGGGCGGTTTGGTTGCCGGCGGGGAAGAAGGCCCCGGAGAAATAGATGGCAAAGGACGCGTAGACGTACCAATCAAACCATTCAATCAGGTTACCCAAAGAACCCTTTAAGACATTGCTGGCGATTTGTTTTTCACTCCGGGCTGGTAAATTAAAGCCTGGGGCCGCAGTTATTTCACGCATGTAATTTCCTCCAATCCGGCGGTGAGGACACCGTTTTTAGTAAGTGGGGTTATCATAGCGAGTTTTGCGGTTTTTTAAAAGGGTTAAATGAGAATATGATGAGAAAATAAGTGCAGCCGGTCGCAGACCCCGGGTGGCATAAGTATTTAATGGGAGCGAACTTAATTATCTTTAGCTTTGATCCATCATCTAACCGTCCGGTGGGGATGTTACTTACGGATTTAAAGGATTACGTTAACTAATTTCACCAATGGAAACAAAAAGCCATCCGAAACCGGATGGCCAAGGGTTAAGGTTATTTCGCGGGTTCATTTTGGGCGGCCATCTTGCGCAGGTAGGCCCAGATTTGTGGCCGCCGGGTCCGCAAGGCGACCAGGCCGATCAGATACAAGAGCAGGCACAGGCCGATCCAGACCGGATTTTGCGAGATAAAAGCGGCGAAGATCAGGGCATTGAGTGGCCGGGCAATCAAGTTAAAGCTGGTGATTAAAACGACCCCGGTCGGCAGCGCCGTCCCGTATTGGGCAACGGCGGCGGTGTAGACATCGCCGAGCCAGCTAGCCGCGTACAGGCCTAAGGAGAACCAGACCACCCCGGTGGCCAGGATCTTCAGCAGATTGCCGCGGGTCAGGGCCACGATCGATTCAATCATGAAGGGAAGCGCGATGAGGTCCACGACCGGCAGGGCCCGGTTGCCTGGCAAAAGAAAGGCCACTCCCACCATCAAGGGGATCAGCAGCATTCCTGCCATCAGGGTGGTCGTTTCGCCGTAGCCGACCCCATCGTCAATCGCTAAAAACCAGCGCTTGGGGTCCGTTAAGTCCGTGCTGGCTTGGTCGCTGGTCTGGTGGCGCTGGTCGATTGCCGCCGCCAGCGGGGCAAAGGCGCCGGCAAAGACTTGGGTCACCAGCGGGAAGATCGTCATGATCGCGGCGAGTTGGATCGTAAATTGGGCGATCTGCCCCCAGGCGCTCAAGCTGGTTAGCCGGGTCAAGTTGCCTAAAATCCCGATCAAGAGGCCGAGCAAGGCGCCGAGGGCGGTGGGCTCGCCCAAGAGGCCGAAGCGGGCTTTGAAGCGGGCCGGAGTGACGTGGACCCGGTTAAAGCCCAGCAGGTTCCACAAGGGATCGAGCAAGAGGATTGGGACCACTTGCTCGATGTTGTGGGGCGCAGCGACGGTAGCGTTTTTGATCCCGTAAAAAGTGGACCAGGCATCGGCTTGGATTTCAGCTAACAGCAAGGTGACCAACAGTAAAAAGGTCGCCAAGCCCAAGGCGAGCCCCAAATTGTGGGTAACGGTATAGGCCATCGTCGCCCAAATCATAAAACCAAAGTTATTCCAGAGGTTGGAGGGCATAAAGACCCTGGTGATTTTAAGGGCAAAGAGGGCCAATTCCAGTAGCAGCCCGCCGATGAAGAAGGTCAAACCAACGGTGGAACCAAAGGCGGCCAGCGAGCCGGTCTGCCAACCGAGGTCGACGATGGGCAGGTGAATGCCGGTAGTTTGGACCATTTGCTTGATCAGCTTGGTCACGGCCGGGGTAAAGGCACTGATCAGCCAGCCAAAGCCGGTCAGCCCGACCCCGGCGGCCAGGGCGCTTTGCAGGGCGACTTTCAGCTTCACCCCCAGTAAGCCGGCGACCAAAAAGATCATCACCGGCACGATCACGCTGGCGCCAAAAGTGGTAAAGAAGTGATTAACCGCGTTGAGCATGATGGACATCCTTTCTACGAACCGCGCAAGTGAGCGCATAATTAAGATAATTATACGAAATGAACGGCGAAAACCGAAACAATCTGCCCACGCCAGGCGTACAATGGGAATAACCAAAACAAAGGGGAAATCACAATGACAGTGGCACTGATTACGGGGCGACCGGCGGTTTGGGTCGGGCCTTAGCCTTTGAACACGCCCAACACGGGGGCGATTTGATTTTAGTGGCCCGCAATGAAATGAAGTTGGCCAGCCTAGTGGCGGATTTGCAGCACCAGTGCCCGGCCAGCCGGGTGGCGACGGTCACCGCTGACTTTGCCAAGGGACATACAGCCGCCCAGGTCTACCAAGAAGTGCAGGGCTTTGATTGGCCGGTCGATTATTTAATCAATAACGCCGGCTTTGGCGGCCAGGGGAAATTTATTGACCGCAGTCTGGCAGCGGATTTGACGATGCTGCGGGTCAACGCCGCGGTGCCGCCGGAATTGATGAAGCTGTTCTTACCGGGGATGGTCAAGCGCGGCCGGGGGCGGGTCTTAAACGTCTCGTCATCAGCGGCCTTTTTCCCGGGGTCCGAACAGGCCGAGTACTTTGCGACCAAGGCCTACTTGACCTAACGCCTTGTGGCAAGAAATGCGGACCACGGGGGCGACGGTGACGACCTTGATGCCCGGGCCAATTGAGACCGGCTTTGCGGCGGCTGGTCATTTAATGGCCACCAAGCTCTTTGCGCCTGGAACTGGGGCCGACCCGGCCGTGATTGCCAAGGCTGGTTACGCGGGGATGTTGCAAGGTAAGCTCAATGTCGTGGCCGGGCTGCCCTGGTGGATGCAAGCCACGGCTAAGACCTACCCAATTTTGCCCAAACGCTTGGTGCTGAAGGTGGTTGAGCAACTGCAACGGGTGCAGAAGTGATGATTAAGCCGAAAGTCCGGTGGGGGAGCTTACCGGACTTTTTTGGTGGGCGCAGTTATTGCTAAACAATCTAAAAGAGTCTAAAAGTATCTAAAACTAAATTAACAATCTAAAGAAATCTAAAAAGGAGTGATCAGATTGCGAACGAACCCATTTAATCCTACGTTTGGAGATGTACCCCAAGTGTTGCGTAATTGATTTGTTGAATAACGAAACCTTGATTGACGATCTAAAGCAGCAGTTAGCGCAAGCCGCGGCCAATCCGGTTAAGAAGGGGTTGGCCAAGTTAAGTTTACTTTCAGCAGCGGGGATTACCCTTGAATTTCAAGCTCCGGGGGCCAGTGATCAAGTAGTCATTCGCCAGTTACTGGAAAAGATTAAGCAACGAGGAAAATACGTGGTTGTGGTAATTGATGAGGTCGACAATTCGACGGTGATTCGCGAGTTTGCCCAACTATTCAGTGCGATGAAACGGTTGGATCTTCCTTTGTTTGCGTTAATGACCGGGTTACCAGATTTGGTGCTAGACGTTCAAACTGCCGATCGGTTGACCTTTTTACTGCGGGCGGATAAGGTGGCCCTGTCACCTTTAAATTTAGTAGCCATGACACGGATAATCCCACTTTTGCGATGGTCAGTGAACGGATGAAGAAATCGCGCTCCTATGTATCTCAGTACCGCCGGCGGTCGTTGGCGCGCCATTTGATTGTTGCTACTGGCTATGGCAAAGTGGCCTATACCTTGCCGCAATTTAAGGAATTTATTCTGGCCACCCAAGATCCAGATACGATTTATTACCAACCAGTCGAAATTGGCGGTTAGGTGCTATTCGGCACTAAAGCCCGGTCTGATGCCTTTTTTGGGGGATCGACCGGGCTTTTTGTGTATCACGAAATGAAACCGCTTCAATAAATTTGCCATCTTGTATTGATTTGTCCGTACAAAAATCATAAAATGTAATTGTTTTAAGATGAATTAATTACAAATATCGATTTGTACGGAAGTTACGTGAGGTGAAGACAAGTGGAGCGCGAACAAATTAAGCAAGCCATCTTAGCGGGGGAAACGGCCCTCGGAATCGAGCTGGGATCGACCACGATTAAGGCGGTGCTGGTCACCAATGATTTTCAAGTCGTGGCCAGCGGGTCGTACGTGTGGGAAAACGAACTCGATCACCATATCTGGACCTACCCACTCGCTAAAGTGTGGGATGGGATCCAAACCAGCTACGCTAAGCTGGCAGCCGAAGTCAAAAGTGAATACGGCGTGGCGCTGACTAAGCTGGGGTCGGTGGGGATCAGTGCCATGATGCACGGGTACTTGGCCTTTGACCAACACGACCAATTGCTGGTGCCATTTAGGACCTGGCGCAACAACATTACCGGCGAAGCAGCCGCAAAGCTGACGGAATTGTTTGACTTTAATATTCCAGAACGCTGGAGCATTGCCCACTTGTACCAAGCGATCTTAAACCACGAAGCCCACGTCAAGGACCTGGCCTTTCTGACGACCTTGGACGGGTACGTAACCTGGCAGCTGACCGGGGAAAAGAACACCGGGATCGGCGATGCTTCCGGGATGTTCCCAATTGATGAAGCAAGCCATGACTACGATGCGAAGATGTTGGCGCAGTTTGCTAACCTGCCGGAAGTGGCGGCCTTTGATTGGCACATTAAGGACCTGTTACCAGAAGTCTTGCTGGCTGGTCAAACGGCGGGGCATTTGACGGCAGCCGGGGCCAAATTACTCGACCCAAGTGGGCAGTTGCAAGCTGGCGCCGTCTTCGCCCCATCCGAAGGGGACGCCGGCACCGGGATGGTCGCGACCAACGCGGTTCGCAAACGGACGGGGAACGTCTCAATTGGGACGTCGGCCTTCTCAATGGTGGTCTTAGACCAAGCTTTGACCCAAGTCCACCGCGACATCGACGTCGTCACGACCCCAGATGGGGCGCCAGTAGCGATGGTCCACACCAACAATTGCTCCTCAGACATTAACGCCTGGGCCAACGTCTTTAACCAGTTTGCCCGTTTGCTCGGGGTTGATCTCAAGCCGAATGAACTGTACGAAAAACTCTTTGACGCGTCCCTGCGCGGGGAACAAGACGCCGGGGGCTTGGTGAACTTTGCTTACCTGTCCGGGGAAAACATTACCCGGGTCCAAGAAGGCCGGCCAATGCTGGTCCGCAAGCCTGACAGCAACTTCTCGCTAGCCAACCTCTTTAAGGTCCAACTATACTCGGCCTTTGCCCCGCTGAAGATCGGGATGGATATTTTGCTGCGCGAAGAGCACATTAAGACCGATTCGCTGGTGGCGCAAGGGGGCCTCTTCAAGACCCCAGTCGTGGCCCAACAAGCCCTGGCCGACGCCTTAGATACCCCAATTACGGTGATGAGCAACGCCGGCCAAGGGGGCCCGTGGGGGATGGCCGTACTGGCCCTCTTTACTGCGGATAACCGTGGTAAGAGCCTGGCCGATTACCTCGACCAAGAAGTCTTTGTCGCCAGCGAAAGTGCCACGCTGATGCCGGAACCAGCCAGCGTGAAGGGTTACGAACAATTTATTGACAACTATAAGCAGGCCATGCCGGCTGAACAAGCGGCGGGCGAAGCCATGAAACTGGATTAAGGAAGGAATCAAAGATGCTCGAACAATTAAAACAAGAAGTTTACGAAGCCAACATGCAACTGCCTAAATTAGGTCTGGTGTCCTTTACCTGGGGGAACGTTTCCGGGATTGACCGGGAAAAGGGCTTGTACGTGATCAAGCCGTCCGGGGTGCCGTACGATGAATTAAAGCCGGCCGACATGGTCGTGGTGAACCTGGCCGGGGAAGTCGTCGAAGGGGACTACAATCCATCATCCGACACGCCAACCCACACCTACTTGTACAACCACTTCCCAAAGATCGGCGGGATTGTGCACACCCACTCCCCGTGGGCGGTGGCCTTTGCGGCGGCCAAGTTGGATATTCCAGCGATGAACACGACCCACGCGGACACCTTCTACACCGATATTCCGGCGGCCGATGCCCTGACGAAGGACGAAATCGAAGCCGACTACGAAGGTAACACCGGGAAGACGATCGTCAAGACTTTTGAGGAACGGGGCCTTGATTACGAAGCGACCCCGGGGACCCTGGTTTCACAACACGGACCCTTTACTTGGGGCGCCACGCCTGCCAAGGCAGTTTACAACGCGAAAGTGTTGGAAGTCGTGGCCGAAGAAGACTATCACACGATGCAAATGACGATGGGTGATTCCCACCTGCCCCAATACCTCTTGGACAAGCACTACTACCGCAAGCACGGCGCCAACGCCTACTACGGGCAAAACAACGCGCACTCCAAGGACCATGCGAAGCGGTCATAACCAGTTTGAATAAGTTAGTTGTTTAAAAGAACTTACCTGGCCAGGGGCGGGGTGAGTTCTTTTTATTAATGTTTTATTTAACGTCAGATCGGTAGCAGAAAGGCGGTTAGTTGCGTTATGATAAAAAGATCTAGAACATATCAAGCAAAATAATTGAGGAGTACTATGGCGGAGATTAAATACGAAATCGTAAAAAAAGGACTGAAAGAGGCCATTGAACGCGGTGATTACCAGGTGGGGGATAAGCTGCCAACGGAATCGGACTTAATGGCCCAGTACCAAGTCAGTCGCTATACGGTACGGCGGGCCGTTGGTGAACTGCAAAATGATCACTATGTTTATCGGATTCAAGGTGGGGGGATGTACGTTGATGATTGGCAAGACAGCGTGCAAAAACGGACGATCAATAACAAGATGATTGGGGTTGTAACCACCCACCTGGCCGATTATATTTTCCCTAGCATCATCAGCGGGATTGACCGGGCGATTTCTGCCCGGGGATATTCGTTGATTATCAGTAATACGCACAATAACCGGGAAAAAGAAGCCCAGAGCCTGCAGAAAATGTTGGACAATCAGGTGGCCGGGTTGATCATTGAGCCGACCCAAAGTGCGATGCCGGATCCCAATATTGAACTGTATCAACAAATTGAGGCGGCCAAGATCCCGACTTTATTTATCAACGCGCACTATCCGCAACTGCAAGTGCCGTTTTTGGAAACCAAGGATATGGAAGCCGAGCTGGCGATGACGGAATACCTGATTAGCCAAGGCCATCAACGAATTTTGGGGATTTTCCAAGTCGATGACATGCAAGGGACCCACCGGATGCGGGGCTTTATTAATGCTTATATGGCCCACCCGGAAATTTCGTACCTGAACAAGACGATTATGTACCAGTCCGGACAGGATATGACCAAGGTCTTGAAGCAGGTTTCAACGATTATGAGTCAACCCGAACACCCAACGGCCGTGATGTGTTACAACGATGAGTTGGCGATCCAAATTATGGACGTGATTCGTTCGTTAGGCTTGCGTATTCCAGCAGACGTCAGCGTCACTGGTTGTGATGACTTTGTCTTGGGCCGCTACATTAAGCCGCGGTTGACGACGCTGGAACACCCAAAGGAGAAGATGGGTCTCGACGCGGGGACGATGATTGTCAAAATGATTGAAGGAGAACCCGTCGAATCAATCAAATACGAGATGCCACCGCATTACAATGAATCGGTAGCGAAACGGAACTAGGGAAAGTCGTTGGTAGCAACGGCTTTTTTCTTTTGGGTAAGGGAACGTTTTAAATTTGTATGTAAATTGTATTGAATTTATTTGGTTAGTCTGTTATTATATCTGATGAAATCGCTTACGACTTATCGATACCTATTAGGACAAATTTCTATGGAGGGTAGGTCGAATATGAATAAGACTATCTCGAATAAATTTATTTACTTCTTTGGCTCCTTCGGGGGCATTCTCTTCGGTTATGACATTGGGGTGATGACCGGGGCCTTGCCATTCTTGCAAGTTGACTGGAACTTGTCGGGTAATGCTTCCATTGTCGGTTGGATCACTTCAGCCGTGATGTTTGGGGCGATCTTCGGGGGTGCCCTGGCGGGGCAATTATCTGACCACTTGGGACGGCGGAAAGTTATTCTTTACTCAGCAATTATTTTTGCCTTGGGGTCCATCCTGTCTGGGGTGGCACCACACAACGGGGCCTTATTCCTGGTGATTGTCCGGATGTTTCTGGGGTTGGCCGTTGGGGCGGCCTCAGCCCTAGTGCCCGCCTACATGTCAGAAATGGCACCAGCTAAGATGCGGGGTCGGCTGTCCGGGTTGAACCAAACGATGATTGTGTCGGGGATGCTCTTATCTTACGTCATGGACTTTGTTTTGAAGGACTTGCCAGGCACTTGGGCTTGGCGGACGATGTTGGCCTTGGCGGCCGTACCTGCGATCATCTTGTTCCTCGGGGTGCTGCGGTTGCCTGAATCACCACGGTTCTTGCTGCAAAATGGAGATGAGACAAGTGCTCGCCACGTGTTGGGGATGATTCGCTCAACGCAACAAGAAATTGATGAGGAATTAAGTCAAATCAAAGCAACGGCTAAGGAAGAAAAAGCCGCGGCGGCACATGTTAGCTATAAGATGCTGTTTAGCAAGAAGTACCGTTACCTGGTAATTGCTGGGGTCGGCGTGGCTGCCTTCCAACAATTCCAAGGGGCCAACGCGATCTTCTACTACATTCCACTGATTGTTGAAAAGGCAACCGGGAATGCGGCCAGTTCAGCCTTGATGTGGCCAATTATTCAAGGGGTCATCTTAGTGCTTGGTTCCTTGCTGTTTATCGCCATTGCTGACAAGATTAAGCGGCGGACGTTAATTATGATGGGTGGGACTGTGATGGCCCTGTCCTTCCTCTTGCCATCCTTGATTCACTACATGGTGCCAAATGTTAACCCGATGATGATCGTGGTCTTCTTGAGTATCTATGTGGCCTTTTACTCCTTTACTTGGGCGCCGTTGACCTGGGTGATTGTGGGGGAAATCTTCCCGCTGTCAATCCGGGGCCGGGCTGCTGGGCTGGCGTCATCCATGAACTGGGTTGGTTCATGGTTAGTTGGGTTAGTCTTCCCGATCATGACCAGCACGATGTCACAAGAAGCCGTCTTTGCCATCTTTGGTTTGATTTGTGTCCTGGGGGTTCTGTTCGTTAAGTTCCGGGTCCCAGAAACGCAAGGGAAGACCTTGGAAGAAATTGAAGCTCAAGGGACATCAAAATAAATCAATAACAATTTTAGAA
The DNA here is from genome assembly GCF_001435775.1 of Limosilactobacillus ingluviei DSM 15946. GTDB lineage: Bacteria > Bacillota > Bacilli > Lactobacillales > Lactobacillaceae > Limosilactobacillus > Limosilactobacillus ingluviei. The sequence goes on along the minus strand of NZ_AZFK01000015.1, from coordinate 4,157 downwards.
TTTGTATTGATTTATCCGGACAAATATTTTACAATGCGAATTGTAAGCGATTTAGTTTGAAAGTTGATTTGGAAAATGTGTTTATTGGCATAGGCACAGTTTTAACAAAGGGGATTATCAATCATGCGGAATGTAGATTACAAGTTTTGGTTCGTTGTCGGTAGTCAACCGCTCTACGGGCCGGAAGCACTAGAAGCTGTTGAAAAGGACGCTAAGGAAATCGTCGCTAGCTTGAACGAAAGTGGCAAGCTGGACTACCCAGTGGAATTCAAGCTGGTTGCTACGACGGCGGACAGCATTACCAAGTTCATGAAGGAAGCTAACTTCACTGATGAAGTGGCTGGGGTGATTACTTGGATGCACACCTTCTCACCAGCTAAGAACTGGATCCGCGGGACGCAATTGCTGCAAAAGCCATTGCTGCACCTGGCAACCCAATTCTTGAACAACATTCCATTCGATTCGATCGACATGGACTACATGAACTTGAACCAAAGTGCTCACGGGGACCGCGAATACGCCTACATCAATTCCCGGCTCCACATCCCAGCCGCTTCGGTTTACGGCTGGTGGGGTGACGAAAAGGTCCAAAAGGAAATTGCGGACTGGCAACACGTTGCTATTGCCTACAACGAAAGCTTCCACATCAAGATTGCCCGCTTTGGCGACACGATGCGGGACGTGGCCGTGACGGAAGGTGACAAGGTAGCTGCACAAATCAAGTTGGGCTGGACGGTTGACTACTACCCAATCAATGAATTGGTTGATGTAATCAACGGTATCTCTGAAGAAGCGATCGACGAAGCTTACGCCGACTTGGAAAAGAAGTACGATCTGGTCGAAGGCGACAACGACCACGACAAGTACGTTCACTCCGTGCGTTACCAACTGCGTGAATACCTGGGGATCAAGAAGTTCTTGGATGACAACGGCTACGATGCCTTTACTGACAACTTCCAAGACTTAAACGGCTTGGAACAATTGCCAGGTTTGGCGGTCCAATTGTTGATGATTGACGGCTACGGCTTCGGTCCAGAAGGGGACTTCAAGATGGCTGGTTTGACCCGTCTGCTCAAGATTGCTGCCGACAACAAGCAAACTGCCCTGATGGAAGACTACACGCTTGATCTGCGGGCCGGCCACGAAGCGATCATGGGCTCGCACATGCTGGAAGTCGATCCAACCTTGGCTTCCGACAAGCCACGGGTGGAAGTTCACCCACTGGGTATCGGGGGCAAGGACGACCCAGCCCGGCTCGTCTTCACGGGGGCTGAAGGTAAGGGGTACGACATTACCCTGTCCTACTTCGACGATGGCTACAAGTTCATTGGCTACCCAGTGGACTGCAAGACGCCAGAAGCTGAAATGCCGAAGCTGCCAGTGGCTAAGCAAATGTGGACGCCAGAAGTCGGCTTGGAAGAAGGGGCTAAGCAATGGATGCGTTACGGTGGGGGCCACCACACCGTCTTGACCTTAACGCTGAGCGAAGCCCAATTGAAGCAACTGGCTGACCTCTTCAAAGTTGACTTCATCAGCATCAAGTAATAACGTTACTCCTCAATGATCTGACCACGCTCTTTCTAGAATAAATGCAACCTTAATCAAGGCGCGCCGCCTTTCCGTGACTGCACATACGGAAGGGCGGCGCGTCTTTTGTTGGAAAATTTATCGCTCAGCAGGTCAAATGGAAAAGTGAATTTTCGCTTTCACGACGTATATAAGAAATAGGGGCTAAATTTAGTTCCGCAATTTTGAGGGAGACGAAAATGATGCCAGAGAATTTAACGTTGGAACGGGCGGCTTTACGAGCTGAGTGGCAGCAAAAGATGATCAAGGACGATCCGATCTTCGGGACGGTAATGACGAATCCTAATTTGTGTGCCGAGCTGTTGCGGCGGGCCTTGCCAGAATTAACGATTCAGTGGGTGAAGGACGCTGACCCCCAGCACACCATTCAAGCAACCCCGACGGCCAAGGGGATGAGGCGAGGTTTATGAAAGAACAAATAGAACGGCGCCGTGAGTTGCGCAAGAGTTGGGAAGCAGGAATTTTAGACATGGCAAAGGCGCTAGAAAAGCGGGGGATGGCGACTTCAGATATTGTCGCAACCATTGCTGATGTCCAAAATATTTCCCAAACCGAAGCTCAGAAATACTGTGATCGGCTAGTTGTTACCAGTTAATTCACGATGCGGCAAATAAAATGCGAAGGGTGCGCCCATCACTGATCTCAGTGGTGGACGCACCCTTTTTGAGTCACAAATTAGTCGTGACTAGTGGGCTCGTTAACTGGCTTTTGAGAATAGTACCATAAGCTTCAACGCTTGAAGTAAATGGCTACGATGTGCTGTTTCTTATGGTCATCACGCTACGGTGTGGTGGTTTTTTTGATGCAATTAGTTTGTTTTCGAGGCATTAAGTTGGATATGATTGCAACTGCACACGTGAAAGTTTATTATCGGGAGTGATGGTAAGCAGAAGGGAAGCGACGACGTGACAAAAAGACAACGGTTGGTATTAGGAATTATGGTTTTTGGGTGCTTCTTTGGGGTGATGTGCTCAACAATGACCGATGTAGCTTTGCCAGTTCTGATGAAGGTCTTTGGGATTTCATCAGCGCGAGTACAATGGGTCACTAATGGCTATCTGTTAGTGAACGCGTTAATGATCCCGGTTAGTGCTTATTTAATCAAGCGTTATTCGTACCGAAATCTCTTCTTGGGCTTTACAATCATCTTTGCACTCGGAACCTTGGTTGGGGCGATGGCACCGAGCTTTTGGCTCGTAGTCGTCGGGCGGATGATCCAGGCCTTGGGGGCTGGAGTAATGATGCCCTTGGTAAATGTCTTAGCGATGACCTTTGCGGATAAACATCATCGTGGTCGAGTAATGGGGCTAGTGGGACTGGCGTTCAATTTTTCACCAATTATTGGCCCGACGGTGGCCGGCTTTATCTTAGATTACTTAAGCTGGCGTTATCTATTCATCTTGTTGTTGCCGTTTACCCTTTTATCGTTGCTGTTGGCTTGGCTAGTGATGCCGCACGTGGCAAAAGTCGAACAGCAAGCTTTTAATGTGGTGGGGTTGGTAACGTGTAGTTTTGCCTTGCTCTGCATGCTGATGGGGTTATCGGATTTAGGAACCAAGCCGCTGTTCAGTTGGGCGGTGTTAGGTAATTTGCTATTGGGACTTGGGATTTGGCTAGTCTTTGTCTTAACTCAACGTCAATCGGATCACCCCTTCTTGAATTTGAACGTTTTGGCCAATTGGCAGTACGCCTTGGCAATTGGGATTAATGGATTGGTGGTGGCGACCATGTTTGGTAACACTATCCTGTTGCCTTTGCTTTTACAAGACGTAATGAAGGAGAGCGCGGTCGTTACCGGCCTGGTGATTTTACCAGGAGCTTTGTCAACAGGATTGTTGTCGCCCGTCTCAGGTCGTTTTTTTGATCGGTATCCTGCGCGGTGGCTGATTACGTATGGCATTGCTGTGGATTTATTAGGGACGGCAATGCAGGCCTTTTTGGGGGTTCACGCTGGACCGATTGAGGTGGCACTTTGGCAGTGGGTGCGGCAATTTGGGATTGTAATGATTCTGATTCCCATCCAGACACATGCCTTGTCGCAATTGTCTAAGTCGTTATTACCCGATGGAGTGGCGGTGTTTAATACCACCCGTCAGATTTTTGCTTCCTTTGGGATGGCATTGGTGGTGGCAATGGTCAATTTAACTGATCATCGTTACAGTGTTGGTACTTCGCGGGTAGGAATTCAGGTTGGATTTTTAACTTGCTTCATCCTGTTGGTAATTGCGATTATCTTGGGCCAAGGACTAAGAACTGAGCGACGATGATTGTTAGGGGACTTTTATCCGGAAGTAGTGATTTTTGACACAGGGGATATTTTTAAATATGTGCAACATGTGAGTACATTGCTTAATAATTAGGTTAAAAACGTCGAAATTAAGAGGAAATCATTAATTTACATTGTGAAAATTATTTTTTTAATTACGTATATTTTTAGATATGTCGTGTGTCAATTTTGGAGTTGGCCCCAAATAAAGTTGGCTTTTGGGTGTGTGTGAAACACTATGATTATGTAAAAAAGCGGCGAGCGGTGCTCGTCGCTTTTTGCGTGTGGCCAAAGCCTATTGTTC
>NZ_AZFK01000001.1 GCF_001435775.1 Limosilactobacillus ingluviei DSM 15946 | reverse complement strand
TTTTTTAATTAATTTTTGAAGCTCTTGATTGATTAGCTGCATCAGCAACTCTTATATGTTATCAAATCATCAACTCACTGTCAACAACTTTTTTAAATTGTTTAGAGCTGACCAGCAGTGATTTATTTAACTGCCGTGACAACGATATCTAATATACCGGGTTCTCCCGTTCCTGTCAATCGTCTTTTTAATTCTTTTTTGAGTTTTTCTATTATCTTAACTATAACCCCTGACCCAGGAAATAAGTTCGTTTATTCGTTAGGATTGCAACTCCCGAAAAACAATTCATTCGCATTTAAAAGGTGTGACGAAAATCATATAAACAATCATAGACTTCCATCGCTGCTAAATCGAGATCATCAAACACCAATTGTTCTTGTTGACGTACCCGTCGGACGATGAATTCTTGCCGCGTTGGTTGATAACTAACCTCACATACATAAACACCAAATTGCGTAAATTCGCGAATTTGGGGAGCGGTTCCCCGAACGGCGGTCATTGCTTGCAAGCGTCGAATAATTTTAATCAGCCTTGATTCCACTTTCTTCACCTCACTTTTCATTGTACCTGAAACAACGGCCTGATAAAAAAGAAAACGAGCAACTTAACCGTTACTCGCTAATTTGCAACCTTATCTGGTTTAATCATCAGGGCAATCATCCCCGCAAAAATCCCAAAGTAGTAGGTTAATAATCGCCATAAGAACATGGCCAACACTAACTTGCTTTGGGAATGAACAAAACTTAAAAAAAGAACCGAAAAGCTGTACTCAGCACCGCCAGTGCCCCCCGGAATCGGAAACAAGGAAATGATCATAAAAATCAAAACGTGCAAGCTCATTACCATCACCAGGTTAATCCCAGTCACGCCTAACGCCAATAAAATGAAATAGGGAATGATATAGTACGCTAACAGTTGTAATAGGGTTACCACTGCAACTTTCCCCAGTTTATTGTATTCTCGTTTCATTTTGACGCTCTCTTGATAAAACGTATCAATCTTCTGATTCAGTTTGTGCCCTAACCGTTGGTAACGATGCTCCCCGCCAAACCATCGGACCGGCAAAAGCACCAAATTCGTCACTCGTTTGGTAAAACTGTACCAATACATCACCATTAACAAGGCCACAATGACGCCCAAATGGATTGTAAACCCAAACAGGACCAGCAGTGACAACGCATGCAGTTTTTCCGCAATATAATGAAACCCAATGACAATACTAATTATAAAGTTCACCACAATCATCGCTTGAAAGACGACAAACTTCATCAAGAGAACCGAGCTGGCCATTCCCCCTTCGACCCCCGCTTGCAGCATTGCCACCAGTTGCGCTGGTTGACCCCCCGTCGAAAATGGGGTTAACCCGTTAAACAATTGCTCAATCAATGGTAAGCGGAAAGCGTTCTTCCAGGTAAAGGTCGGGTAGCGATCCGTCATAAAAATCTTTACAACCACCCCTTCGAGCCCTAGGTAAAGCACAATACAACCAATCGCAACGGCAAACCATCCCCAGCGCAAGTGGGCTAAATCGACGCCCAATTGCGTCAGGTTCGTATGGCGCAGGGAAAAAGCAAAAATTCCCAACCCGCCCAACAGCATCAATACCAGGACGAACCAATTTTTTCGCGACATCTTAACGCTCCTTTGCCTGCAACTGATAGAAGTCTTCCCACACCTTGGCCAGGTGGTCCTTTGAGTAGCGCTGGGCTGCCAACTGTGCTTGGGCCCGCCAATAGGCCAACTGGTCCGGCTGAGCAATTAACTCGCGTAAGGCGCTTTGCATCGCTGCTTGATCAGCGGCTGGCTGATAATAACCATCAATAATAGAACGATATAGGGGCAAATCCCGCAACATTACCGGGGTCCCACAACTAAAAGCCTCCAAGACCGACATTGGGAACAATTCATTATAAGATGGCAATAAAAACAGGTCGGCTAAATTGTTGTATTCCGCCACTACCTGTCGAGAAACGATCCCCGGGAAGCGCAAGTTAGCCGGCGGATTTTCAACAACTTGTTTCAACTGCTTGTAGCCATCCGTCATCGCCCCGAAGGAAAAGCCGCCCGCCCAAATAAACAGGACGTCTGGATTAGCCTTTGCCAACCGAATGAAATCAAAAATTCCCTTTCGTTCTTGGAGCTGGCCGCTGCCAAAGACCACGAATTGATCCGCTGGCACCTGATACTTTTGCCGCAAGGTCCGCCTTTTTTCGGCACTGACTGGATGAAAGTGCTCCGCGTCTACAAAATTAGGAATATACGTAATCCGTTCCTTAGGAATTCCGTACGCGGCAAGTGGCGGAATGAAGGCCGGATTTACCACCACCAAGTGATCCATCCGCTTATAAAAGGCAATGATGTAATGGTAAAAAAGACTCCGCCATGGTTGGGGAATCTTTAAACTACCTTCTAATGTTTCTGGCAAAAAGTGGACATAGCCAATCTTGCGCCCCCGCCGCCTCGAAAAGGTCGACAAAAAGTAAGAGGGGTTAATCGTATGATAGTGACTAATATCGGTTGTCCGCCACGAATTAATGGCCAAATCGAATTCATCAGCAAACCGTTCCTTTAGTAACGCGATCAATTCGTTATAAGCACTGCCGACCCCTTGCCCCTTTACGGAATCAGCCTGTGAAAACATGGTGATTTTTAACATTATTTACTCCTCATAAACGGCAAGCGCAACCGCGGATTATGAGCGGCGTGCTCTTGGGCCAAGCGTTGCTGACACTCCTGATAAAATTCAACCACGCGTTGGCCAAAAACCGTCGCCGAAATTTCGTGCAACTTCGCCTGGCGTTTTCGTAAATCTTCGGGCACCGCTGGCTTTTGCAAGTAGTACAAGACCCCCTTCACCAAGCCCGACCGTTGCTGAAAGACTTGTCCAATCGCCGGATCATCAAGCAAGTGGGCCGTATAATCACTTTTCATTACTACCAGTGGCAAGGCAGAAGCCAAGGCCTCGTCATAAGTCAACCCTTGCGATTCGGAATCTGACGCCGAGACAAAGACATCCGCCAATTGATAATAATGATACACCTCATCATTATCAACCTGGCCGACAAAGGTAACGTGTTCGGTCAGCTTCATTTCCCGGACCTGCCGTTCCAAGGTGGGACGCGCCGGCCCGTCCCCCACAATCAGCAAATGCGTCGTTGGTTGAACCGCGAGAATATCCGGTAAAGCCGCAATCAGGGCTTGAATGTTCTTTTCAAAGGCCAGGCGGCTTAGTGACAAGAGCACCGGCGTGGCAGCATCCAGCCCCAATTGCTCACGGCGGGCCAAACGTTGGGCCGGGGTATCAATTTGTTGGTAGCGATCCAGGTTAACCCCCGTTGGAATAATTTTGATGGGAGCTTCCACCCCATAGCCCAACAAAGTATCTAAAACCCGCTCACTTGGCGCAATCACCCCATCGATGTTGCGCATATACAACCGCGCTAACCGGGCCACGTCGCGGGGCTTTAGGATCCGCCCGTTGGCAATGTAGTGCAAGTAGTCTTGATACATCGTGTGGTAAGTATGCAGACACGGAATCCCTAATTCATTGGCCACCAGCTTGCCCATCATCCCCAAGGAAAATTCCGTCTGGTTATGCACGATATCCAATTGCAAGCGTTTGGCAACGCGCAAGACCTTTAGCCAGCCCGTTACGGCAATCCGCCGGTCCGTAAAGGAAATAAAGGGGACGCTTTTAAAGCGGTAAATCCCCTTTTCAGGCTCGGAATGTGGGGCCGCGGGGTCCGTTGTGGTAAAAATATAGACCTCATGCCCATTCTTGATTAATTCATCCCGCAAAGTCTTGATTGACGTTGCCACGCCACTGACTTGCGGAAAGTACGTATCTGTAAACAAACCGATTTTCAAGCTGCCCTCTCCTTTATCAATTCCGGTCCGGTCGGCCGGGCTCATTTCAATCGTTAGTCTGATTTTTTCATTTTAAACGGAAATCTGAGCCTTGGCAAACCAGACCTATATTTTGATTAATCCGGCTGCTTCAAACCTGCCTGCGGAGCTTGTTTGGCCAACCATGCTTCGACTAATTCGGCAACTTCATCGTCATTTTCCAAGGCTAACGCTTTTTTGACCAGCGGTTGCAGCTGCCGGACCGATAAACTGCGAATCAACTGGCGCAACGGCAAAATCGCCGCCAAGGGAACCGAAAGTTCATCCAAGCCCATGGCCAACAATAACGGTTGGGCTAACTTAACGGTTGCCATCTCACCACACAAGCTGATCCATTTCCCCTCGGCATGAGCCGCCTGGATCACCTGCCGAATTGCCCGCAAAACCGCTGGGTTCAATACGGAGTAGTGGTGGTTTAGTGGTGAGGTGGTCCGTTCCGTTGCAAAAAGATACTGGACTAAATCATTGGAGCCGATGCTGAAGAAGTCCGCGTATTTAGCAAACTGATCGGCCATTAAAACCGCGGCGGGCGTTTCAATCATCATCCCCACTTCAAGCTGCTCGGCAACCGGGTGCCCAGCCGCCACCAGCTTTCGTTTTTCCTGATCCAAAATCGCCAACGCGCGCTGAAATTCATCGATCGTCGCAACAAAGGGAAACATGATGGCCAATTGCCCATAGACTGACGCGCGCAACAAAGCCCGTAACTGGGTCCGTAAGATCACCGGGTCCGCCAGGAGCCGCCGAATGCCCCGGTCAGTGACTAAATTGGCACCTGGCTGTTTGTCAGCCCCCAGATCCTGAACCCGAATCACGACCCGGTGCTTAGGCATGGCCAACAACGCCGCCTTATACGCGGCAACTTGCTCCTCTTCCGTAACGGGCCGGGCCGGATCTAAAAACAAGTACTCACTCCGGTACAAACCGATCCCTTCGGCCCCGGCTTGCGCCAATTGTTTTAATTCCGCCGGCAACGTTACATTGGCCGCAATTTTGTACCGACTACCATCCGCAGTCACAGTCGTCGCAGTCGCCAAGGCGCCTAATTCTTGTTGCTTACGTTGATACTGCGCAGCCAAGCGCTGGTAGTGGTCAATTTCTTGGGGCGTGGGTTGCAAAATCAGCTTGCCATGCTCACCATCCACAATCGCCACCATATCTTCAGCGGCTTGGGTAGTTGCTGAATGCGTTCCTACTACCGCTGGCAACCCCAATTCGGCCACTAACAGGGCCGAATGGGCCGTTGCGCCCCCTTGATCAGTTACCACCCCCGCCACTAACCGGGGATCAAAACTGGCCACCAAACTGGGACTGACCTGATGGGCGACGATCACGGCCCGGTGATCCAACCGGGGCATCGTTGGCCGGTCTAAGAGGTGGCCAAGCAAGCGATGGCCCACATCTTGTAAGCTGGTCAACCGGGCTTGCTGGGCCCGACTGGGGGTCAGCCCAGCTTGTTCGTCCAGGTAGGCTTGTACCGCACTGGCCGCGGTAATTTTTTCACTCACCACCCGCCGGCTGAGGGTCGCTTGAAATTGCCAATCGTTAATTAACGCCAGTTGAGCTTGTAAGGTCTCTTGGACCTCATTGCCGTAATTGGCGCTGGCTTGCCGGGAGATTTGGGTCAGTTCATCTGCGGTAATACGAAAAGAATCATGAAGCCGTTCGACCTCATGATTCACATCGGTTGTTATTTGCTGTTCAACTGGCCCTTTGGCATCCCCCAACAGGTGCACCGGTGCAATCACAATTCCACCACTGGCGGCAATCCCGCTGAGTAATTTTGACATCTTAGCCAGCCAAGCCTTCCTTGGCCATCGTTTCAGCAATTGCTGCGATTGCTTCTGCTTCGTCGTCCCCATCAGCTGAGATGGTAACGTCAGCGTTTTGGCCAACCCCAAGGGACATAACCCCCATGATAGACTTCAGGTTTACGCTCTTGCCGTTGTAAGTCAACGTAATGTCGGAGGCAAACTTTGAAGCAGTTTGAACCAAGATCGTAGCTGGGCGGGCGTGAATCCCAGTTTCAGCAGTAATGTTAAAATCGCGTTTTTCCATTGTAATCAGTCTCCTTAGCACAATAAAGATTGTTGTTCGTATTGGCAAGCTCAACCAACACGCACCTTTAAAACCAATTGTAGCAATTGTAAGCGGTAAATACAAGAAACTTCCCGACCGAATTCCAGAAAGCCGGCCGGCCCAAGCCAAATTAAGTCTGCTAACAAGAGAACTTAATTTTCTTCATTTACTTGCCGGTGATAATGAACTTCCCCACCGCGATGCGCTTCGCCCACAATTTGGGTCTTATACTGGTACTCGCGGTAAGCCACTTGAAAGGCCATAAATTCGGCAGGTGTAATTACCAATTCATCCCGCTTTCCCGTCCGCAAGGCTTCTAATTCTGCCATGTAGTCCATGTCATCCCCCCTTTCTTCATCACTTAAGATTTTAGCACATTCCTGAATTCCTCCTTTAGCATTCAGTCTTGATGAGTGCTAAAATTTAGGTAACCGTTCACAAAAACTGGAACACTAATTACTTGCTTTCAAACCGAAAGTCAGTATAATTAGAGCCAATAGTCAAGAAAGGTCAAAAAATTGACCGCCGGCAAGGGGGAACCATACAGTGAAATGTCAAATCTGTCAGCAAAACCAAGCAACAATTCATCTTCAGATGATGATGAACGGCCAAAAGATGCAGATCGACCTCTGCCAAAGCTGTTATGAAAAATTACAAAACCAACAAATGCAAATGTTAAATGGGGGTAGTGATATGAATAATGCCTTTGGGTTTGCAAACCTGGATGATTTTATGAACGCAATGAGCAACATGCAAAATCAAGCGGCCAACAACAGCCAAAGCCAACGCCAAGGCGGCAATAACCGCCGGGGGAAAGGCGTCTTAGGTCAATTCGGGATCAATATGACCGACCTGGCCCGCCAAGGCAAGATCGACCCGGTCATTGGACGGGATAAAGAAATCCACCGGGTCATCGAAATTTTAAACCGGCGGACTAAGAACAACCCGGTCTTAATCGGGGAAGCCGGGGTCGGAAAGACTTCCGTCGTCGAAGGGCTCGCCACGGCGATCGTATCTGGTGAAGTGCCAGAAAAGCTAGCGAATAAGGAAATCATTCGTTTGGACGTAGTCTCCTTGGTACAAGGCACCGGGATTCGGGGCCAATTTGAAAAGCGGATGCAACAATTGATCGATGAAGTCTCCAAGAACCATAACATCATCCTCTTCATCGACGAAATCCATGAAATCATGGGGGCCGGCAATGCTGAAGGTGGCATGGACGCCGGCAACGTCTTAAAGCCCGCCTTAGCCCGGGGTGAATTCCAACTGATCGGGGCCACGACCTTAAACGAATACCGCAAGATCGAAAAGGACGGCGCCTTGGCCCGGCGGTTCCAACCAGTGGAAGTCGCAGAACCAAGCGTGGAAGAAACGATTAAGATTCTGGAAGGAATCAAGAGTCGCTACCAAGATTACCACCACGTCAAGTACACTGACGACGCCTTGGTGGCAGCCGTTAAATTGTCCGACCGCTACATCCAAGACCGCTACTTGCCGGACAAGGCGATTGACTTGTTGGACGAAGCAGGTTCCCGGAAGAATTTGACCCTCAAGAACGTTGATCCCAACGCCATTGAAAATCAAATTCACACCGCCGAAGCCCACAAGCAACAAGCCGTTGAAAGTCAAGACTACGAAAAGGCCGCCTTCTACCGGGACCAAGTTGAAAAATTAACCAAGGCCAAGAAGGAAGCCGAAGAAAATAAGGTGACTGACGAGGCCGTCGTGGACGTGGCCGATATGGAACACATTGTCGAAGAAAAGACCAACATTCCGGTCGGTGACTTGCAAAAGCAAGAACAAAACCAACTCCGGGACTTAGATCAAGAATTGGAAAAGCACGTCATTGGCCAAAACGAAGCGGTCGACAAGATCGCTCGGGCCATCCGGCGGAACCGGATTGGGCTCAACAAGTCGGGACGGCCAATTGGCAGCTTCCTGTTCGTTGGCCCAACGGGGGTCGGCAAGACGGAAACGGCCAAGCAATTGGCTAAGCAGCTCTTTGGCTCCAAGGACGCAATGATTCGGTTTGATATGTCTGAATACATGGACAAGACGTCGACTTCCAAGTTGATCGGGGCTGCCCCAGGCTACGTCGGTTACGAAGAAGCTGGGCAGCTGACCGAACAAGTCCGGCGGCACCCGTACAGCCTGATTTTGCTTGATGAAGTAGAAAAGGCGCACCCGGATGTCATGCACATGTTCTTGCAAATCTTAGACGACGGGCGCCTGACCGACTCCCAAGGGCGGACGGTTTCCTTTAAAGACACGATCATTATCATGACCTCCAACGCCGGGTCTGGTGACGCCGTCGTTAGCGTTGGCTTCGGGGCAGAAGCAGCTAACCATACTAATTCCGTCATGGACAAGCTGACCGACTACTTCAAGCCAGAATTCTTGAACCGGTTTGACGACATTGTTGAATTCAACGCCTTAACCAAGGCGGACTTGATGCAGATCGTTGGTTTGATGATCGACGACGTCAACCACATGCTGGCTGATCGCGACTTACACGTCACGGTCCCACAAGCCGTCGAAGAAAAGTTGGTCGACCTGGGCTACAACCCGAAGATGGGGGCCCGGCCGTTGCGGCGGGTCATCCAAGAACAAATTGAAGACCACGTGGCCGACTTTGTCTTAGAACACAACAACGATCACCGTTTGCAAGCCGCCTTGGATGACGAAGGCCAAATTATCGTAACCGCCGAAACCAGTCAAAATCAATTAACCCCATCCACGGATGGGACGGTGACCACCACCGACTAACCGCAATGCAAAACTGAACTAAGCAAGAAAGCCCCCTGGCCAATCATGGTCAGGAGGCTTTCTCAATTCAAAAAACAGGATGCCGGCGTGGCATCCTGTTTTTTTTAGCGCGTTAATTTTAAAGTCAGTAGATTAAAGAGCGCGTTGCTCACTTAGCCAACTTGGATCGTTCCGTTCGCCACCAGGAAGATCGACAGCACGGACAGTGCCAGTACCAGGACGATGACCGTCTTTTCGGCTGTCGTCATCTTGCGGTTTTCTTCCTTGCAGCATTGCCAGTAGATGACAAAGCCAGGAATGAAACTGATCGAAACCAGCAGCACTTGTTGCCAACCTGCCAAGATCATGCAGGCAAATTGGAACCCAGCGGCCAGCAGCCCGATCGTGAATTGACCCCATTCTTGGTTTTCAGCACTGTACTTCATTTGGTACAGCCCCACCAGCAGGTAGGAGAAGAGGATCGCGGCCGCACACAAGGAGTAAGCAAAGGTGTAGGCTTGTTCCGTGAAGAGCAAGGAGAAGAGGAAGATCGTTTGTAAGACCCCGGTAATCATCAAGGAAGCCGTTGGTGCTCCCTTGGCGTTTACCTTCCCCCACATCTTTGGCATTGCCTTGTCTTCGGCGACCAACATCGTCGTTTCGGCTGGCAACATCGTCCAGGACAACCAGGAGATAATCGTGGAGATGATTAACCCAACGTTAATCATTACCCCACCCCAGTGACCAACAACGGCTTCCAGAACACTCCCTAAGGCTGGTTGCGTCCCAGCTGCTAATTGGGCCCGGGTCAGCGTCCCGTATGGCAAGATGGAGATTAAAATGTAGATTAAGAGCAAGAGGATAAACCCGATGATCGAAGCTTGTTCCGCTTGTGAACGGGTCTTGGCCCGGTGCGCCATCACGGACGCCCCTTCGACCCCGATGAAGACCCAAATCAAGGTCATCAAGGTCCCCTTCATTTGTTCCCAAACGGAGCCGGTCGTGGTCCCCTTGGAGAAGTTATTGGCCACGTGGCCCCAGAAGTCGGTCGTAAAGATGCCGCCCTTAAAGGAAATGACCATCAAAATGATGAACAAGACCAGTGGGATGATCTTGAAGACCGTCCCAATTGAGTTAATGAACGAGGCACTTTCCACCCCTTGGTTAACCAAGATCGTCAACAGCCAGCAGAAGATGATCGCGACAATGATCGAAGGCAGGTTTTGGCCCCCCTTGAAGATTGGCAAGAACGTCCCTAAGGAACTCATCAGCATCGTCGCAAAGGCAATGTTCCCCAGCCATGCCGACAGCCAGTAGGACCACCCGGAGATAAATTCCCCCAGGGGACCAAAGCCGGCCCCGGCATAAGAGAAGATCCCCGCTTCTAAGTCGGGCCGCTTGTTTGACAAGTTGTTCAACGACAGCACCAGCATCAAAATCCCAAAGCCGACAAACAGCCAAGCTAAGAGGGCTGGCCCTGGGGCCGCCGCCATGGAAACGTTAGTCGTGATCCCAAAGATCCCCGTCCCGATACAGGAACTGACGATCAGGGCGATCAGCTCCGTCCGGCTAATCCCTTTTTTATTTTCCATTTTCAAATTCCTCGATTCTGTTATTTTTCAAAGTCAAATGGATCAATCAATAATTGCTGACCTTACCCGGGCGAATCAACCCGGCCAAGGCAAATTAACTTTAACGTAATTCAGTGGGTAAAAAAAGCGGGGCTGACCCGTGGTAGTCGTTGGTACCATCGGATCACCTCCGCTTGATTGAGGATAATTAGAGATCCTCACGAACGATTGGGCAGGACATGCACCGCGGACCACCACGACCCCGGGATAATTCACTCGAGCGAACCTCGTGAACCAAAATCCCGTGTTCACGCAGCAAGTCATTGGATACGTAGTTCCGGTTGTAGGTTACCACGACCCCTGGCGCAATCGTCAGAGTGTTGGAGCCATCGTTCCATTGTTCACGTGGGGCAACGATTGGGTCGCCGTTCCCAGTTGGAATCAAGTCGATTTCTGACTTGTTCAAGGCCTTCTTTAAGACTTCCTTGATGTCCGTGTGGTGTTCCATCGTGATTTCACCATCCTTGCCTGGGTGCAGAACCCAAGTGTCGATTTGGCCATTGTCGTCCATGATCGCCGGGTGAACAGTAAACTGATCGTAGTTGATCATCGTGAACACCGTGTCAAGGTGCATCATCGCGTGGTTGTGTGGAATTGAGATGGCAATTACCGTGTCGTAATCGGAGTCAGCAAAGAGGTTCTTTGCGATGTCTTCGATTGCGTCCGCCGTCGTCCGTTCGGAAATCCCGATGGCCAAGACGTGGTCAGACAATACCAATTCGTCCCCACCTTCGATGTGCGTGTCGTGGTTCCGGTCACGCCATACCTTCACCTTACCGGCAAAGCGTGGGTTGTGCTTGATGATGTATTCCGTAATCAAGGATTCCCGTTGCCGAGCAGCAAAGGTCATGCGGTTAATGGAGATCCCTTCCCCGATGGACGCTTGTGGGTCCCGGGTGAAGTAGGCGTTTGGCATTGGGTCCATCAAGAATGGCCAATCCGTGTTTTCAGAAACGGATTGTAAGTCAGCGTGCTTGATGTCGATTTCTTCAGCCCGGACCCCTTCGATGATCTTGTCGACCATTTCTTGTGGCGTCATAGCGGACAGGTAAGCGATCAAGGCGTCGTGGGTGGCCCCAGCAACGTAACCTGATTCAGCTACCATCCGGGTTAAGAATTCTTGCCGCACTGCGTCGTCAGCTAAGGCTTCGGCTGCCAATTTTTCAAAGTAAATAACTTCGATATCTTGGTCCCGCAGCGTTTGGGCAAAGTAATCATGTTCTTCTTGGGCAATTGGCAAGTATGGGATGTCATCAAAGAGCAGCCGTTCCATGGAGTCAGGCGTGATGTTTTCAATTTCACGACCTGGCCGGTGGAGCATAACCGTCTTCAACTTGCCGATTTCAGAAGTAACGTGGATCGGACTAGTCATAATACTACACTCCTCTTTATTGAGTTCAAAGTAACTAAGAGAATCACATCAGGGGTGATTAACCGTGAATCACCGTCCCAAGCTTGCCGGCCAGAGCATCATCCAGTCCGGATAAGGACGTGATGATTGCTTCACGCTCTGGGTGTCCTTCAACAAAGGACAGGCAGGCTTGAATCTTTGGCAACATGCTTCCGGCAGCGAAGTGGCCTGCTGCCATGTATTCCTTCGCTTCATCGACAGAGATGTTTTCCAGCCGCTTTTGATCTGGTTGGTTGAAGTTGATGTAAACATAGTCAACCGCCGTCAAAATAATCAGCTTATCTGCGTCAATGTTGTCAGCTAACAAGGCACTGGACCGGTCTTTGTCGATCACGGCTGGGACCCCTTGCAGGCCGTCATCCGTAATCACAACCGGGATCCCGCCCCCACCACCAGCGATGACTAAGTCACCGTTGTTGATCAAGGTTTCGATACTGTCGAGTTCGATGATCTTCTTTGGCAGTGGGGATGGAACAACTTGCCGGTAACCACGACCTGCGTCTTCGACGAAGGTGTAGCCCTTTTCGGCCGCGATTTGTTCCGCTTGTTCCTTGGAGTAGAAGTCCCCGACTGGCTTGGTTGGGTTTTCAAAAGCCGGGTCGGTTGGGTCAACGGCGATTTGCGTAACCGTCGTTACCACGTTCTTCTTCATCCAGCGCTTGTGCAGCTCATTTTGAAGACTCTGTTGCAAATGGTAGCCGATGTAACCCTGGCTCATGGCCCCACATTCTGGGAATGGGAAGGCCGCCGTCTTGCCGTTTTCAGCGGCAAAATTCATCCCGAGGTTGATTTGACCAACTTGCGGACCGTTCCCGTGGCTGATCACCACTTGGTGACCCGCGTCAATCAAGCCCACCAATGAAGCTGCCGTGTTCTTCACGAGCTCCAATTGTTCTTCTGGGGATTTGCCCAGGGCGTTTCCCCCTAATGCTACAACTACCTTTGCCATTTACAAGTCCTCCTAATTATTCACCTAAGGTTGCCACCATCACAGCCTTGATCGTGTGCATCCGGTTTTCAGCTTCACGGAAGACAACGGATTGTTCGCTTTCGAAGACTTCGTCCGTAACTTCCATTTCCTTTAAGCCGTACTTTTCAAAGATCTTCTTACCAACACCAGTTTCTTGGTCGTGGAAGGCTGGCAAGCAGTGTTCGAAGATCGCATTTGGATTTTCGGTTGCTTCCATAACTTCCTTGGTAACTTGGTAAGGCTTGAGCAGCTTGATCCGTTCTTCCCAAACTTCGTCAGGTTCACCCATGGATACCCAAACGTCGGCGTAGATTACGTCCATGCCCTTGACACCTTCCTTGATGTCATTGGAAACAACGATCTTGGCCCCGGTCTTAGCAGCGATTGCTTGCGCCTTGTTGAGCACTTCTGGTTCTGGGTTCAATTCCTTTGGCGTTACCACGTGGTATTCCATCCCCATAACAGCGGCCCCCAGCATCAAAGCGTTCGAAACGTTGTCTTGGCCGTCACCAACAAAGGCAAACTTGATGTCCTTGTATTCCTTCTTCAGCACTTCCTTGGCCGTCAAGAAGTCCGCCAAAACTTGCGTTGGGTGGTCTTCATCAGTCAGACCGTTCCAAACCGGAACCCCAGAGTATTCTGCCAGGATTTCAGCGTTGCGTTGGGAGAAGCCCCGGTATTCGATCCCGTCGAACATCCCACCTAACACGCGGGCCGTGTCCTTAACGGATTCCTTGTAACCGATGTGGGAACCAGATGGGCCGAGGTAAGTTACGTGTGCCCCTTGGTCCTTTGCCCCAACTTCGAAGGCACACCGCGTCCGCGTAGAACTCTTTTCAAAGATCAAGGCAATGTTCTTGCCCTTGAGCTTTTGTTGTTCCGTCCCAGCGTACTTTGCCTTCTTCAGGTCTTCAGCCAAGTTCAACATGTATTCCATTTCACGGGTGTTGAAATCAGCCAGCGTCAAAAAACTACGATTCCGTAAATTAAAAGCCATCGATCTATATCCTCCTAAGATTGTGTAACAACTTTATTTACAAGTATTATTTTAGAAAGCGTTTTCCTAAAGTGACGATTATTTTGCGCATTGCTCACAAAATCGGGGAATTTTTTTTGTAAAATGTGCTAAAATGCAAGCTGGACTGTCGGGTTTATTTGCGCTAAATGCATAATCGAACGCAAGATTGAATGAACCCGGAGCTCTGTGAATATTTTTACTTTCGATTCTTGGAAGCGCTCTTTTTCCGATTGCTTCAAGAAAATTCAAATGTGTTTAAAAAAGGAGCAACGTACGCTATGAACTTCTACATTGCCGACCCCAATCCAACCAACCGTGAGCTCTTCGCGGAGTTGATCGAGCGCAGCTTTGACAACTATGTCGTGGGCCAAACCGCCTCAGCTTCACAGGCTTACCTGGATTTGCTGGAATTACGGGTCGACATCATGATTGTCAGTACCGATTTGACCCCTTATGACGGCATTGAACTAGTGCGCCGCTTAAAAGAAGTTAACAGCCGGCCGCGCTTTATTCTCACCGGGACCAAATTGACGCCCGCTCGAAAAGAAGCGGCGTACAAAGAAAAGATCGACATCGTTTTAAACGAACCGCTGCAAGCAATTGAAGTCAAGCACATCCTCCAGCTGATTGGCGGGTACGTCAACATGACTAACCGGCTGGCGGCCATCTATGAATTGGCCCTCGCCAGCCCGGCCTCCTACCAACGGCCGCAATCGGCGCAACGCAAACGAATCGATCACGTCAACTCCGTCTTGATGTTTTTGGGAATCGCCGCCGAAACCGGTAGTGAAGATATCCGCCGGATCGTCAAATTAATGGTCGACCAAAACGTCAACTTTGCCAGCATCAACTTTGAACGGGACCTGCAAATGACCGAACACGATAAAAAGGTCGTCTTCCAGCGGATTCGCCGTTCGCTAAAGGCCGGGATCACCAACCTGGCCACGATGTGCATCGACTACCCGGAAAACGAAATCCTCTTAGAGTACGCCAACAACCTCTTTGAATACCAAAACGTCCATAGCGAAATGCAGCGACAACGCAATGAGGAAGCGCCGAAGAGTCAGATTTCTCTCCAGCACTTCTTTGATGGCCTGTGGCAAGAAAGTTTCCGTTCCTAGGCTGAGCATATAATATAGTAGAAAGTAGTAAATCGGTTCACTTTACAGTAAACAAAAACAGCGGCTGGACACTGGTCCAACCGCTGTTTTTTACGAGCCTAAGCCTGCTTATTGCGCCCCAGAGCGCGCCATAATGGAACCACCAATAAAGGCACGACCAACGCCGTCAAGAGGGCCTCGGCCACCCCGTTGGTCCCAACGATCGCCGCTAGGGCCACCCCTAAGTGGGCCTGATCAACGTGGTAACCCGCAGCCACTTGCGGGGTATTGGCAAAGAGGTAAATGCCACCAAGCACTAAAACGGTATTGGTCAAGGCCGCTACCAAGCCGCTCAGGGCCGCCGCCAAGCCAATTTTTCCCCACCGCCGGATCAGGGCAAAGACCACGCCCGCCACCAAGCCGACTAAGAGCCGCGGAACCACCGAAATCAAGGGGTTGGTAAAGAGCAAGGGCGCCAGGGCACTACTCGGGTAAACAAAGGCGCGGATAAAGGTCAAGCCCCCCCAAACGCCCCCAGCCAACGTCCCTTCTAAGGGCCCAAACAAAGCGGCAATCACAGCCACGGTAATCGGCATCGTGGTGATTGACAAGGGCCCCACCGGCAGATTGCCCAAGAATGGCACCAAATCTTGAATCACAATTAACACCAACAATAAACTCCGGCGGGTCAACCGCCGGATCTGCGCACGCTGCTGCATTCTGTTTCCTCCGTTCTAAAGTTAATGTCTTATTTTAAATCACTTTCCCGCAAAAGGGAAGCCAGCGGGCGACAAGCGGCCGTTAAAGCGGTATACTTAAAGCAAACCACGCAAATATTGGGGTGAATAATATGAAAGACGAATTTAAAACCGGTAACCCAATCTGGATTTACTACCGGGACATTGATAACAATAACAACCTTCGCCTGCCCCAGCTTCTCCGGGGGCACCTCGGGCAAAGTTACGAAATTAAAAAACTGCCGATTCCTAACTACACCTTGATTCAAACCACCGGGACCTTACACGGGACTTTTGATACGACGGCTAAAAGCGTTTGTTTTTACTACCGGAAGCAAACCTGGGGCGAGATTCAAAACGTCAAGCTCTACTTATACCTGAAGACCCCGGTCCAACTTTACGATCAAGTCGCGGGGATGCCCTTGACCGAAACCCTGCCGGCCGGAATCTACGTTAAAACTTTCCAACGGGTGGCGACCACCACGCGCGAATTTTGGTACCAGGTCAATGCTGATCAGTGGGTCAAATTTGATGACGCCCAGATGCGGTTGGTTAATGATGATCCCTTCCAAGCTGATGCGCCAACCCCGTCGGTTGTGGATCTGACGTATTTACAGTTAAACCACGTCCCGGCAACCGTGGACTTCTTGCCCCACCGGACGGTCGACACCTATGAAAAGCCATACGGCGCCAGCCAAACCAAACTTGCCAACGGCAGCCCGTTGCGCTTAATTGCCCGGGTAACCGATGAAAATGGCGTTACCTGGTACCAAACCGAAACCACCGGCTATATCAATGCCGCCTACGTCAAAGTCAATGAGGAGGAAAACGAATGAAAATCGCAATTGCCGGCGCTGGCAACATGGGCAGCGCCATTTTAACCGGGCTCAAAGCCGCGGGGCAAACAGAACTGCTCGCTTTAAATCCCGTCAATCCCCGGGTCAGCGAATTTGCCACGGCCAACCAAATCGAACTGGTTCACACCCCAGCAGACTTAATCGCTAAGCACCCCGCTGTCGTAATCTTAACGACCCCGGCCCCCATCACGTTAGACGTCGCACGCCAACTGGCGGACCTACCAGCGGAC
The DNA here is from genome assembly GCF_001435775.1 of Limosilactobacillus ingluviei DSM 15946. Lineage (GTDB taxonomy): Bacteria > Bacillota > Bacilli > Lactobacillales > Lactobacillaceae > Limosilactobacillus > Limosilactobacillus ingluviei. The sequence continues at coordinate 28,646 of NZ_AZFK01000001.1, read as the reverse complement.
ACTTTGCTCATCTCGGCTGCCGCGGGGGTTAAATTGGCCGACCTGCAAGCGGCCTTACCCAACCACGGCTTAGCGGCCATGATTCCTAACACCCCGGTGGCGGTCAACGCCGGCACGATCGGCTTAGCCCTAGGATCTACGCTGACGGCTGCGCAAACCACCACCATTACTGAGCTGTTGGACCAACTCGGCGACGTGATTAAAGTCAAAGAAGCTGACCTTGATATCATCGGGGTGGTGGGCGGTTGCGGACCGGCCTTTGTCGATGTCTTGATGGATGCCTTTGCTGACGCTGCCGTTAAGCACGGCTTAAACCGGCAAACCGCCTACCAAGTCGTCGCCAGCATGGTCAAGGGGAGCGGCAGTCTCGCTACCGCCACGGGCCTGGCGCCCGCCCTCTTGCGCGACCAAGTCACCTCGCCGGGCGGGACGACGATCCAGGGGGTCAGCGCCCTCGAAGCCCACGGTTTCCGCGGGGCCGCCATCGCCGCGATCGATGCGGCGGCCGGCAAATAACAATGGTAAATCCGGTGCGTAGGTTACGGCCGGATTTTTTTCGGCGCTTGGTTTGTCAAAGCCTGCGCAAAGGCTTATGATGGAAAATGTTAATTTAGATTCGCGGCGGGCACCTTATAGCCTCCGCCTGAAGGAGTAAAACATATGACTGCAGAATTTATCCCCCTGGTCTTAGGGAGTGACTTTAACGCTTACGGGATGGCGCGGGCGATTCACGCCACTTACGGCATCAAATCGGAATTGTTTGCCCGGGCGGCATTAGCCCCAACGAAGTACTCGAAGATCGTCAACCTTCACGTCCACCCGGACTTGCAAGAGCCAGCTGTCTTTTGCGACCTGTTGATCAAGGCCGCCGACCAATTCAAACAAGCCACCGGCAAGCCGGTCCTCTTGATTTCGTGCGGCGACGACTACACGGAACTGGTCGCTAAGAACCGGGCCGCCTTGGCGGAACACATGATTTGCCCCTACGCCGACTACGAAACGATTGCCACTTTAACCGACAAGGAAAAGTTTTACGAAGTCTGCGAAAAGTACGGGCTGCCCTACCCGAAAACGGCGATTTTGCCACCGGACCTCGATTACGCTAACTACGTCTCGCCTTTTGACTACCCGGTGGCCTTAAAGGCGGCTGACGCGGTAGAATGGCACAAGGGGAACTTTGCGGGCTACGAAAAGGCCTACATCATCAATGACCAAGCCCGCCTGCGCGAAGTCTTGAAGATCATCTACGAAGCTAGCCCTTACCAAGGGGACTTGATCTTGCAAGAGTTCATCCCCGGCGACGACAGTAACATGCGGACGATGAACGCCTACGTGGATCAATACCACCAGGTTAAGATGCTCAGCTTAGGCCACCCGCTTTTGGAAGATTGCAACCCGGCCAACGTTGGGAACTACGTGGCAATCCTGCCGGCTTACGACGAAAAGCTCTACCAACAAGTCCAACACTTCTTGGAAGCCGTCAACTTCACCGGCTACGTCAACTTTGACTTTAAGTATGACGCCCGCGATCACACCTATAAGGTCTTTGACCTCAACCCCCGCCAGGGCCGCAGTTCTTTCTTTGTCTCCTTGAATGGCAACGCCATGCCATCCTTCCCGGTCCAAGACTACATTGAAGGCAGCCTCAAGGACGCGCCGACCCTCTACGCCAACCAGGACGAAAGCAAATACCAAGTCTGGCTCGGGGTCGCCAAGGGCACGTTCCTGAAGTATGCTAAAGACAACGCCGCTAAGCAAACTGCCCAGGCCTTGATTCAAAAGGGCCAATGGGGCACGACCTTTAGCTACGCCGCGGATATGAACTTCAAGCGTTGGCTCTTGGGCAAACGGATCGATTATAACTACGCAAAGAACTTTAAACTCTTCTTTATTCAAAAGGGTGATTTGAAGTAACCTGATACCAAATGGCTCCCGCCTGTCTGCTGACAGGTCGAGAGCCTTTTTAACATGCCGGCAAATCAATCACTTGGTAGCTAAAACCGTGCGCTTCAATAAAGCGCAGGACGTCTTGGTTGGCCAAGAAAATCGTGTGGGTATTTTCGTTGGGATGAAAGGTCCAAATCGGCTGGTCGAGGACCATTTGATCGATGTAGACTTGGACGTCTTTTTCTTGATTGTTCATCAGGCCAAAGGGCGAGATGATCCCGGGCCGCAAGCCCAGTTCCGCCGTAATTTCTTCATCCTTGGCCATTGAAATTCGCTTCGCCCCACTGATTTCCTGAAAGGCCTTGAAGTCCATCCGCTTGCGGTCATCCATAATCACCAGGTAGTGCCGCTTCTTTTTATCATGTAAAAACATGGTCTTGGTGCGGGCCCCTTCCAAGCCTTCAATGTAGTGATCGGCCTGTTCGGTCGTTTCAGCCGCCGGGTGGTCCACCACGGTATACTTGATCCCCAGCCGGTCCAGTTCAGCAATGCACTGCTGATAGGTTGCTCTTACTTCACCGTCTGCCATCTGATCCCCTCCACTTATTGTAATCGTTTTCAGGAGTATTATAACATACATAAAACCGGTCGCTCACCCGCGCTGGGGGTAACGACCGGTTTATCAGTTTAAGCTAATTCTTGGTTCACCATTTGCGGCTGCGGGCGGGCCGGACCGGTCGGATCTTCCGCCGGTTGCTTCACCCCCACCAAGAGCCGCAGGGCGTTTAAGACGGCAATCAAGGTGACCCCCACGTCAGCAAAGACCGCTTCCCAGAGGTTAACTACCCCAAAGGCTGCGCAAGCCAGGAAGGCCAGCTTGATCAACAGGGCAAAGGCGATGTTTTCTTGGGCAATCCGGCGGGTCTTTTGGGCGATGTGGCGCACTTGCAAGATTGCACTCGGGTTGTCATGCATCAAGACCAGGTCGGCGGCTTCAATCGCGGCGTCTGATCCCAGCCCCCCCATCGCAATCCCGAGGTCACTGCCGGCCAGGACCGGGGTATCATTGAGCCCGTCGCCAACGAAGGCGACCTTGCCCCGGCGGCGTTGCTGCAAGCGGTGGACGAGGGTCAACTTATCGGCCGGTAGGAGGTTGGCGTGGACTTCATCGACCCCCAGCTCCGCGGCGACAGCCTGAGCCGTGGCTTGATTGTCCCCGGTCAACATCACCGTTTGGCCAATCCCGCTGGCCTTTAAACCAGCCAGGGTGGCCTTGGCGTCCGGCTTGACGGTATCAGCTACCACAATCGCCCCTTGGTATTGGCCAGCCAGGGCCACGTAGACCACCGTCCCCACCGTAGCTTGGACGGGCGCAAAGCCTTGCACGGCCTGTTCGGTCATCAACTTAGCGTTCCCGACCAAGAGGACCTGGCCCTGGTAGGTCGCCTTGATCCCCCGACCAACCAGTTCTTCAGGAGCTTCGGCCGTGCCCTTGACGTTGGCGGCCTGGACCAGGGCCTTGGCAATCGGGTGCGGCGAGGCTTGTTCCGCCAGGGCCGCCAACTTTAACAGGTCGGCAGAACTGCCGTGGACTGGCAGCAGCTGGCTAACCGTAAAGCGGCCCTTAGTCAAAGTCCCGGTCTTATCAAAGACCATCGTTTGAACCTGATTCAAGACGTCTAAGTAGTTGCTGCCCTTGACTAAGACGCCCACCTTGGAGGCCGCCCCGATCCCGCTAAAGTAGCTCAGTGGGACCGAAATCACCAGGGCACAGGGACACGAAATCACTAACACGCTCAGCGCCCGGTAGAACCAGGTCCCCCAATCTGCCCCTAACGCCAGGGGGGGCACCAGCGCCACTAAGGCGGCTAACCCCACTACCGCCGGGGTATAGATCCGGCTGAAGCGGGTAATGAAGTTTTCGACCTTAGTCTTCTTCTCGCTGGCGGCTTCCACCAGCTGCAAAATCTTAGCGACCGTTGATTCCCCGTAGGCCTTCGTAACTTTCAGGGTCAAGACCCCGCTCTGGTTGACGGTCCCGCTTAAAATTTCCTCACCGACCGTTACCAAGACCGGTTGACTTTCGCCGGTCAACGCCGCGGTATCCAGGTAGGATTCACCCGCGACAACTTGCCCGTCTAGGGGCACCTTTTCGCCCGGCTTGACCTGGATCAAATCACCAACGGCGACGAGTTCGGGCTTGACCGGATTGATTTTATCCGGGCCGACCACTAAGTTGGCAAAGTCCGGCCGGAGCTTAAGTAAAGCACTGATTGACTGCTTAGAATTGGCCACCGCCAAATCCTGAAAGAAGTCGCCGATCTGGTAAAAGAGTATCACTGCTACCGCTTCGGCAAACTGGCCAATCAACAGCGCCCCAATCGTCGCGATCGCCATCAAAAAGTTTTCATCAAACAACCGGCCGTGACGAAGGTTCTTGACTGCCGCCGCTAAAATTTCACCCCCGACCAACACATACGCCACCAATAAGAGGCTGTCTTTTAGCAGGCTGGGCATGGCCACTAACAAGCTCACCGCCAATAACAGTGCGCTGAGCGCGGCCCGGGCCCCCGCTTGGCGTTGCTCGGAATTCAAATTCTGCAATTGCCACTTCATTGCGTTCTCCCTCTTTCTTTAAAATCGTTTCCATTCACATATAAACATATATGAATATGTTTCCTATAATGTACCATGCCCCCGGCATTTAGGCAATCCCTAAACTGCAACATTCCACCCATGCCGAAACATTTAGCAAGGATCGTCGCCTAACCCTGACTGGCGTGGGCTTGAACTTGGCGCAAAATCGTCAACACGTGATGGTCCGTTAATTGGTAGTAAATATAGCGACCATCGCGCTGGCCGATCACCACCCCGGCCTGGCGCAAAATCATTAATTGGTGCGACATCGCCGGTTGGGAAATCCCCAGGCGCTCCGCCAGCTCATTGACCGTCAGCGGTCCCTCGGCCAAAATCGTGACGATCAAATAGCGGGTCCTGTCCCCAAAGGCCTTAAAAAAGGTCACTACCCGATCCAGCTCTTCATTCTTTGGTACTTCAAATGGTTCGGTCGTCATTTCATCTTCCCTTTCCGTTATCAATATTACCTATTGTACGCCCCTTCCGTCACTTAACCAATCAAAAAACTGCGCCCCGACTGCAGCCGGCAACGCAGTTGGTAATGCTTACAGGGGGTGACGGGAGTTATAACCTTGGTAAATCAAGAGGCTGGCTGCCACACTGGCATTCAAGCTTTGGACGTGCCCGATCATCGGGATCGTCAGCATCTCATCACAGGTCTTCTTGAGCAAGGCGGAAATCCCCTTGCCTTCGTTACCGATCACTAAGGCGACCGGCCCACGTGCATCCCAGCGGCGGTAGTCGGTCCCTTGCATATCGGTACCAAAGAGCCATAAGCCCCGGTCCTGGAGCTCCTTGGCGGTTTGGACCAAGTTGGTGACCCGGGCGACCGGGACGTGTTCAATCGCCCCGGTCGAGGTCTTAGCCACGACACTGGTTAACCCGACCGCCCGCCGCTTAGGAATAATTACCCCGTGGACGCCGGCCGCATCCGCCGTCCGCAGGATCGACCCGAGATTGTGCGGATCGGCCAGTTCATCCAAAACCAAGAAGAAGGGCGCCTCATCCTTAGCCGCCGCCCGGTCGAATAAGTCATCTACGGTGGCATAGCGGTAGGCCGCCACCGCCAAGGCAACCCCTTGGTGGTTGGCATTGTTGGTCATTTGATCGAGCTTATTTTTCGGCACCGTCGAGATCACCAAGTGGCGTTCCTTGGCCAACTTGATAATCGTCGCGATGGCATCGGCATGGAGGTCCTTTTGAATAAAGACCTTGTTGATTTCTTGGTCTGCCTTTAGCGCGGCCACGGCCGGGTGCCGGCCGATGATGAATTCTGGTGTTTCACTTGGCACGAATCAAATCCCCCTTTTCCACGTGGGCAATACACCACTGGATAATCGTTTGCAACCGGTCCTCTTGCCCCGCTAAGCGCAAGTAGCCGATCAAGGCTTCAAAGCCCGTCGACATCCGGTAGGTCAAGACGTTGGTGTTCTTGGCGTGGGTGTAGCTGTTGGCGTTACGGCCGCGCTTGAAGTACGCCCATTCTTCTTCTGTTAACAGTTCTTCCGTTTGCATCTTTTCGATCAGGGCCGCTTGTGCCTTGGCCGAAACATAGTTGGTCGCCACGTGCTGCAAGCGGTTGGGCTTGGCCATTCCCTTGGCCAAGAGGTGCTCGCGAATATATACTTCGTAAACGGCATCGCCCAAATAAGCCAGGGCAATCCCGTTGAGTTGTCGGTAATCGGCTGTCATCTTATTCCTTTCTGTAACGCGTTCCCTGCGGGGTATCTTCTAAGATGATCCCCTGGGCCTTTAAGTCATCGCGGATTTGGTCACTGAGAGCAAAATCCTTGGCTTGGCGGGCCTGGTTGCGCTTTTCAATCAACGCTTCAATTTCTTCATCGGCAATCGTAGCCACGGCCAGTTTGATCCCAAAGACCGCCACTAAGTCTTGCAAGAGGGTCTGCAAGCTTTCCACCGCGCCCTTAACGACCGTTGGCTGTTGGGCGTAGACGTTAGCGTACTTGGCTAATTCGTAAACGACCGCGATCCCATTTTGAACGTTGATGTCATCGTCCATCGCTGCGGTAAAGGCCGCTTTAAATTCAGCAGTCTTGGCCGCCACCCCTGCGTCTTCACCGGCTTGGGCGTCCTTTAGGCGGTAAGCCAAATTGCCAAAGGTATTTTGCAAGTGGTGGAGGTTATTAGCCGCATCCTGGAGCTTTTCTTCGCTGTATTGAATTGGCCGCCGGTACTGGGTCGTAGCCATAAAGAAGCGCAGGACTTGCGGATCAACGGTTTGCAGTAAATCGTGAACCGTCACGAAGTTGTGCAAGGACTTACTCATCTTTTCGTTGTCCTTGCCAATCGTGACGAAGCCATTGTGCATCCAGTAGCGCACGAAGGGCTGGCCCGTGACCGGCTCAATCTGAGCAATTTCATTTTCGTGGTGTGGAAAAGCCAGATCCTGTCCCCCGGCGTGGATGTCAATCGTCTTCGCCAAGTACTTGGTTGACATCACCGAACATTCGATGTGCCAGCCAGGCCGCCCCGCGCCCCACGGGGAATCCCACTTGATTTCCCCTGGTTTGGCCGCTTTCCAGAGGGCAAAGTCGAGCGGATCTTCTTTTTTATCCACTTCATCTTGGCTGACGTGCTCACTGGCTCCGACTTCCAACGCGTCCAACGATTGCCCGGAAAGGGCGCCGTAGTGGGCAAACTTGCGGGCCCGGTAGTAAACGTCACCGGCGGCTTCATACGCGTAGCCCCGCTTAATCAAGGCTTCAATCACTTCAATAATTCTCGCAATATTTTCCGTTGCCCGCGGGTGCAAGGTGGCCGGCTCCACGTTGAGGGCCGTCGTGTCCGCCATAAAGGCCGCAATGTATTTTTCGGCTAATTCTGGGACGGTAATCCCCTGTTCCGCCGCGGCTTTGATCATTTTGTCATCGACGTCGGTAAAGTTGGAGACGTAATTAACCTGATAACCCTTAAACTCCAAGTAGCGCCGCACCGTATCAAAGGCCACCACGCTCCGGGCGTTGCCGATGTGAATGTAGTTGTACACCGTTGGCCCACACACGTACATATTCACGACCCCGGGGGTCAGGGGCGTAAATTCTTCTTTTTGGCGGGTCAAGGTGTTGTAAATTTTTAGCATCGTCCATTCCTTCCTTTCGCGCAAAATCAGTATCTCAATCTTACCACATCTTCGGTGGCGACTGGTGAGATTCCCGGGGACAACGCCAGTTTCCGCCCCGTTGTTCTTGCGACACGAAAATCCTTTTGTCGCTTGACTTTTCCGCTGTTATCCTACCTCACCGACCAATATGACAAACGGGCGTCATACGCAAAACCCTATTAGATCAACGTTTGGCGACTTTGGTGGATTTTTAGGCTTTCGTCATATTTTCTTCAAATCCGCCTGTTAATATAAGAGACGTGGTAAGGAATTACCTTACCATGATTAACCGAAACCTATTATTTTTCAATTACTCCTCCCAAATAGTAACCGAAAAATAGATTATTTACGAAATCTCCCCCAAGATATTCGTAGTACTCCAGCTGGTCGTCTCCCCTGACGGCCAGCTTTTTTGTTCCAATCAAATAAGAAAAGGCTTGAGCCGGGAAAATTGCTCAAACCTCTTCTTGTCCCAAAATCAGTTTGCAAACCATAATCGCTTCTGGGGTATTACTTTCTAAGGATTACCTCAGGCAGAAACAGCGCGCCGATGAATGGGCTTTATTTGGTATAATCGACTTCTTTCGTTTCATTAGTTAACAACCAAGCCAGTACTGACAAAATGGCTAAAGCAAACATGTAATACCCCGCGGCCGGCAAGCCGTAGCGGCTGATCAACCAGGTCGTCATCGAAGGGGCAATGGAGGCCCCCACAACGGCCGCAAGACTATAGGCAATCCCCGCACCAGAGTAGCGGACTTTCGTCGGGAACAGTTCCGGCAAAACGGCCCCAACGGGACCATACAGGGAACCCATGATGATAAAACCTAAACATAGGTAAATAAGCATCCCCACAACATTATGCTGGCCTTGGATCAAATACGGAAAGCCCAAGGCAAAAACAGCTAAGGCGATGGAAGCCGTCAAGAGGACTTTTTTGCGGCCCACCCGATCAGCTAAAACGGAAGTTAAGAGAATCAAAACGGCAAATTCAACGATCGCTCCCACGAGAAACAGTAATACTTCGGCATGGCTAAACCCAAGCGCGGTCGTGGCATAAGCAATCGTCCAAGTTGTCAGGATACAAAACAGGGCGTAGCAAGCCGCCGTAATGAAGGTTCCCTTCAAAATTTCTCGCCAATTGGATTTGAAGACAACTTTTAAGGGCGCCTTAGTTACCCGCTTGCTTTCCAGGGCCATTTTAAAGAGGGGCGTTTCTTGCAGCCGGCGCCGGACATATAAGCCGATTACCACCAGCACGGATGAAGCCCAGAAAGGAACGCGCCAGCCCCAAGCGGTCATTTGAGCTGGTGTTAACCAGTTCTCTAGTAAGTAAAATAAACTATTGCACAAGAAGAAACCGATTGGGGCTCCCACTTCGGGGAAGGCGCCGTATAAGGCCCGCCGATTTTTGGGCGCATTTTCAGTCGCGACTAAAACGGCCCCCGACCACTCACCGCCAAGTCCGACCCCTTGGACAAAACGGCAAATACATAAGAGCAAGGCCCCCCCAACCCCTACAGTGGCATAACCAGGAATAAACCCAATTGTAACGGTGGCTACTCCCATCACCAACAAGGATAGCACCAAGGTTTTCTTCCGTCCTAACCGATCACCAAAATGACCAAATACAAAGGAACCAACGGGACGGGCAACAAATGCCACCCCAAACGTCAGCAAACTAACGATCGTAGCGAGGAACGGCGTCATTTGCGGAAAAAAGACCTTGGGAAAGTAAGCGGCAGACGCAGTCCCGTAGGCATAAAAGTCAAAAAATTCGATAGCAGTCCCAATCATGGAAGCTAAGATCACGGTTTTAACCGGATCGCGCTCTACTTTAGCCTGGCTAGGAGTGGCTAAGACTGAATTTTCCATATGTAAAATTACCTCTTTTCTTTGAAGACAGTGCCCAAACACAATTGACTTGATTAAAATCAAACCGGTTTAATAAAAATTATTAATCATCGTCAAAATCAAAGGGAGGGGTGATGGGGACAATCCAACGATCCATATCACCTATGTAATAAGACAAGTGCACTTGGTTAGTTGCGAATCTTTTCTAATCCTCTCTATGTTTTAAAAATTAGCACACATCTTTTTTCCAATCAATATTATCTCTCATCAAATTTTAATTTAAGCAAATACCTTAGGGGAATTACCTGAACTGGCAAGCACAACTTTTCGTTCACTAAAACCGGCCCGTTCCCTCGCTGCCGCTCTGCTTGCCGAGGGTTCGGAGCCTAGTAAATTAACCGCAGATAAACATGGGGCTAGCGAGCACCTTCTCGGCTCGCTAGCCCCAATTCATTCTTTTCAGCTTACCACGACTTTAATAGTACGCCCCGTGGTGGTATTCCCAAACATCATACGCATCCGCCAGGTTCAGCATAATTCGATCAACCGCCAACCCCTTGCGAATCAAGACCGGCACCGCATCAGTTGGCGCAGTTGGTCCATCTTTAACCAGTTGACCAGCTTGATCAACCATGGAAACCATCACCCCTTGTTCGTAACGAGTTTCCACCGTTTTATCCGGTTGGATCGACGCCACGTAATCATCCGCTTCGACGACCAAATCAGCGGCCTGCTCAATTCGTTCGCCGATCCCGGCTACCTTGCCCCGGTTCCCTTGACCGGATGGATTGGCACTGGAGGCATAGATCATTTGGCGCTTTTCAGCCCAAAAGTGCGCCGCAATTTGTTCACTCGGCGTCCCAAATTTAATTACAAAACACGACGTTCCCCGTCGATCCATCATCAGTTCTTCTTGCCCATCTTGCAAGTACTTGGCCCGGGCTTCGGGCTTCCAAGGCAGGATACAGCCCAGTAAAATATCTTGGTCCCAGTGCTTTTGATACAGGGCCCGAATCTTAGGCGTCATTTCAGCTAATTCATCAAGTTGGGCCAAACTGCCACACAGTACTACCCCCGGCTTATTGCGGTTGCGTTGCTTCGCGGCAAATTTGCGCTCCAACCCGGCCCGGTCGGTCGTCATAATAATGTAGCCAACTTTCGTCGGGCTAACAATCATCTTACCTGGATTGGCGAGAGTGGCCACGGCGGTTTGGTTTAGTTGGCCTTGCCATTGCACGTGTTGCGTCATTATGTAACATCCTTTCTTCGTTTGCTTTATTGGTAGGGAGACATTTGGGCTTCGTAGGCGGCAATTTGATCGGCAAACTTCATCGTTTGATCAATGTCGTCTTCCCCTTTTAAAAATTTTTCTTTCCAAGCGGGATTAATCGTAAACTTCCAGCTCAGCGCCCCACATTTAACGGTTTGGTGGACTAAGTCGATCGTGACCTTCGCCGTCGGGGGCAACTCACTGAGCGTCTCACGGGCGGCTTGCTCTAATTCAATCGGCAAGACCCCATTTTTTGTACAATTCATGTACAAGATCGGGCCAAAACTGCCAGCGATGATGGCCTTAAAGCCCCAATCCCGTAAAGCCCAAACGGCGTGCTCGCGCGACGACCCAATCCCAAAATTATCCCCAGTAATCAAAATTGAGGCTTGTTGGCGCGCCGGTTCATTCAAAATAAAATTCTCCTGGGGGGTCACCCCATCGGCTTGGTAACGCCATTCATAAAATAAGACGTCCCCATAGCCCCGCTTGGTCAGGCGCTTCAAAAACTGCTTGGGCAACAATTGATCCGTATCAATATCATCATTCATGATCGGCATCGGCGTCCCCTGATGAACGGTAAATTTTTCCATTTTTCTCACTCCTGTTCGTAAAATTGCCGGACATCAACAAAGTGCCCGTAAATCCCCGCGGCCGCCACCATGGCCGGGCTGGCCAAGTGAGTCCGGGCCCCTGGTCCTTGGCGCCCCTCAAAATTACGGTTGGTCGTCGACGCACAGTGCTTGCCGGCCGGCACCTTATCGGGATTCATCGCCAAGCAAGCTGAACAGCCGGGATCACGCCATTCACAACCGGCCGCTTTAAAAATCTGATCCAAACCTAGCCGTTCGGCCGCACGTTGGACCGCCCGCGACCCCGGGACGACCCACGCTTGAACCCCAGGCGCCAGGTGGTGGCCCGCTAAGATTTTGGCCGCTTCTTGCAAGTCGCTCAACCGCCCATTAGTACATGAACCAATGAACAACCAATTAATGGGGATCGTCGTAATGGCCTGACCCGGCTGCAGGTCCATGTACTGGTAGGCCCGCGCCATATTTTGATCCGCTATTGCTGGTAAAGTCGCATCACAAGGCAGGGCCATGGCCGGATTGGTCCCCCAGGACACATACGGCGCCAGGTTGGAAACGTCCAATTCAATAATCCGGTCAAAAGCGGCCGGACTATCGGTCTTAAATTGCTGCCATTCGGCCACAGCTTGCTCGTAGTCCTTTGGCGCATACCGCCGGCCCCGTAAATAATCAAAAGTGGTTTGATCCGGCTGAATCATCGCCATTTTAGCGCCCCCTTCAATGATCATGTTAGTCAGGGTCAGGCGACTTTCAATGGAGAGGTCTGCAATGGTCGGCCCATAAAATTCCAGGGCGTAGCCTTCGGCAAAGTTCGTCCCGTACTTCGCAATCAAAGCCATCACAATGTCTTTGGCAAAGACCCCCGGCGCTAGGTGCCCCGTGAGGTGGACCCCCAAATTTTTCGGTTTGACCTGCCAAATCGTCTGGGTGGTAAAGACGTGTTCAATCTCGGACGTCCCAATCCCAAAGGCCAGCGCCCCTAAGGCCCCGTGCGTTGAAGTGTGTGAGTCCCCACAGACAATCAACCGTCCCGGCTGAGTCAGGCCTAAGTGCGGACCGATTACGTGAACGATCCCTTGGTCGGCATCGCCAATGTCGGCTAAGTGCACCCCAAAGTCCCGGCAATTTTTTTGGAGGGTTTCAATCTGGCGCCGGGCAATCTGGTCTTTCACGTCGGCAATCGTCGTCACCGGTTGGGGCGCCGTGGGGACGTTGTGATCAATCGTCGCAAAGGTCCGATCCGGGCGCCGCAACTGGCGACCACTTTCCCGCAAACCATCGAAAGGCTGCGGCGAAGTAACTTCGTGAATCAAATGCAAATCAACATATAATAGCTGGGGCTCGCCGGCTTTCCCGGTAATCACGTGCCGGTCCCAAACCTTATCAAACAGTGTCGTTGCCATAATACTCCTCCTCACTCAGCTTGCGCCGTTAAAGCATCAACAATTGCCTGGGTCACTTCGGTCGTTGTCGCCGTGCCTCCTAGATCGGCCGTATAAATTCCCGCCGCCAACACTGCTTGGCAAGCCTGGTCAATCCGCGCGGCTAAGTCCGCCCGCCCAAAGGATTGACGCAGCATCCAAGCCACGCTGTTAATCATCGACAGGGGATTGACTTTATTTTGGCCAACCAGATCTGGTGCCGACCCATGGATTGGTTCGTACAGGTTTGGTCCCGTCAGTCCCAGGCTGGCGGACGGGATCACCCCTAAGCTCCCCGGCAGCACCGCCGCTTCATCACTTAAAATATCGCCAAAGAGGTTGGCCGTAATGATTACGTCAAAGGCTTGCGGATGGTTAATCAACTGCATTGCCGTGGCATCCACGTACCGGTAGTCGACCTTGACCGTCGGGTATTGGGGCGCCAGCTCAGCAGCAACGCGGCGCCATAAGCGCGACGTCGCCAAAACATTGGCCTTATCAACGATCGTAACGTGGTGGCGGCGTTGGCAGGCCAGCTCAAAGCCGACCCGCAGAATCCGCGCTACTTCCGCGCGCGTATAAGTCGCCGTATCCAAAGCCTGCTGTTCTCCTTCCTGGCGGGGCTGGCCAAAGTAGATCCCGGCCGTTAATTCCCGGACAATCACCAAGTCCACGTCGGCCACCTCCTTGACCGGCGATAGAGGCGCCAAAGCCGGCGTCACCTGGGTCGGCCGTAAATTAGCAAACAGCCCCAGCGCTTGGCGCAACCGCAGTAAGCCTTGTTCTGGGGTGGCCACCGCCCCATCATAGCGGGGCCCCCCAATCGCGCTCAAGAGGATCGCGTCGGCTTGACGACACCCGGCTAACGTGGTGGCGGGTAAGGGATCACCTCCTTGATCAATGCCTTGCCCGCCAAAGGGGTACGCATGCAATTGGTACTTAAAATCAGTGCCAGCACTAACGGCCGCCAAGACTGCGAGGCCGGCTTTCATCATTTCCGGGCCGGAATAATCACCGGCAAGCACGGCAATTTGGTGTTCTTTTGTTTCCATTGGTCTTCCCCTTTACTCTTTGAGGCGGGAACTGGCATTGACGTAGGCTTTCGCGGAAGCTTGCAAAACGTCAAAGGCGACCCCGACCCCATTGGTTTGCTTCCCCGTCGTTGGATCTTGCAGACTGACCCGCACCTCAGCTTGGGCATCTTCCCCGCTGGTAATGGCTTCAATTTCGTAACTGTTCAACGTTGGGTGTTGCCCAAAGGTCTGGTCTAAGGCATTGTAGATCGCCTGCACGCTTCCGGCGCCAATCGCTGAGGCCGTCTGGCGCTCACCGGTCTGATCAGTTACAGCGACCACCGCCGCTTGGAAGCCATTCGAAACATATTGGACTTGCAGGGAGGCCAAGTGATAATCATCGCTGGCCCGGTGCAATTTATCAGCGACCAGGGCTTGCAGGTCCTGATCCGTGACGACCTTCTTTTGGTCAGCCAAGACCTTAAACTTCTTAAACAGAGCGTTAATCAGGTCCTGATCAAATTCATAGCCCAACGTAGCCAGCCGGTCGCTAAAGGCGTGACGTCCCGACAGCTTCCCCAGCGGCAGGCTGGTCTTTTCGACCCCCACCAGTTGAGGCGTAATAATTTCGTAGGTCGCCGGATTTTTCAACATCCCATCTTGGTGAATCCCAGCTTCGTGGGCAAAGGCATTGCCCCCAATGACGGCCTTGTTCTTCGGGACCGGAATCCCTGACAAACGGGCAATTAAATCACTGGTCTGCTTGGTCTTGGCTAAGTCAATCTGGCTGGTAGCCTGGTAGTAATCTTGCCGAATGCGCAGGGCGACGGCGACTTCTTCCAGGGCGGTATTCCCTGCCCGTTCACCAATCCCATTTACCGTTCCTTCGACCCGGTTGGCCCCGTTTTCAATTGCTGCCAAGGCGTTGGCTGTTGCCATTCCTAAGTCATCGTGACAGTGCGAAGAGAAGGTAATGGGGACTTCACTGTGGATATTTTCAATCAGGTACTTAAAAATCGCCCCGTACTCCTTAGGGTTGGAATAGCCAACCGTGTCGGGAATGTTGATAATCGTGGCGCCGGCATCAATCGCCGTTTGCACGGCTTGCAATAAGAAATCAGTTTCGGTCCGGGTCGCGTCTTCTGGTGAGAATTGGACCAGGTCAAACTTTTGCTTGGCGTAAGTAACGTGGTCGCGAATCGATGCCAAAACTTCAGCTTGCGTCATCTTTAGCTTGGCTTCCCGGTGGACCGGGCTAGTCGCTAAGAAAACGTGGATTTGCGGGTGCTTGGCCTCCTTTAAGGCTTCGTAGGCCGCATCAATATCCTTATTCTTACACCGCGCCAAACCGGCCACGGTCATTCTCTGACAGGCCCGCGCGATCGCCGCGACCGCTTCAAAGTCCCCGGGGGAAGCAACCGGAAAACCGGCTTCAATCGTATCAATCCCCCAGGCTTCCAGCTGCCGGGCCATTTGGACCTTTTCATGCGTGTTAAAGCTGACGCCGGGCGTTTGTTCCCCATCCCGCAGTGAAGTATCAAAAAATTGTATCGTTCGCATTGTTTTTTCCTCCTTCAATAAATTTCATTAAATTACTCGGCGGTTGGTTTCTGGCCCCCAGAAGAGCACTACCAACCCCGCAAAAATTGCAATACCAGCAATGGTAACAAAGATCACGTTCGCTCCCACATTGGTCAGCAACCAAGCCACCAGGTAGGGCATCCCAATCGTAACCAACTTCGAAATCCCATTGGCCACCCCGGCGCCCCGGAAACGATATGTAGTAGAGAAAAGTTCCGAAGTGTAGACCGCGACGACCACGGCCATCAAAACGTAAAAGCACGCCGTCAAAGCAAAGCCAACCAGCATAACCCCGCTGGCGGTCGTTTGCGCCGGGTACAGCAAGCCCAGGATGGCCGACAAGCCAAAGGCCGTCACAATCGTTGGTTTACGCCCGACCCGGTCGACCAACAGCGTCCCGATCAAGGCGCCGACCGGGGCTCCAAGCATCATCACAGTTGAAAAGGCCAGCGAAGAAACCACCGCCAAGTGCTTTTTGACCAGCAGGGTTGGCACCCACGAAGTAAAGGTATATTGGCAAACGATCACCGCCGTCACGGCCACGATCGCGACCAGCAAATTCCGCCGCAGATGCGCATCGTTGTCATAGCTCGTGGCTGCATTTTCTTCCAGCTCAGCGGGCGCCAGGTGACGGGCGGCCATTTCCTTTTCCAGCTGGGCAATCGTCGCTTCCGCCTGGCGATAACGTTGATGATTAATGTCCCAGCGGGGCGATTCCGGCAAGTTACGCCGGAAATACCAGAGGATCAAGGCTAAACTCCCAGCAATGACAAACATGGCCCTCCAAGAAAAACGCGGAATGATCAAGGTACACAACAGCATCGTAATTGGGGCGCCACAGTTGGCAATCAGCGATGTGGCTGCACACCACCGCCCCCGTTGGCTGATCGGGGCAAACTCATTGATCATCGCGTAGCCGGTGACGATCTCGGTCCCCAGCCCAATTGCGGCGATCAAGCGGCAGCCAATCAAGACCGGCATGTTGGGGGCGGCTGCCCCAAGCAAAGTAAAGAAGCCAAAAATCAATAGGTTCAATTGATAGGCCCGCCGCCGGCCAAAGTAATCACCGACCAACCCGGCGGTAATCGAGCCAATAAATAATCCCATAAAGCCCACTGACAAGAAGACTGAATTTTGGGTCACCGTCGCCCATTTGGTGGCCAGCAGGTAGGAACTGACCCCACTGGCCAAGTACACGTCGATTGCATCCATAAACATCCCCGCTGCCACGAGGGCAAAGACCCGCCAAAAGGTCGGGGTAACTCGGATCTGATTGATCCGGGTCGTTAGTTCTTGTTGGCGCCGAATATTGCCGGGCGCTTCTTCCATCATTGCTTGCATTTGAAATCCCTCCTAAATCAAAAAGGTGCGCTATTTCTACTTGAAATAGGGCACCTTTTAATCAGCTAGGAGATGATTAGGTTCGCCCTATTTCATGCACGAAAAGGACTTACCTAAATAAATGGTGAGTCCTCTAAGGCAATAATAGGGCTAATAAGCAAGCGGGCGAGATCGTGTACGATTGGATAGTTTGCTTATGCATCTTGAGAACTCCTTTCATTAATTAATTGCTCTTGATTATAATCCTTTTCTAATAATATTCAAGGGTTTTTAATCTTTTTGTTCATTTGCGAGCATAAAAACGATTTCTCAGGGAAATCCCTGAGCAAAGCAAAAAACCAGCCCCGCGGCGCTTCATTCGCGCGGGGCTGGCCGGTTGCCATTAATGCTTAGTGTTTTTGTGCGGGGCTTGCTCACTAATTCCCTGGTGCGGCAAGCGGGCAAAGATCATCCGCCCGGCATCCGTCTGCAAGGCTGACGTTACCTCGACAGCAATCTCTTGGTTCATAAAGAAGCGCCCATCTTCGACGACGACCATCGTCCCGTCGTCTAAGTAGGCAACCCCCTGCTGGCGTTCGGTCCCCTTTTTGACGACCGTCACCCGCAGTTTTTCCCCCGGCACGACCCGGGGCTTTAAGGACTTGGCCAGGTTGTTAATGTTTAAAACCTGGACGTTTTGGAATTGAATTACCTTATTCAAATTCCAGTCGTTGGTTACGATCACCCCATCGACCTTCTTGGCCAAGGCAATCAATTTGCTATCGACCTCTTGGATATCCGGGAAGTCGCCTTCGTACATTTCAATCGGCACGATTTGTTCTTCCTGGAGCTTATTTAAAATATCCAAACCGCGCCGACCACGGACCCGCTTAATGCTTTCCCCTGCGTCGGCAATGTATTGCAACTCGTACAAGACAAAGTTGGGCACCAGCAAGGTCCCTTCCAAAAAGCCGGTCTTAACCAGGTCGTAAATCCGCCCGTCGATCAAGATGTTGGTATCCAAGATCTTGTAATGGTGGTAGTTCGCATCCTGGCGGGCCAAAATTGCCCCATCCTTGGGCTTTTCCCGCCGGGCAAATAAGAGCTTGCGCCATTCATCCAAGCGCGTCGTCCCCAGCAAAAAGCCAAAGTAGCTAAAGATCACCATTAATAAGATTGGCAAGACGTTATTGATCACCGGAATCCGCAACCGCCAGAGCGGAATGGAAATCAGGGCGGCCAAAATCAGCCCCAAAATGGTGGTAATCGCCCCCATGATCAAATACAGGGGGCTCTTTTGGGCCAGGTTGTGTTCAATTCGTTTGCCCACGCGCAGGACCCAGTCGGTTAAGCTCAGGGACAATAACCCAAAAATAATTGCACCAATTGCGACATTCACGATCATCATTACCAACGGTGAATGCAGCTTGATCCCCAGCGTCACCCACAGGGGTGGCAGATAGTAATAACCAATTGCCATCCCGACCAGGATAAAGAGCGCCCGGACAAAGTTTTTCCGTCGTTTCATTCTCGGTCCTCCTTTCCGTCAAAATTCGTCAGGGCTTAGTGCCCTAAGGCCAGCTTTAAGGCCTCCGACAAGGTCGTTACCCCGACTACCTCAATGTTAGTCGGCGCCTGCCAACCTTGCAAGTTATTCTTCGGCACAAAGATCCGCTTAAAGCCCAGCTTGGCTGCTTCCGCAACCCGCTGCTCAATCCGGTTGACCCGGCGAATTTCCCCGGTCAGACCGACTTCGCCGACAAAGGCATCGGTTGGCTGGGTGCCCCGGTCCCGGTAGGATGAGGCAATTGCCATCGCAATCGCCAAATCGATCGCCGGTTCATCCAATTTGACGCCCCCGGCCGCCTTAAGGTAGGCGTCCTGATTTTGTAAGAGCAAGTTGGCCCGCTTCTCCAAGACCGCCATGATCAAAGAGACCCGGTTCCGGTTCAGCCCGGTGGCCGTCCGCTGGGCGTTCCCAAAGACGGTCGGCGTAATCAGGGCCTGGATTTCGACCAAGATCGGCCGGGTCCCTTCCAAAGAGACCACCACCGCCGAGCCGGTCGCATCCTGGAGGCGTTCTTCTAAGAAGATCTCTGAGGGATTCGGGACTTCCTTGAGCCCCTCGGTATTCATCTCAAAGATTCCCAACTCATTGGTCGAGCCAAACCGGTTTTTAACCGAGCGCAGGATCCGGTAGGTGTGGTGGAGATCCCCTTCAAAGTAGAGGACGGTGTCAACCATGTGCTCTAAAATCTTCGGGCCGGCCAAAACCCCACCCTTGGTGACGTGGCCGACGACAAAGACGGTGATGTTTTTGCCCTTGGCAATCTGCATCAACTGGGCCGTGACCGCCCGGATCTGGGCGACGCTGCCGATCGCTGACGTTACGTCGGTCGCCTGCATGGTCTGGACCGAATCGATGATCACGTATTCAGGTTGGAGATTGTCGACCGTGGCCCGGATGCTGTCCATGTTGGTTTCCGGGTAAATGTAGAAATTATCCCCCGACACGGCCAGCCGTTGGGCCCGCATCTTGATTTGGTTGGCACTTTCTTCCCCGGACACATAGAGGACCGAGTGGCCCTCCACGCTCAGTTGGCCGGAAACTTGCAACAGCAAGGTCGACTTCCCGATCCCCGGATCCCCCCCGATCAAGACCAAGGAGCCGGGCACGATCCCGCCCCCTAAGACCCGGTTTAACTCATTGAGCCGGGTCTTGACCCGCGGGGTCTTTTGGGTGTCGATTTCCTTGATTTTTTGCGGTTTGGCCACGATCCCGGTCAAAGTCGTGGTCGGCTGGACCGTCTTTTCCAGCTGGCCTTGTTCGACTTCTTCGACCAGGGAATTCCACTTGCCACAATTCGGGCAGCGCCCTAAAAAGCGCGGCGAAGAATAGCCACAATTTTGGCAGACATAGTGCGTTCTGGTTTTTGCCACAAGGCCGCCTCCTTTCTAAGCGTTACTTTTGCGTCGAGCCAAAGCCCCCCGTCCGGTCGGCTTGGGGCGTTGCTTCATCATCAGCCGCCAAGTACGGGGTGAAGATCCCCTGGGCAATCCGTTCGCCCTTTTTGATCTTGTAGTCGACCAGCCCGTAGTTGACCAGCTGGACAAAGATTTCCCCTTCGTTTTGCGGGTTGTTGTAGTAATCGGCGTCAATAATCCCGACCCCATTAGGCAGGATTAAGCGGCGCTTGAGCGGGCCACTGGACCGGTTAAACAGCATCAAGACTTCATCCGGTTGCATGTAAGCCTTGATCCCCGTTGGCACCAAGAGCGGCTTTAAGGCCGCATCGGCGGCTGCAAGGTCAGCGGCACTTAATTGGCCGCCGTGCAACAACATTTTTAATCCCAGCAAAAAGTGGTGCTTCCAAATCGAAGGCAACACAAAATCTTCACTGGCCGCAAAATCATACCCTGCCGCCTGCTTGGTCTGACGTTGTGGCAGGCTGAGGCCCTGGTCGGCCTTGAATGAAACAATTTCAAATCCCCGTTTTCTCATGGTAAATCCCCCGGCTTTACAGTTTTTAAAGATAGCTTCTATTGTAGCATACCGTTTGCGCCAGCTTCATGGAATCCGGCAAATGCAATTACTTCTTAAAATTCCGCTCAGGTCCCGCGGCGGGAATTAATTTTCCATCTCCCTTGCAGGGCCACCGCCTTAGGCCTAAACTAATGGTAACGGTTGCACCCGGTTGGTGACTAACTTGACAAGCCCGGGCGAAACTCGGAAAATAAATGGCGTAAAACGTTTTATGAATCATGCAGGGAGGGACATGCCAATGGAAATTACGATTGCCGCAGAAAAATTGGTCGCAACGGAGACCGATGGCACCTTAATCGGCCAGATTGATTACCCCTTTGTCGACGCTGCCGCCAAGCGGGTCGTCTTAGAGCGGGTCTTTGTCAATCCGGCCTACCGCGGCCAAGGGATCGCTGGCAAGCTAATGGCCGCCTTTGTCGATTACGCGGATCAAGCGGGGCTGACGGTTAAATTAATGTGCCCGTATGCCAAAATGAGTTTTCAAAAGCACCCGGAATACCGGCGGCTCCTCGCCCTTGAAGAGCAAAACTAAATTTGAGGTGAAATGAGAATGGATCAAAATGAATTAAAAGCTTTGGTCGGCCAAGCTGCCGTCAAGTTTATCGAAGATGGCATGATCGTCGGCTTGGGGACCGGCTCGACGGTGCGCTACATGGTGGATGCTTTAGGCAAGCGGGTCCAGGAAGAAGGCCTGAACGTGATCGGGGTCACGACTTCCAACCGGACAACGGCCCAAGCCCAAAGCCTGGGCATCACGATCAAAGACATCGATGAAGTCGACCACATCGACCTGTGCATCGACGGGGCCGATGAAATTGACACGGACTTTAACGGCATCAAGGGGGGCGGGGGCGCCTTGCTCTGGGAAAAGATCGTCAACAACGCTTCGACCAAGCGGATTTGGATCGTCGACGAATCCAAGCTGGTCAAGTGGATCGGGAACTTCGGCGTGCCGGTCGAAGTCATTCCGTTTGGGGCCCAACACGTCTTTAACTACTTTGTCAAGCAAGGTTACCACCCGGTCTGGCGGTTAACGGACGATGGCGCCAAGTACCGGACTGACGAAAAGAACTTCATCATTGACTTAAAGGTGGGCGAAATCGCCGATCCAAAGGCCATGGCCGAAGACCTGATCCACACGGTCGGGGTGGTTGAACACGGGCTGTTCTTAAACCGGGTCGACCAAGTAATTGTCGGCCGCCAAGACGGCCCAGAAGTGCTGGATGTGAACTAGACGCTGTTGCCAGCGGCGGGCAGGCCCCGTCGCTTTTTTTACTTTATTTATGTAAGCGCTTCCGGTAAAATAAGGGGGAATGTGATTTGAGGAGGACTTGAAAATGGAACTCAACACCCGCAACATGCTGGAGGGCAAACCCTACACCCCCGCCACGGCGGAATTAAACCGTTATGCGCGCCAAGGCCACCGGCTCAGTCACGATTACAATCTGACCTACGATAATCAAACCGAACAGCGGGCGGCCATTCTCGCGGAATTACTGGGCGCTCACGGGCAAAACATCTACCTGCAAGGGCCGATCCAGTTTGACTACGGGCGCTTCACCACCATCGGCGATAATTTTTACGCCAACTTTAACCTGACTGTCCTGGACACCTGCCCGGTGACGATCGGCGACAACGTGATGCTGGGGCCTAACGTCAGCCTCTTGACCGCCAAGCATCCCTTAAGGTACCAACAACGCAATTTGCGCGAAGTCGACGGCCAGCTGTTGGATTACGAATTTGGCGCCCCGATTACGATTGAAGACAACTGCTGGCTCGGCGGTAACGTGACCGTCTTAGGCGCCGGCACCATCGGCGCCGGCAGCGTGATTGGGGCCGGGACGGTTGTAACGAAAGATGTCCCGGCCAATTCGCTGGTCGTCGGCAACCCCGGCCGGGTCGTGCGCCAGATTACGGAAGCGGACCGCTTACAAAACTTTCCGTGGTAACCACTTGCTTTGACGGTCTTCGGCGACCGCCCTATAATAGAAGTTAATCATTTTAAGGGAGTTGATTGAATGTCATTTGCAATTACGCCCGCCCAATTAAAGGCTTTCCAAGCCGACTACCAAGCCCAAAGTCAAAACCGGGTCTTGGAACGGGCGGTCACCAAAAACGGGGTCCGCAATGCCAGCTTTGATTGGCACGCCCAAGCCGCCAATGATCCCCACTTTTCAATTGATCTGGCCACCGGCGACGTCAGTGACCAAAAGCAATCCGGCCGGTGCTGGATGTTTGCGGCCTTAAACACGATGCGCCACGACATGCAGGCGAAGTTCAACCTGCCGGACAACTTCGAATTATCCCAATCCTACCAGTTCTTCTGGGACAAATTTGAAAAGGCCAACTACTTCTACGAAAACGTGATCAACACGGCTGAACTGCCCCACGACGACCGTAAAGTCGCTTGGCTGATGGCAACCCCGCAACAAGACGGGGGTCAATGGGACATGATGGTCGCACTGATTGAAAAGTACGGAGTCGTACCGCAAAGCGCAATGCCCGAAACCTACAACTCGTCCAAGTCGCGCGAAATCAACGAAGTCTTGAACCACCAGCTCCGCCACGACGCCGTAATCCTGCGTCAATTGGTTAACAACTACGGGGTTGAAGACGAACGGATCAACCAAACCCGCCAGAAAATGCTCAACCGGGTCTACCGGATGCTGGCCCTGGCCTTTGGCGAACCGGTCCAAAGCTTCGACTTTGAATACCGCGACAAAAAGAGCAAGGAATTCTACCGCGCCGCGAACCTGACGCCACAAGAATTCTTTACCAAGTACGTCGGCTGGGATCTGGATCAATACGTCTCGATCATCCAAGCGCCCACGGCGGATAAGGCCTACCACCAAACCTACACGATTGAGATGCTGGGCAACGTGGTGGGCGGCCGGCCGATCAAGCACCTAAACCTGCCGGTCGATGAATTCAAGGCCCTGGCCATCAAGCAGCTTCAGGGCGGCGAAAGCGTCTGGTTTGGCTCAGATGTTGGCAAGTACTCCGAAACCAAGCTCGGCTTAATGGACCTGAACACGTACCACTACGAAGAACTCTTCAATACCGAACTGACGATGAGCAAGGCCGACATGCTCGACTACGGCCAATCGATGATGACCCACGCGATGGTCTTAACCGGGGTGGACCTGGTCGACGGCCAACCAACCAAGTGGAAGGTTGAAAATTCGTGGGGCAACAAAGTCGGGACCAAGGGTTACTTCGTGATGAGCGATGCTTGGCTAGACCAATACTGCTACCAAATCGTGATCAACAAAAAGTACCTGAGTGAGGAACTGCTGGCCGCTCAAGCCCAAGAACCGCATGTCTTAGCGCCATGGGATCCAATGGGGACGTTGGCTTAACAGACTAGCTGGGGGTTACTAAAGCGACTGCGCAAAAAAGCGCGGTCGTTTTTTGATTGGCGCAACAAGCACCCTGCTTGCTAAAATGAGGGATTTATGATATTTTCGTTAAAAATAACCAATTTTAACTAAGGAGGCGATGGTTGTGCGGCCACGAATCGCAGTACCTGCCGATACCCTCACCGAAGCAACCGAAATTATTAACGAACGGATGGCGCCCTTTGCGCCCAAGCCGATCATCGAAGCAATCGTCAAATCCGGCGGGGCGCCGGTAATCTTTCCCAGCGTCGCCCCGGAAATGGTCGGCGATTACTTGGACCTTTTTGACGGCGTGATCTTTGCCGGTGGCGCCGACGTCGATCCGACCTTTTTTGGCGAAGAACCCCACCAAAAGCTCGGGCCGACCTACCGCAAGCGAGATGAATTTGAAATTGAACTGCTCAAACAAGCGGTTAAAGCCGGCAAGGCGATCTTTGGGATCTGCCGGGGGATGCAGGTGATCAACGCCGGTTTGGGCGGCACCCTCTACCAGGACCTGAGTGAAAATCCGCTTGCCACCATCAAGCACTCCCAGGATGCGCCGGGCAACTTCCCTTCCCACCACCTCACCGTTGAGCCCGACAGCCGGCTCTTTGATTTGATGGGCCACCGCCCCTTCGTCAATTCTCGCCACCACCAGGGGCTGAAAAAAATCGCCCCGGGCGTCAAAGTCGTCGCCAGTGCCGACGATGGCGTGCCCGAAGCGATTGAATCGATCACCGGGAATCAAATTCTCGCCGTCCAGTGGCACCCGGAAAATATGTACAAGCACTACCCCGAATCCCAGCGGCTCTTTGCCGACCTGATCGACCGGGCCCGGGCCGTGCAAGCAAACCGGTAAAGCACCTAAAAAGTCGGTGGCTTGGCAAATTTTGTCAAGCCACCGACTTTTCTGTTGGAACGCACTACTTAGTCGCCGGCCAAACTTCCTTGGCCACGTCAATCACCAATTTAATCTTGGCCCACTGCTCAACTTCCGTTAGCTGGTTACCTTCTTCCGTAGAAGCAAAACCACACTGGGTGCTTAACGCTAAGTGTGCCAGCGGAACGTATTGACTGGCTTCTTTGATCCGCGCCTTGAGCACTTCCGGCTCCTCTAACGCCGGGCGCTTGGAAGTCACCAAGCCCAAGACGACTTCTTTTTCGGCTGGGACCTTCGCCAACGGAGCAAAGTCCCCGGAGCGATCATCATCAAATTCAAGGTAGAAGGCCGCGACGTTCTCTTGAGCCAACAGATAGTCGGCCACCGGTCCATAGCCCCCCTTGGCCGCCCAGGTGGAATGATAGTTGCCCCGGCACACGTGGGTTGAAACCCGCAGATCGGCGGGCAAGTCCTTGATTGCTGCATTATTGAGCTTCAAGTAGATGGCTTGCAATGACTCGCGATCAAAACCAGCGCCCGCCATTAAGGACCAGAAATCATCATCCACGACCATCCCCCAAGTACAGTCGTCCAATTTCAGGTCGCGACAGCCGGCTTCATACAGGGCCAAAATCAGGTCCCGGTAAGCCTTAGCCAGATCAGCGAAGAGGGCGTCATCGGTCGGGTAGACTTTCCGCAAGGCCGCAACATTCTCAGGTCCACGAACCAGTTCCGCATAAAGTTGAGCCGGCGCTGGCAGTGATTGGCGTGGAATCAACTCCGTGCCATCGGTCAAGGTCTTGAGGTACTTAAAGGCCGTCAAATCCGGGTGGCTCCCCGTAAAGGCGATCTTCCCACTTACCTGCGCGGAGTCATTGCGGGTTTCTTCATCATGAAAAAGGTAGCCCCGCGCCTGGGTCGTGTGCTTGATCCCGCCAAAGCCCCAGAAGGTATCCAAGTGCCAGTAGCTGCGACGGAATTCGCCGTCCGTGACGACCTTTAATCCAGCGGCCGCTTCTTTCGCGACTAGGTCCTTGATCGCTGCATCTTCCACCTTGGTCAGGCCCGCCTGATCCAATTCTCCTCGCGCAAATTGTTCGCGCGCTTGCTTTAACGCCGCTGGCCGTAAAAAGGATCCCACAATGTCGTAATGTAATTGAGTGCTCATGCTAAATTCCTCCTTAGAAAACAAAAAAGCCCTAACAGCACATGCTCTGTACTGTTAGGGACGTCAATCAATCATCAACGGGGTACCACCCTAGTTTGCGACCTGGTTGCCCAGCTCGCCTTCGTCAGGGCCCGGTTAGACCGGATCCTGCGCCAGTGGTATCGGTTGGCCCCCCGCCAGCAGCTAATCATTCGCCACTGGATTCGCTCGGAGACCATCTTCACAGCTTCTTCCCGGTCGGCTTGCACCATCCCCGACTCGCTCAGCGGGCTTCCCCTGCTACTCATCTCTTCTCAGCGATTTTTAATTTAATTGCCATTATACTATAACGATCAGTAAGACCCGTCAACCCCTCGGGGCAAATTTTTCGGCCCGTGCTCAGTGATCCAAATCTGGTTCCCAATTTCCATGGAAAAGGGCCTGGGTCAGTTCGGCCGCCGTCATCGGGTGGTCGTCATCAAAACCCGGGAACTGGCGAATCGCGGTCTGGGCCGCTGCTTGATAACGCTTGGCCCGCCGCAGGGCGTAGGCAGTCAGGGAATCATCCTGGACGTAATTAAGCAGCTTGGCACTCGGCGTCGTCTTCGGATTTTCCACCCGGTCGGCCAGGTCCTCTAAAATTTCTTGGTATTCGGGGCCAAGTTGGAGCTGATTGGCAAAGCGCTCCAAGCTTTGCATCATTGCCCGGGCCTTATGCTGGTACTTGGTCGGCGCCGTTGGTTCCTCAGTCGCCACGACCTCATTCATTGCATCAGCGACCGCCAAGACCCGGTCGACTTCATCCCCCTTCAGCGGCGGGGTCATGATAAAGTAGCTGGCCAACAGGCGGATAAAACGCAGGGTGTCGGTGCGAATCCCGACCGAACTGCTCGGGTCCAAATCCAGCATCCGCAACTCCAGGTATTGGACCCCGGTCTGAGGAAGTTGGGTCAGGACTTGATTGCCCTTAAAGCGGACCGCCCCGTGGAATTCATAATCCGAGATCAAAATCCCCTCCTTGACCCCCGCTTCGATTCGGGCGACGTAATCGGCTACGCTGGTGTAGGCGCCGCGGAACTTGGTGCCAAACCCGTAGTGGCTTTGACGGATGCTGCGGATCGGGTGTGGTAGTTCCTGACCTGGCGCAAAGTAATTCGCTTCGGCCAGCGGGCTGGCGCCGAAGAGATATGTAATTAGCCACCGGTAGCGCATGAACCCCTGGGCCACCACCGTGTAAAGATAATTTTGGACCGCCAGCCGGGAAGGAAAATGGTCACCCAGGGCCTGCTGGACCAACTCAATCACCTCGTCATTGATACTGAGGTTAATGTGGGCCCCACACGGTGTCCCCTCTGAATAGCCGTGGCGTTTGGTCCATTCCTTCAAATAGGCTTCCTTGGCTGGGCCCATCTTGGCAAACTGCAGTTGCCGCTTGTCGGCCGGTAGCTGCGGCGGCATCGACAGGGGCCACAGCAATTCGCCCGGCGCCAAGGCCGACCGTAAGACGTTATTGATTGCGTACAGGTAGTGCATCGCATCCAACGAGTGGCGGGCCGCCGGGGTGACAACTTCCGACATCGTCTCGAGGTAGTCATTGGTGATCCACGGGTTGGTCTTTTCATCACCGATCGCGGCCGGGTACGGCTCCTGGCTTAACTGCCCGGTGTCATCGACGCGTTGCATTTCAATTTCCAGCCCCATTTTAAAGTTCGAGGTCTTGGCCACGGCGCCTTGTTCAAAGATTAATTGACCGACTTTACTAAACATAGTGCTCAGCCCCTTCCCATGAGTTGTTTCTAATTTTTTGCTTATTGTATTATAATTTTACAAAATTGACAATTAAAAAACCGCCTTTCCCCAAAGGAAACGACGGTCGGTAAAATGGCTGTTAAGGGCGTCCCGCCAACCAGTCAACCAAGCAGGCTTGGTAGCGGGCCGGCTGATCGTAAAAGACCATGTGGCGCGCGGCGCTAAATTTTTTCCAGCGGGCCTGCGGCAGACCGGTCGCTAATTGTTGGGCCACTGCATCCGTACACAGATCGTGGTCGCCATTAATCACCAGAGCCGGCAGGTTAAGCTGGGGCAAGCGGGCGGTGACGTCGCAATCACGCAGGTTGCCGGTCGGGGTAAATTCATTGGGCCCCCACGCGGTCTGGTAGGCGACCTGCCCGCCACGCTTGGGCCGTTGCAAGGGAGCGGGCATCGCCGCGTGGACTGGCTCTAAGGCGTGGGCCGCCATAAAGGCCGTCAGCGCTGCCTGGTACGTTGGACTGGTGTAATTGCCGCTGGCCTCCGCCTGGGCGATCGCGGCCTGTTGCGCGGGGGGCAGCTGGCTGACCAGGCCGTGGACGGCTTGCCCCCACAACCGCGCCGAAGCCAGGGTACTGGAGAGGATCACACTTTGGACCCCGGTCGTGGTGGGCTGCAGTAAGTGCAGGAGAGCCAACATGCCACCCCAGGATTGGCCCAGCAGGTGGATTTTGGCTAAATGCAGCTGGGCGCGCAGGTTGGCCAATTCCGCCAGCCAAGTCTGGGCCGTGTAAACCGCCGGCAAGTCGTCAACCAGGCTAGACTGGCCACAGCCGACTTGGTCGTACATAATCAACTGGCGCTTGGTGGCGGCCGCTAAGGGATCGAGCAGCTCAAAATAATTGTGACTCGAGCCCGGCCCGCCGTGTAATAACACCAGTGGCGCCAGCCCGTGGTCCTCGCCCACGATTCGCACGTAGGTCGTCAGTGGCCCAAAGGGCAAGTAGCGTTCTTCAATTTTCATGGGTTCACTTCCTTACTTGCTAAGCTCCAAAGACGGGATGCTTACTTAGCTTTTAAAAAAGTCAAGGCAACGCGATCTTCAGCCAGACCCTGCTTCACGAGGGTTAAGAAGTGATCATCAACCAACGCTTGTGATGGTTCAGCCTTAACCACTACATTATTAGCTTGTTCATGTCAACCACCACGCCCTAAAGGACGTGGCTTGTGAGCAAACACCCTTCTGATGAGT
>NZ_AZFK01000085.1 GCF_001435775.1 Limosilactobacillus ingluviei DSM 15946 | reverse complement strand
CGCGCCGAAAGTAGTTGGGGGATCGCTCCCTGCGAGGATAGGGCGTCGCCACGCGAGTTGAGTACGGATGTCCGTACTCTTTTTTTATAGCGGTTCGCCGCTATATGCTGACTTAGCTCAGTTGGCAGAGCAACGCACTAGTAATGCGTAGGTCGGAGGTTCGAATCCTCTAGTCAGCATAGTTAAAACTTACAAAGTTTATTAGTCTTTGATATATCAACGTTT
Organism: Limosilactobacillus ingluviei DSM 15946; assembly: GCF_001435775.1. Classification (GTDB taxonomy): domain Bacteria; phylum Bacillota; class Bacilli; order Lactobacillales; family Lactobacillaceae; genus Limosilactobacillus; species Limosilactobacillus ingluviei. Next base: position 2,496 of record NZ_AZFK01000085.1, on the reverse strand, counting down.
TGCGAAGATGTATCAAGGACTGTTTTTGTTTATTTCAGAATATCATGCACACGATTTGCACACAGAAAAAAACGTGTGCATGGGCTTGCATCGAGGGATGGCCATATACACTGATATGATGGGCTTTGTGCCCATTTTTTTTGTGTGCAAATTATCGATTTAACCTTATGGTATGTCGGATATTTAAAAAAGCATATTTACCGGATAATTTCAAAGCTGCCTTTGTTATGATGGCCATGGATGGTGAATACATTATCTATTGGCAGTTTGAATTCCCGGCCACTTAAATGTCTTAATTGGCATACACCAATCGAGGTCTTCTTGCTTAACCTACGTCACTAAATTCGTTCAAGTTATTTCTTGCAATCTGCCATTTAAATTTGAATCAGTTAAGAGATTGAAGATTAAATGAAAAACTTTTTGAGAAAAGGCAACAAAGTCCAATGACCTAACTGATGAAACCAGCTACAATTACCGGGGTGAACCCCGTAATCGCGGCTAGTTTTTTAGCTGGGCGCTATGCCCCGTTGACGAGCAAGAGATGAACTAAGCCGCCGTAGGTGCCTGTCATCCCAATTCCGTCTGTCACTTTTGAGCATTAAATGCTATACTAGCCTTGGATTTTAAGTTGTACCTAAGTCTGTGTTTAAGAAAGGAAGTCTAATTCATGTGTACAGCAGTTAATTTCCAAACCGGTTCCCACCACTTCTTTGGCCGCAACCTGGACCTAGAAATTTCGTATGGTGAACAAGTTGTTGTCACCCCCCGGAACTACCCGTTTCATTTTCGGCAAGTTGCTCCGTTGACGCACCACTACGCTCTTATTGGCATGGGGATTGTTGTCGATGATTACCCCCTTTACTTTGATGCCACCAATGAAAAGGGGCTGTCTATGGCTGGTCTGAACTATCCTGACAATGCCGATTACAAGGCTTTGGCCACGGATAAGGCTAACGTGACTCCCTTTGAGTTTATCCCGTGGGTATTAGGACAAGCTGCTTCCATTGCCGAAGCCAAACAATTGTTGACCAAGCTTAATTTAGTCAAAATTAATTTCAGTGATGATTTACCATTGTCACCCCTCCACTGGTTGATTGGTGACACCCACAGCGCTACCAGTTTAGTAGTTGAATGTGACAAAGATGGTCTCCACGTTTATGACAACCCGGTCGGAGTATTGACTAACAACCCTTCCTTTGATAAACAGCTGTTTAACCTGAACAACTACCGGTCAGTTAGCCCGCGGGTGCAAGAAAACAGCTTCCAACCTGCGACAGCCTTAAATGATTACAGTCGGGGACTAGGTTCGCATTTCCTTCCTGGCGGGATGGATTCGATGTCACGGTTTGTTAAGGTGGCTTTTACCAAGCTCAACGCCCCGCACAGCGCTACTCCTTTGGAACAGGTAACGGACTTCTTCCACATCCTCCATTCGGTGGAACAGCCCAAGAATCTGGATGAAGTGGCCCCCAACCAGTTTGAATACACCATTTATTCTTCCTGCGTTGATGCTGACCAAGGTATTTATTATTACACGACCTACACTAACAACCAAATCAATGCCGTTAAGCTGCATAACGTTGATTTAGACCAAGCTAAGCTGACGACCTACGCCTTGGCGGATCAGCAAACGGTTAACTACCAAAATTAAGACGGTAAGCGCCCCCGATTAAGGACAACTGACAGTTTGATTGAGGACTAGCGGACCGTGGGGACGCCAAAGGGTCACTCCAACACATGACTTGAATCATGGGGTGGAGTGACCCGCTTTTATTGATAAACCAGTTTTAAACTGGCCTGTTAATTTTCTGAAAAGGGGCAAGGAAACATGTTCTTTTAAGGACGTGATGAATGGCCCTAATTTTGTGTCCTTTAGGACACATGGATAGATAAATATATAATATAATTATTGGTATGAAAGATACAAATAGACTCACATATGGAAGAACTTCTGTATATAACTTAAATTACCATATTATTTGGGGAACTAAATACCGTAACAAAGTCTTGCAAGGAGAGAGTGTGTCAAGAATGTTGTGTAAAAAAGGAAACTTCGCCCGCATGAATTGGCAATTCTAAAACATCGAATCAAGCGTGTCGTGACAGTCCTTGAATCCCCGATGTGCTCGATTCTCAAATTTATCGTTGTACTCCATCACTTGCGTCATGATAAAGCGATCGAGGGCTCCTTCGTTTGGGAACTGCTCTTTACGTCGGACCATCTTCTTCAGGCTCTTATTGAACGACTCAATTAGGTTCGTCGAGTAGATGGTCTGACGGATCGCAGTTGGAAAACTGAAGAACGTGAATAGCTCCTCCATTTGGACTAGATTCTTGATTCGACGCTTATAACGGGACTCCCACTTAGCACTGAAAGCCGCCAATCGTTCTTTGGCGGCTTGTAGGTTCTCTGCTTGCCGAATAGCCTTAAAGTCGGTGATCGTACAATACCCTTAGAGGTTGACACTTTTAAAAATGAAAGTGTTGCCTTTGGGG
>NZ_AZFK01000084.1 GCF_001435775.1 Limosilactobacillus ingluviei DSM 15946 | reverse complement strand
ATTTGGTGTCAAGAGCTTAACTTAATGACATTAATCTATAAATATGTCGTGTGTCAGCAGCGCCGATGGCAAAATTTGTGAAATGCAACTTTCCGGTCGCAAATTTTTCGCCGCTGAAACGGGTAGCCAGTGGGTTTTGGCCTTCTCATCAAAATTTTACCGTTCACAAAAATAATTTTCGGGCTAAAAAACGTATATATAAGTTAGGGGGAGTTTTCCCTACTACTAATTTTCAGGAGGTCATGTTATGACAACCAGTCTGGCGCAATTCCAAGCCACCACCCGCCAACTCTGGCAGGCCTGGCAAGCCAAAACGATCACCAGCGATCTGATCTTTGAGATGGTGATGCAAAATCCGACCCTGTGTACCGAGCTCGTCCAGCGGGCCCTCCCCGAACTGGAGGTGGGCCCGTTGCACTTGGTCAATCCTCAACAAGACGTCCACAGCGCCCTCTTGGCCCGGGCGGTCCGCTACGACATCTACGCTCAAGACGCAGCGGGGCGGACCTTTGTCTTAGAGATGCAGGTCAAAGATGAACGCGACTTGGCCGAGCGGATCCGCTATTACCAAGGCATGATGGACCAGTTGCTGCTGCGCTCTGGCGACAGTTACCGCCAATTAGCGACTTTTCCGACCTACGTCATCTTTTTCTGCCAGTTTGACTACTACGGCCGCGGCTGGGCGCGCTACCGCTTTGAAGACCGGGAAATTACCGATCCCTTGATGACCGCGCACAACGGCCAACACAGCGTGATCTTTAACGCCAAGGCCAGCGATTAACGCCGCGCCGGCGCCCTGGGCCCCTTCCTTGACCTAATGGCCGGGAACGTGAATAATAAGGATAAGTTTATCACACAAATTCAAGCCGAAATCAAATCGATCAAAATGAACCAAGAAAGGTGGCTGGAAAATATGCTTTATGAATTGAAGATGCAAGAACGCTTTGATGCCGGGGAAGACTCTGAACGGAACCGGACAATCCTCAAACTCATCACCCGTGCCCAACAACGTGGTGCTGATCATACTGCCGTCATTGCCGATCTCGCTGATTTTTATGATATTTCAAAGGCAGAAGCTCAGCGCTACTACGACCAAGCGCAACTTACTAATAGCCACTAGTTCTTAAGTTCCATTCAAAAACGGCCAGTCCGCGCGGACTGGCCGTTTTGTTATGCTTCGGGATGCTGTTGATTGACCCAAGCTTCAATCTCATCGTAATCAAAGCCCTTCCGAAAGAGGGCCTGTTTAACCTTCATCGTCAACTGGTAACCACTGGCCTTGCGGGCATAGCGCTGCCAGATTTTTTCACCCTCCCGGGCCAAGAGTTCGGTCGTATCGACTGACACGGCTGGTGGCTGGGCGGCCGCCAGCGCCGCTGCTACCACGTCGCTTTCGTAGCCCTGGGTGCGCAAGCCCAGCTGAACCTTTTCGCGCTGGCGGCGAGCCGGCTGACGCGCATACCGGGCCAAGAGCTTCGTCGCCAGCTTGGTGGCGTTGGTCAGCTGCCAAGCCGGGGTAAATTGGGCCAGGGCGTCATCAATTTCTAATTCCCCGACCCGCTTGGCGCGTAATTTTTGGCGAATCACCGCTGGTCCCTTCAGTTCCGTCTTCATCACCGTGCGAACAAAGGCGGCCGCGTAAGCCCGGTCATCCAGCAACCCTTCCGCGCGCAACTTCTTGCACACAACTTCGATTTGCGCCGGTGGCACCCCCTGGCCCAACAATTTCTGACTGACTTCATGTTCGGTCCGCAACTGGTAGGACAAATAATCGAGCGCCGTACCGTAAGCCTTGGCAATTTCATCATCCGTGGTAATCTGGGCAATCTGAACCTTGTCCAGCACCCTTCCCTTGAGCAAGCGGTGCTTGATCAGGACACTTTCGGCAACTGGAAAGGCATACTGCCCATCCAGATAAATGTTATAGCGCCCGGCCTGCTTCTGGGCGGCAATTTTGGTAATCGTTGGCACTATTTATTCCCCCTTCCGGCAAAGACCTGCCAAAAATACTTCCGTTCCTTGATTTGCCCTTCAATCGCATCTTGCAGGGTCGCATTGACCGTCGCCCCAAACATCACTAACATTCCCGACAAATCCAGCCAGATCATCAACAGGATAAAGGCCCCAATCGTCTTATAGGAAGTGATATTGTGGGAGAAAAAGCGGGTGTACAAGGAGAACAACCGCGACACTCCCATCCAGGCCAAGGCCACTACCAAGGCCCCGACCACCACGTAGCGCAGGCGCACGCGCGCGTTAGGGACAAAGTAATACAACAGGGTTAACGCAATAAAGAGCCCCCCAAACGTGATTGGCCAGCGGACCTGGGCAAAGAAGTTGACGTAGCGAGAACTAAAGTTAAAGACCCCCTGTAGGGCTAACATAATCTGTTCCCCCAGCCCGTAGGCAAAGTTCAAGATGAAAATAAACAGCAACAAGACCAAGACCCACACGAAGGAGGCAACCCGGTTAATCACCGGATTTTGGTAACGCGCAACCCCGTAGGCGCGGTTGACACTGCGCTGAAAGGCGGCAATCCCCTGGCTGGTCGACCAAACGGCCACCAGGGCCCCGGTCGTCAGCAACCCACCCGAGCCGCGGTCCAAAAAGTCGTAAATCAAGGGACGGATAAAGTCGTAAATTGACGGTGGGACCGCCGTTTGCAAGTACGCTAAGACGGTCTTAGCGTTAAGCCCAAGCATTGGCAAAAGGTTTCCGATCACCAGGACGGCCGGAAAAATTGACAAAAGGGTATAGTAAGCCAACACCGCTGCCGAGGTCGTAACTTCGGCCATCTGGAAGTGGTGCATAAAGAGGCGGTAGAGCCGCTTGATTTTTTGCCATCCGGTCATTGCAAATTCCCTTCACTGTTTCTTCTTTTTCCATTTTACCCGGCGAACGGGTGGTTTGCAAAGTAACCCCGAAGGTCCCACCTTAGGCTTTGGCTCGACAACGAGCGACCCCTACTGGTAAAATTGGCCAATAAAAGCCCCAGCAAACGGCTTTCTCACCAATCAAAAACTACGGAGAAAATAAGGATGGCTGCTTTAAAACTTAACTACCGGGTAATTCCCAAAACCGAAGTCGACGTAATCATGGCCCGTTACCAAGATTTATTTGGCCTCTACCAACACGGCACCCCCGCCGAAATCCACACCGTCGGCTTGTACCAAACCCAAGAAGCTGACCGCATGCAACGTGAACTCCTCCACCAAGCCACCGCATTCCCCGGGAAATAATGAAGCGCCCTGCACCCAAATTCAGGTGCGGGGCGCTTGCTTATTTAAAGAGAAATTGCAATAAAATCCGGTCCACCTGCTTGCTCTCGTGGATCTGACTATGCGACAGTCCCTTGACCTGAACTTCCTGAAAGGTCGCAGCCCGGTTGGCAAACAAGGGATTCAACTGGCAGGAGCGCGCGTTGGGAATCCGCTGATCGCCCGTGCTGTACAGGTTTAAGACTTTTAAGCCCCGGGGTAAGCGTTGGCGCAAGTGGCCAACCACTTCGTCCTCCCGCCCCGGCAGCAGGCCCCCGGCCAAAATCACCAAATGCTTGACCGGTGGCATAGCCGGCGTTTCCCCGTAGCGATCCAGGTAGGCCAAGGTACTGAGGTTGCCCATCGAGTGGCCGACCAAGTTGATTTGCTTCAGGTCGGCTTGCCGGTTGACCGCCTGAATCACCCGGTGCAAACGGGTCGCCGCAGCCGTGGGATCCGGGTTCTTATTGTCGGCGTAATTGACCTCGACTAAGGGATTGCGGGCTCCAGCACGGATTTTACCGTGCAGGGTCACCGTCCCAGCTTGGGCCACGTTGGCCCGGATAATCTGGTTGCTGGCGCCGTGGTCGACCAGGTACTTCGCCATTTGGTGCTCCGCATGCCAACTGCTGCCGTAACCATGAATAAAGAAGGTCGCCGTCAGCGGCCGGGCTGCCTGGACATACCGGTGGTGGGCCACCCCACTGGCCAGTCCTGCTAAGGTGAGAACTACAATGACAATTAACCACCGGACCCCATTTTTCATTGGGCTTCCTCCGCTAAGTGGGCGGCGATGTCGGCCGCCGTTTCCTCTACCAGCTGGGCGACCGTCAGCTGAGCCAATTGGGCTTCGACGCTCGCCTGAATCTCCTGAAAGTGCCCGGTTAAGACGTTCGGAAAGGCCACCCCGACGCTACAGGATTGGGCGGTATTCTGATCGACCACCAAGAGGTCATGAGCCGGTTCACTGGCCCGGTAGACGTCTAAAGCCGTGATTTCCGTCAGCGGGCGGGTAAAGTGAATCTGGGTACTGCCCCGCTGGGTCTGCAACAGCCCGGCCCGGCTGAGCTGACCAATCATTTGGCGCACCAAGCTGGGGTTGGTCTTGAGGCTGGCGGCGATCCGGCTGCTGGGGAGTTTTTCGCCCTCGTGAATCTTTAAGTAGACTAAAATTTGCAACAGATCGCTTAAGCGGGTATTGGCCATTTTCTCACCTCATTTCTCATTTTTACCACTGATTTTCTTCCACTATATCATTTACTTTTTGTAAGTTCAATACTTACGCTCCTTACTTACTGATGATTAGCCCCCACCTGTGCGCAGAAGATGGTATAATTATTTCAATTGAAACGATTTCATTGAATTTTAAGAAAGAAGGTTCCTCAATTTTATGCAAGCAACGTCTGATCCACTGCCCGCCACCACGAGCGGGGAGATGCACCGCAGCTTAAAGACCCGCCACCTGACGATGATCGCCTTGGGCGGCTCGATTGGGACCGGGTTCTTGATCGCCTCGGGTTCCGCGATTGCGACCGCCGGCCCGGGGGGCGCCCTGCTCGTCTACGCCCTGATGGGGGTAATGGTCTACTTTTTAATGACCAGCCTCGGCGAAATGGCGACCTTCCGCCCCACGACCGGTTCCTTTGTCCAGTATTCGACGGACTACGTCGACCCGGCCTTGGGCTTTGCGATGGGATGGAACTACTGGTTTAACTGGACGATCACGATTACCGTCGACGCCGTCTCCTGTGGGGTGGTCTTAAACTTCTGGCTCCCCCACGTACCTAGCTGGGTCTTCACCCTCGGCGTTTTTATTTTGATCACGATCATCAATTGGCTGTCGGTCCGCTCCTACGGGGAAATGGAGTACTGGTTGTCCTTGATTAAAATCGTCACGATCGGCCTTTTTATCGTGATTGGCCTGGCAATCATCGTCGGCATCATGGGTGGCCACAGTGCGGTCGGCTTGCACAACTTCACCTATAAACAAGCCCCCTTTGTTGGCGGTTTCCCGGGCTTGTTTGCCGTTTTTTTGGTGGCCGGGATGTCCTTTCAGGGCACTGAAATGGTCGGGATTACCGCCGGTGAATCAGCCGACCCTGGCCACGCCGTTCCGAAAGCCATTCAATCGACCTTCTGGCGGATTTTGGTCTTTTATTTGCTGTCGATTTTCGTAATGGCCTGCCTCTTGCCTTACACCGATAAGAACCTGCTGAGTCAAAACGTCCAAGACGTGGCGATGAGTCCCTTTACGATCGTCTTCCGCCGGGCGGGGCTGGCCGCGGCCGCCAGCATAATGAACGCGGTGATCTTTACCGCCCTGCTGTCGGCGGCCAACTCCGGCCTCTATGCTTCGACCCGGATGCTCTACACCCAGGCCAAGGAAGGCTACGCTTGGCGGATCTTCGGTTACGTCAACAAGCGCGGGATTCCGATCTACGCGATGGTCGGCACCCTGGCCGTTTCCCTGCTGGTCTTTTTAACCCAGTTCTTAGGGCCGGCCGCTTATAGTTACTTAATCGCGGCGTCCGGGCTGAGTGGTTTTATCGCTTGGCTGGGGATTGCCGTCGCCCACTACCGCTTCCGGCGCGCCTTTTTAAAGCAGGGTCACCAGCTCAGTGAGCTCAAGTACCGGGCCCTGCTCTTCCCCTTCGGCCCCCTCTTCGCCTTTGGCCTGTGCCTGATCGCCGTGGCCGGGCAAAACGTGGACGCCTTTATCCACTGGAACTGGGAAAGTATCCTGATTACCTACATGAGCGTTCCGCTCTTCTTGATCCTCTTTATTTACTACAAGGTCAAATACAAGACCCACCTGATTCCCCTCGACCAAGTTAAATTACGCTAAACACTAAAAGTGGCGGACCACAGCGGATCCGCCACTTTTTTATTACTTAGTTGCGTCAGTTTGGTGGTCGAGGTACTCAAAGAGCAGCCCTTCTCGCAAACCGTTATTGGAGAACATGACTTCCTTCATCGACAACTGCCGCAAGAGCGCCATCAGGGGTAAGAGCCCGCCGACAATCACGTCGGCCCGGGCCGCCGAGATGCCGCGCATCGCCGCCCGTTCTTCCTTGGTCGCCGCGACCAGACTGTGCATCAAGGCAAAGGCATCTTGGGTTTGCATCTTCAAGCCATGGACCGGCTGGACGTTGGCCGCCGAAGACGCTAACTTCCAGCGGAAGAGCTTGGCCAGGGCCCGATTGGAACCGCCGAGGGCCACCACCCGGGTATGCCGGGCCCGGTTCAACCACCGCTGACTCGACAGGACCTGGTCAACCTTGACCACGGCATCGTAAAGGTCGGCCGGGTCGATCACATCCCCCAAGTGATATTGCTGGGACAAGAGGACGGAGCCGATCGGCAAGCTGACCACTTCTTCGGCCTGGCCTTCATCGACGAGGATCAATTCCATGCTGGCCCCACCGGTATCAATGATCAAACCATTTTCAATCGGCAGGGTCCGTGAAACGCCGACGTAATCGAGGTAGGCTTCCCGCTCGCCAGAAATTACTTGCAGGTCAATGCCGACCTCTTGTTTCACCCGGGCCAAGAATTCGGCCTGGTTGGTGGCTTGCCGGACCGCTGCGGTCGCCACCGCAATCAACTTGGTGTCAGCTTGCGCTTGGCATTCCGCCGCAAAACGCTTTAACACCGCCAGGGTCCGCTCCACCGGGGCCGGTTGCAAGAGCTTGGCCGGGCCCATATTTTCCGACAGGCGGACAAATTCCTTTTCGTATTTTATGAGCTGGTGCTTGCCGCCGGGATAAATTTCGCTGATCCGCAAGCGACAGGAGTTGGAACCTAAATCAATAATTGCCAGTTTGGTCATCTTAATCTTCCCCTCCGGTGGACTTTAAGTGCAAATTGGAGACGTGGCGGGTCAAGGTCTCAAAGACGTTCGACAAGCGCTTGTGGTTCTTAGCCTCCCGCGCTAAGCCGGCGACTTGCTTTTGCGCTTGCTTAACAAAGTATTCTTGGGAGTCAAAACGCTTGCCCTCTGGTTCGAGCCGTTCGTAGACCGTCCCGTGCAACACGCGGGTCTTGACGTTGTCTTTCCACATCGCTTCGAAAATGGCGATCGCTTGGGCCTTGGTGTCATCTTCCGTGACCGGATAGAGCTCTTCGACCCGCCGGTTTAAGTTCCGCGTCATCATATCGGCACTGGCCAGGTAGATTTCCTCGTGGCCGTCGCCTTCGAAGTAGTAGATCCGCGAGTGTTCCAAGAAGCGCCCGACGATCGAGTGAACCTCAATGTTATTGTGCAAAATCGGCAGGTCGTTGCGCAGACAAGTAATCCCGCGAATCAACAAGCGAATCTTGACCCCGGCCGCCGCCGCCTGGTAGAGGTGGGCGATGATCTGCTTATCGGAGAGCGAATTCATCTTCATGCTGATTCGGGCCGGATTGCCCCGCTTGGCGATCGCAATCTGCTGGTCAATCTTTTGGTTGATGAAGTCGCGAATGCCGTCCGGCGACGTGTGCAGCTTGTGGAAGTACCGGGTCCGCGCAAAACCAGATAAGGCGTTAAAGAGGTTGGTCAAATCCTCCCCGAGTTCGTAATCACAGGTCAACAGCCCCATGTCGGTGTAGAAGTGGGCGGTGACGTCGTTGTAATTCCCGGTCCCCAGGTGCATGTAGCGCCGGATCCCATCGTCATCGCGCCGGATGACCAGGGCGATCTTACAGTGGGTCTTTAAGCCGACCAACCCGTAAATTACGTGGCAGCCCATTTGTTCCAAGCGCCGGGCCCAGCGGACGTTATTTTGCTCATCAAAGCGGGCCTTCACTTCCACGAGGACCGTGACTTGCTTGCCCTGCTGAGCGGCTTGGCCCAGGTACTTGATGATCGGCGAATTCCCCGAGACCCGGTAAAGGGTCATCTTGATCGCCAAGGTCTTAGGGTCTTCGGCCGCCTGGTGGATAAAGTTGACCACCGATTGGAAGTTATCATATGGGTGCTGAAGGAGGTGATCCTTTTCCCGGATCGCAGCAAAGATATTGTGGTCCATATCCAAGGCTGGATCTTGGTAGGCCTGGTAAGGGGCGTAGCGCAAATCCGCGTGCCCTTCGACCATCCCGCTTAACTTCTTTAAGAAGGTCAGATCGACCGGCCCGTTGACCCGGTAAACCCAGGCTTCATCGACCTGGAGGCGGTCAATCAAGTGGTGCTCCAGCCAGCCATCAAAGTCTTCTTCGATTTCCAAGCGCATCACGCTCCCGTGCTCACGGGCCCGCAATTGGTGTTGGACCGCCCGCAAGAGGTCGGAGGTGTCTTCTTCGGCCACGTCGAGGTCCATGTCCCGCATTACCCGGTAGGTCCCCGTCGACAAGACCCGGTAACCAGGGAAGAGCTTGGCGATAAATTCCTTGATGACATCATCAATCAGGACCAGGGCATTCCCCGTTGGCAACTTAATCAAGCGCTTGTAAATATCGGGGACCCGGACCGTCGCAAATTTTTCCGCCGGTTGGTCACCCTTTTCGTGCATCGTGGTTTGATTTTCGGTAACTTCTTGGTCCCCTTCCAAAACCTTGCGGGGCTCCAACTGCTGGGTCAGGTCGCGAATCAATTTCACCGCCACGTTCAAGGAATTGTTGGCAATGAAGGGGAAGGGCCGCGAGGAGTCGTCGGCCATCGGGGTGAGGACCGGCATCAACTCGTCTTCAAAGTAGCGGCTGACAAAGTCGTATTCGGCTTCATTCAAATCCGTGACGTGCTTGATAAAGATTTCCTGCTTGGCCAAGGCCGGCAATAATTGCTCGTTGTAGACCTGGTAGCGTTTTTCGACCATCTGGTGTTCCTTGTCATTGACGGCCGCCAGTTGTTCCTTAGGCGTCATCCCCGAGGCATCGGTCGTCGTGACGTTAAAGGCCGACAACTTGTGCAAAGAAGCAACCCGGACCATGAAAAATTCATCGACGTTGCTTTGCGTGATCCCTAAGAAGTTGGCCCGTTCCAACAGCGGGTTTTCCGGGGCAACCGCTTCTTCTAACACCCGCCCATTAAAGTCAATCCACGAGAGCTCCCGGTTGACGTAGTTGCTTGGTTGGTAAAATTCTGCTTCCTTCATCTTACTTAGCTCCCTTCACGATTAACTCCGGTTGCAGGCCATAGACCTGGGTAAACAGCTGGTTCTTGCGCAAGAAGGCCCACTTTTCCAAGACCAAATCATCGGTGGCCTTGGCCTTGATCAACAAGTGATCATCCTTGAGCTTGAGGCCAATTTCGGTAATCTTTTGCTGGCGCGAATCATCCAGGGAATCGGCCACCCGCAAGATCGCCGCCAACTGGGCAATCGGCAAGCGCAACTGGTCGCTTAACTCCCGGTAGTGGTGCTGGTTGATTTCTGGCGCCTCGGAGGAATGATAGCGTGCAACTTCGGCAATGATGTGGTTGTCCTCATCCGAAATCCCAATTAAGGGGTTCGCCTCTAAAATGTAGGCCGAGTGCCGGTAGTGGCCCTGGGGATTGATGAAATTACCGATGTCATCAATCTTGCAGGCCAATTCCAAGAGCATCCGGTAGTGGCGATTGAGCCGGTGGATCGGGGCCAGGGCATCAAACAGCTGCATGGCAACCTTGGTCACGAAATCCTTGTGATAGACATCAATCCCGTAACGCACCGCCATGTTGTCCGCCGCCGTGGTGACCAGGTCGCGGACCGGGGTGTGGTCGGTGTGATAGTGCAGCAGGCCGTCTGGCTGGGCTAGGCTGGTCACGTAGAGCTTGCGGGCCTTGAGCAGCTTCATCGTTTGGCGGACCACCAGGTAGCTGGGCAGGACCCAATCGACGCTTTGTTCATCAACGTCGTACTGGTGAATAATGTATTGGTCCGACGACGACAAAATCCGCCGGAAGCGACGCTTAAAGGAAGCCGTGTCCACCGGCGCCAAGACATCCGGCGCCGTAATGTAGCGTTGGGCCAAGGTTTCGACCCCCTGCACCAAAAGGACTGGGGCCGGCTGACCACTTAATTCCGGCACCAGGTATTCCAACTTCGAACTGATGAAGTCCGTAATGATATCACTCGGCGTCGCCGTCGTTTGCCGTAAGTTCTCGGCCAGCTGGTTAATCCGCGCCTTGCCCAGGTCAATATCCCAGCAGGTCGCGAACTGGCCCTGATTAAAGTAAGCTAGGGTGCTGGTCGACAATCCGACACACAGGACGTAGCCAGTCAGCTGTTGGTCCCCCAGCTCATGCTTGAGCCGGGGCCACGTCTGGGCCAGGGTCTGGGCCAAGAGTTGATTTTTATTCAACCACTGAATCTGCAAGCCCACCCGGACTTCAATCTGGTCGGCCACGTACTGCGCCGAGACGCTGTCCAAGTCGTCGAGATCCCCATAAAAGACCACGTCGCTCTTCTTCACGGCGTACTCCTTGAGCACCCGTAAGAAGCCGGTCAGATTGGTCGTAATTGCGCCCATATTTTCCAAGTAATTCGCGACTGTTTCATCCCCCACGCGCAGGGCGCCGGACTTGACCTGGGTTAAGATGGCCTGCTGGTCATCGCGAATCGTCAGCGTCAAGCGGTCGGGCCGCAACAGGATGATCCCCTCGTATTTTTTGGTCACCGCACTCAATCCCTTCTAAAGTTATGCCCGTTCTTTGGCCCAAAACCGGCCAAAGAACCGTTTCCATTACTTTAAGGATACCACTAATTTAATGGGCGCTAAAGACCTGTTAAAGCGACAAAGTAAAGAAATTGTTGAAAGTTTGCATAAAATTGCAGATCGTGACCTGGCCAGCTGATTTAATCACTCGTTCGGTCAAATGAAAAAGTGAATTTTCGCTTTCACGACGTATAGACGTATATAAGAAATAGGGGCTAAATTTAGTCCCGCAATTTTGAAGGAGGCGAAAATGATGCCAGAGAATTTAACATTAGAACGGGCGGCTTTGCAAGCTGAGTGGCAACAAAAGACAATCAAGGAACAAATTGAATTGCGCCGTCAACTGCGCAAGAGTCGGGAAGCAGAACGGGATAAAAACACGTTGGGGCTGATTAAAGCGTTAGAGAAACGTGGTACGCCTACCCCAGAGGTCGTTGCCATGATCGCTGATGCGCAGTCAATTTCCCAAGCCGAAGCCCAGAAATATTATGATCAGCTAGTTGTTGTCAGTTAAATTGCCCTAGCTTTAAGCAGTTTAACCAAAAAACAGCCCCACCGCCAGGTTCGCTCCTGACCGTGGGACTGTTTTGCTAGATCGATGGCGCATCAATAAATTCCACCGGCACGAAATTAGTTGCTGAGCGGGTCGTCCCGGCCGCAATCTGCTTCAATAAATTCTGGGCCGCCAAATTACCCATCGTTTCCATGTCCTGTTTGACCAGGCAGATCCCGTCGCCAACAAAACGCGACCAGGCCCAGTCGTCGTAACTGACCAAGCCCACGTCCTGCGGAAAGTGCCAGTTTAGGTTCTGAAAGATCGCCAGCAGGTCAAACAGAACCGGGCCCATCAACGACACAATTACCGTTTTGCCCCGCAAGCTGGTTACCCATTTTTGCAGCTGATCAGCCAAGGTCGCTTGGTCGGTCCGCTTTTGCGTTGCTAGATTCAAGTAATTGATCCCGGTGCGAGCCGCGGCCGCTTTTAAACCTGCCATCCGGGGAATTTGCCCCGAAGCCTCGGCGTATTGGGCACTGACCGAAATGATATTTTGGTAGCCCCGGGCCGCCAGCCGACAACCCAGGTCGTAGCAGGCCGTCAGATTCGGGCTGGTGACCTTGCCGACGTCCAAGGGTTGATTGGGCACTTCCCGGTCGACCACGACCAGGGGAATCCCGGCATCAATCGCTGGTTGGTACTGGGCGAAGTCCTTGGCGCTAGGCTGGACAATAATCCCGTCGACTTGTTGGGCATACAGGCGGTTAAGCGCCCGCGCTTCGGTCGCCGTTGAATCATCGGTGTTCATCAACAACACGTCGTAGCCGGCTGGCTGTAAGACATCATAGACCCCCTTGGCCAGCATGGTTGAAAAGGGGTTCCCGACGTCCCCGACTAACAGCCCGACCAGGTGGCTTTGATCTTGGCGCATCCGCCGGGCCGATGCCGCCGGGGCGTAATTTAATTTTTTGATCGTGGCGGCCACCTTTTCCTTGGTTGCCGCACTCATTCGCTCGTAGCGGCCGTTTAAGTAGCGCGAAACGGTGGTTACCGAAACCCCGGCCTGCTTGGCTACTTCTTTAATCGTCACGTGTTGTCGCATTTTCATTTCCCCCGCAAAGTCAATATTAGTTTATGCTAACCCGTTTGCCGCGAAAAGACAAGCATTGGCAACGCAAAAAGGACCATCACCACCCGGGTGACAGTCCCTAGAAAAGTGTTAGAGCTTGGTGATCCTAGACAAACATCGCCATCACCATGACCGTAGCTAAGCCGGCTACGGCCAGGACACAAGTCAAGGTCGTCCACGCGATGAAGTTTTCCTTCAAGGAAAGCCCGAAGTATTCCTTGATCATCCAGAAACCGGCGTCGTTGACGTGCCCACCGAAGACGGAGCCGGCACCAACCGCCAGCACCATCAGTGCGGCCATCGAGGAGTTAGCCCCGAATTGGTGTGCCATTGGGGCGATCAGCCCGGCGGCGGTCATCGCTGACACCGTCGAGGACCCCAGGGCAATCCGCAAGATCGCCGTGATCAGCCAAGCGGCCACGATTGGTGACAGGCTGGTGTGGGCAAAGAGGTCGGAAACGTACTTGGAGATCCCCCCGTCGACGAGGACTTGCTTGAAGGCACCCCCACCCCCGATGATTAAGAGCATCATGGCAATTTGCTTCACGGAAGTGACCATGGAGTTGGAAATTTCTTCCATCTTCTTGTTCCGCATCAAGCCCATCGTAACGACAGCAAAGAGCAAGGAGATCAGCATTGCAGCGTCTGGCGCCCCGACGAATTGGATGAATTCGTTGACCGGGTTGCCCTTAGGCAAGATGAAGGAGCAAATCGTGGCTACGGCAATCAAGATTACCGGCAGCATCGCCGTCAAAACCGAAATCCCAAAGCCTGGCGTTTCATCGAGTTCAAATTCCTTGTATTCCCCTAAAACAGCAATGTCCAAATTCTTGCGGTAAACCTTTGGGTAGAGTTTGTGCAGGAAGTAGTTGTACAGCGGACCGGCCACAATGATCGTTGGAATTGCGGCGATGATCCCGAGCAAGAGCACGTGCCCCAAGTTCGCCCCCAAGATGTCGGTAATCGCCGTTGGGGCCGGGTGCGGTGGCAAGAAGGCGTGCGTGACGTTCAAAGTTGCCGCCATTGGAACCCCGAGGTACATCAACGGCATGTCCATTTCCCGGGCAATAATGAAGATGATTGGCAAGACCACGACCAGCCCAACTTCAAAGAAGAGCGCCAGCCCAATGATGAAGGAAGCTAAGATCACGGCCACTTGGATCCAACGACGACCAAACTTTTGAATCAAGGTCGTGGCGATCCGGTAACCACCACCCGAGTCGGAGACCAATTGGCCCAGCATCGAACCGAACCCGAAGATCACGGCTAAGTGGCCTAATTGGCCCCCAATCCCGGTTTCAATCGTGGTTGGGATCTTGGCAATTGGAATTTGCAGCATCAAAGCGATTAAGAAGGCCGTAACCACCAGCGAAACGAAGGTGTTTAACTTCAGCTTGATGATCATAAAGATCAAGAGGGCGACCCCCAGTAAAACAATCAGTAATGGCATAATTTCACTCCTTTAGTTAGTTTCTTCAATCTTAGTGTGTGCCGGGTGCTTCTTTTTCTTGCAGTTGGGCAATCACGCCGTAAGCCGGTGAAAGCAGTTCTTCCACCTGCTTGAAGAGCGGCAGGTACTCTTGGTAGGTTGCCACCGCGGCTGCTTGGGGTTGGTAGCTTTCAACTTCGCCGATCAATTCGGTCACAGCGCTCAGGTCATCGATCAACCCGAGGCTCTTCATCGCCATCGTGATCGCCCCCAGACAACCAGATTCAAAGGACGCCGGAATGTTGACCGGGACATTTAAGATGTCAGCCATCATTTGCTTCCAGACCGCCGATTGGGCAAAGCCCCCGGTCGCCGTTACGCTGGCCGGTTCGCCAACCAGCTCCCGGACGGCGGCAAAGACCGTCGCGATGTTCATGTTGATCCCTTCCATCACCGCCCGCAGCATGTCGGCACGGGTGTGCAATGGGGTCAAGCCGAAGAAGGAACCCCGGGCGTTGGCATCCCACAGCGGGGCCCGTTCCCCACCCAAGAAGGGGTGGAAGAGCAAGCCGTGGGCGCCAGCTGGGGCCGTTTCAATCACTTGGTTGGCCAGGTCATAGGCATCGCCGCCGTTTTGGGCCACCGCGGAATTGTCCACCAGGTGTTCAACCGCCCATTGGAAGACGTCGCCCCCGTTGTTGATCGGGCCGCCGACCACGTAGAAGCCTTCGTCGATTGCGTAACAGAAGAGCCGTTCTTGCGGGTCGATCACCGGGTGATCCGTGGCGACCCGGACCGCCGCCGACGTCCCGATCGTAATCGCGACCGTGTCCTGCTTGATCGCGCCGACCCCGAGGTTGGACAAGGCCCCATCAAAGGCCCCGTAGACAAACGGCGTAGTGGCCGGAATCCCTAATTCGTCCGCCACCGTTGGGATCAAACCGACCGCTTGCGTCGTCCCGCTGACGATTTCCGGCAGCTGGGCGGCACTGACGCCGGCCAATTCCAAGGCTTGTTCATCCCAATCACTGGTGTGGAGGTTAAACAAGCCGGTACATGACGCGATCGAAATGTCGACCTTGAAAGTGTGGAAGAGTTCCCAGAATAAGTAGGACTTAATGTCGGCCACGTAGGCGGCTTTGGCCATCAGCGCGGGGTGATTTTCGTTCAGCCAAATCAACTTAGTAAATGGTGACATCGGGTGCAGGGGCGTCCCGGTGTGGGAGAACAAGGTCTTGGCGACCAAGTGCCGCCGCATCCGTTCGGCAACCCCGCGGGCGCGGGTGTCGGCCCAAGTAATCGACCGGGTCAGCGGTTGGTGCTGATCATCCAACAAGATGACACTTTGATTGGCACTAGAAAAAGCAACCGCTAACAATTTACCCTGGCTTAAATCGGCCGCGGCGGCGGCTTGTTTAATCACCGTCTTCACGGCGGTCACGATCGCAGCCGGATCTTGCTCCGCCATCCCGCTGGCGTCCCGGTAGAGGGTGTAGCCGGCTTTGAAACTGTCTAAGACCTGCGCGTGCTGGTCGTATAACACTGCTTTCGTCGACGTGGTCCCCACGTCAACCCCAATCAAGTAATCCATCCTTTTTCTCCTTCGAAACCGTTTTTAGTTTATCGATACACCAAGTATAATATGCCACCTTGGTAGCGGTGTCAACACTTTGGGACAAATTAGTGTAACGTTTTCCTAAAACGCTTTCTCCAATCCCCTGGCGCCCAAGGGATTCCGGAAATTAAAAAAATCGCCAGCTCCTCACTGACGATTTAAACTAAGACAGATTAATTCATTTGTTTGGGTGGATATTCACCTTGACTACTTCGCCACTGACGACCGTCCGCGGCCCCGTTGGCGTTGCGACCACCAAGGCGCCGTGCTCATCAATCGCCACCGCTGCGCCGGTAATCGTCTCGTGGTGCCCCTGCAGCTCAACTTCTTTGCCCAAGACCAAGGAATGCTGGCGGTAAGCCGGCAAAAAGGCCCCGGTCTGGTAATCACCGACCCGCTGGATGATTGCATCCAACAGGGCCGCGGCCAACTGATTGCGATCAACTTTCTCGCCTGGCCCAAGTGCCCCAGCTTTAGCCGTCAAATCAGCCGGAAAAGCGTCGCCGGTCAGATTCATCCCGCAGCCAATCACGACCGTCTGGGCGGTTTGGGTTTCTAAATCCATCATCGTCTCGGTCAAAATCCCGACCGCTTTTTTTCCGTTACAATAAACGTCATTCACCCACTTCAGGCTCAACGCAGCTTGGGGATAAAATTGCTGCAAGACCGTCCGGACGGCTTCGGCAATCCCCGTGGTCAACAAGCCCGGGTGCAAGAGGGGCTGAGGCAGCCGGCAGGCCAAGCTAAAGTATAAGCCCCGCTGGGCCGGCGAATAAAACGCCCGCCCCCGCCGGCCGTAACCAGCGGTCTGCTCTTCGGCTAACCAAGCCCGGGGCGTCGTCAACGTATGCCGGCTCAAATAATTTTTCGCCTCATCCTGCGTCGACGGGGTCGTCGTCAGCACGGTAATCGCCCCCTTGAATTGGCGACAGGCATGCTCAATCACCGGGGCAGCCAACTGCGCCGTCCCTTGGTAGCAATAGCCCTTGGCGGCCTGGCCCTGAATTTGAAAGCCGGCCTGGCGCAAGGCTTGAATCGCCTTCCAGATACTTTCCCGGCTGAGATTAAGCTGGTCCGCCAGCGCTTGGCCGGTCACAAAGGTCCCCGCGTGGTGCAGTAAGTAGGCCAGTACTTGTTCTTTGGTCGATTGCATTTTTTGTCCCCCATCCCATTTGCTGGCTTTAGTCTACCACAGGCTTAACGCACCGCCCAAATTTTCCGCAGGCGCCGGGCCACGGTCACGCTCAAAATGGCCTTGAGCACATCCCCCGGTAAAAAGACCAACTCGGCTACCAGGGCCTGACCGAAACCAAAGTGGAAGAAGGTGGCTAACCAAACCACTTCGGCTAAGTTAATCAGCCCCACCCCAAAGACGAGGACGACCAGCCATTCCCGCCACCACGTCGCCGTAAACCAGGCGTGCTGCAGGGTCAAGCCAATCGCCAACGGTGCCACGGCCCACGCCAATAAAGCGCCCCCGGTCGGCCCGAAGAGACTGGCCATTCCCCCGTGACCACCGGATAAGAAGGGAAAGCCCAGCGCCACCAAAACCAAAAACAAGCCCGCCGCAAGGGTGCCTTGCTTGGCCCCCAAGACTTCTCCAGCCAACATGATCCCAAAGTTTTGTAAGACAATTGGGACCGGCAAAAAGCCGACCGGAAGCCCCGGAAACAGGCCTAACACAATAATCACGGCCAACATCAGGGCCGTTCGGGTAAGTTCTTTAATTGCCATTGATTGCATCATTAAAATTCCTCTCTTTCTTATGTAACCCCATCTTATCATAATGGGTTACAAGATGGATAAAAAAGAAGGCTGGCTCCCCAGCCCCAGCGTTAAATTAAGTGGACGCCCTTATCAACGTAAATGACGTCCCCAACGAGCCCCGTTGACAGATCACTCATCAAGAAGGCACAGGTCCCCCCGATTTCGGCTAGGGTGACACTCTTGCCATCCGCGGTCCGTTCTTGGGAAACCTTCAAGAGGTCGCTGTGGCCCTTGATCCCCGTCACCGCCAAGGTCTTCATGGCGCCGGCCGAAATCGCATTGACCCGGATGCCCGTGGTCCCCAAATCGCGGGCCAAATAGCGCACGTTGGCTTCCAAGGCCGCCTTGGCCACCCCCATCACATTGTAATTCGGGATCGCCCGCTCGGAGCCAAAGTAAGTCAAAGTCACGACACTGGCCGGATTCTTTAACAGGGCCTGGCGCTCGGCTTCCTTCATCACGGCCAACAGGGAGTAGGCCGAGACATCTTGGGCCAGGGCATAGCCCGCCCGGGTAACGTTGGTAATTGAGCCCCCCAGTTCCTCTTTTTTGGCGTAGGCAATCGCGTGCACCAGCCCGTCCAGCTGGCCAAAGCGGGCCTTGATCGTGGCAAAGGCGGTTTGAATACTTTCATCGCTGGCGACATCGCATTCAACTAAGCGCGTGTCATCAGTCACCAGCTTCGCCACACTCTTCTTCATACGTTCGTTTTGGTAGGTGTAGATCAATTCCGCCCCTTGTTCAGCCATCACCTGGGCACACCCCCAGGCAATCGAGCGCTGGTTGGCCACCCCCATGACCAAAATCTTCTTTCCCGTTAATAACTTTCCCATCTTTCTTTCACCCCTTCAAAATAAATTTGACTGCATTAAAATTTTCGGTAGCGTTGCTGCCGCTTGGCCAGTAAGGCCGGGACGGTCAGTTGCTGTAAAGCTTGCAAGCGGGGGGCGATCACTTTGTCAATGGCGGCAATGACTTTTTGGTGGTCGCGCGGTTCGGGAATAATCCCTTCAATCATCCCTGCTTGCTTAAGGGCGGTTGGCGTCAGCTGCATGAGTTCCGCCGCTTGATCGGCCTTGCGACTATCCTTCCACAAAATCGAAGCAAAGCCTTCTGGCGACAAGATCGAATAAGTGCTGTGCGCCAACATCCAGACCTCATCGCCCCCGGCTAGAGCTAAGGCCCCGCCACTGCCGCCTTCCCCAAAGATCACGGTCAGCACCGGCACTGGTAATTGGCTGAGCGTCAATAGATTTTGGGCGATCGCCGCCCCTTGGCCATTTTCTTCGGCCGTTTGGCCCGGGTAAGCGCCCGGGGTATTAACTAAACACAGGACCGGGCGGTGAAAGTGCGCCGCCTGTTCCATTAAGCGCCGCGCCTTACGGTACCCTCCGGGACTGGGACAGCCAAAGTGGGTCGCCATTTTTTCTTCCGGCGTGGCACCCCGGTTGGTCGCGATTACCGTGAGCGGCTGCCCGTGAAACCGCCCGATCCCCCCAATGATGGCAGGGTCATCACTGCCCAAGCGGTCACCATGGAGTTCAAAAAAGTCCGTTACCAAGCCGTTAATCAACTCCGGTCCCGTGACTTTCTGGTCACTGCGGGCGGCTTTGACCACCTCAGCAGCTGTCATTGTTTGCGTCATCTTGGCGTCCCCCCATCTTCAGTAATTGCACCAGGACGGTGCGTTGTTCGGCCCGCGGCACGATTTGATCAATAAAACCGTGGCGCAGGACATTTTCGGCTTGTTGCAAGTCGTGGGCGATTTGCTCATGGGTGGTTTGTTCAATCACCCGCCGGCCGGCAAAGCCGACCAGTGACCGCGGTTCGGCCAGGGTAAGATCGGCTTCCATCGCAAAACTAGCCGTCACCCCACCAGTCGTCGGATCGGTTAAAACGACAATCGACAGTAACCCGGCCGCGTGGTGCTGAGCCAAGGCCCCGGCCACCTTTTGCATCTGCATCAGGGAATGAATCCCTTCTTGCATCCGGGCGCCCCCCGAGGCGGTGTAGATCACCACGGGCTGCCGCTGGGCCGTCGCTCGCTCGATCAAGCGGGTCAATTTTTCGCCGGTGATCGTGCCCAGCGAGCCCATGATAAAGGTCGGATCCATGATCGCTAAATAAAAGGTCGTATCTGCAATCGTCGCTTGCCCCGTCCAAACCGCATCATTCAACCCGGTGCGCGCCTGGGCCTGGGCGACTTTAGTCGGATAACCCGGAAAGGCCAAGGGATCCTTGGTCTGCAAATCCTGATCAAAGGGCTCCGCCGTATCGACCAGCCACGCTAACCGGGCGGCCGCGGCCAGGCGAAAACCGTACTCACACTGCGGACAAGTTTGGTACTGATCCATTTGGGCGGCCGCAAAAACGGTTTGGCACCGCGGGCAGCGCCGGTAGATCCCCTCCGGGACCCGTTCGTCGGCTTGGGGATCGACTTTGACGACCCGCTCACTTAAGGTATTGGCTTTTTCATAGAGCTTCATCGTTTTCCTCCTTCCAAGCCGGCAGGACCGTTTGTTCCAAGAAATTAGTGGTGGCTTGGCCACTTAGCCAGCCCGCATTTTGTAAAATCGCCAAGTGGAAGGCCTGGTTGGTCGCCACCCCGCTAATCACCATTTCCTGCAACAAGCGCCGCATCTTGGCAACCGCCGCGGTACGGTCTTCACCATAGGCGACGACCTTGGCAATCATCGAATCGTAATACGGACTGATCATCGCCCCCGGGTAAAGGGCGGTATCGATCCGGGTCCCTAAGTTGCCGACCGGCAAATAGAGGTCCTCGACAACCCCCGTGCTCGGCCGAAAGTGATGACGGACGTCTTCGGCGTTGATCCGGCATTCAAGCGCGTGCCCTTGCATTTGCACCTGGGCTTGGCGCACCGGCAAATCAGCCCCGGCGGCGACTTGAACCTGCATTTTCACCAAATCCAGGCCGGTCACCATTTCCGTAATCGTGTGTTCTACTTGGATTCGGGTATTCATTTCCATAAAGTAAAAATGATGGGCCCGATCCATCAGAAATTCCAGCGTCCCGGTATTAACATAATCCAAGGCCGTGACGGCTTTCACGGCCAGCTCGCCCAGGGCTTGGCGTTGGACGGGCGTCACCAGCTGACACGGACTTTCTTCAATCACCTTTTGCTTATTGCGCTGGACCGAACAATCCCGTTCCGGAAAGTAGAGGACGTGGCCCGCTTGATCCCGAAAGACCTGGACTTCAATGTGTTTAACGTCGGTCATGATCTTTTCCAAATACATCCGATCATCCCCAAAGGAAACCCGCGCTTCTTGCTGGGCCTGGGCAAAGACTTCCTGGAGCTCGGCTGGGGAGGCAACCCGGCGAATCCCCTTGCCCCCGCCACCGGCCGCCGCTTTCAGCAGGACCGGATAGCCGAGCTGTTTGGCAATCAAATGGGCATCCGTCACGCGGTTAACGTAACCATCACTGCCGGGAATCACCGGGACCCCGGCTTTTTTCATCTGTTCACGGGCGTGTTCTTTATTCCCCATCAGATCAATTGTCGCCGGGCGCGGCCCAATAAAGGTGATCCCGCAAGCTTCGCACAAGCGGGCAAATTCCGCATTCTCCGAGAGAAAACCATAGCCGGGGTGGATCGCTTCAGCGCCCGTCCCCACGGCCGCGGCCAGGATATTTTTCATGTTCAAGTAGGAATCCTTGGTCCGTGGTCCCCCCACACAAACCGCTTCATCCGCCAATTGTACGTGCAGACTATCGCGATCCGCAGTTGAATAAATCGCCACGGCCGTGATTCCCATTTCCTTTAAGGTCCGGATGATGCGGACCGCGATTTCACCCCGGTTCGCCACTAATACCTTCTTAAACATGCCGTTCACCTACCCAATCATAAAGGTTAGTTCTGCCGTGCAAGCCCGCTGGCCGTCGACGGTCGCGACTCCTTTGCCGACCCCAATGTGGCCTTTGACTTTTTCCAATTCTACTTTTAAGCTCATTTGATCCCCGGGGCGCACCACGCGGCGAAATTCCGCGCTCTTAATTCCCCCGAAATAGGCGGTTTTGCCCTTAAATTCCGGTTGGCTGAGCAGGGCCACCGCCCCGGTCTGGGCCAAAGACTCCACGATTAACGCCCCGGGCAAGACCGGGTTGTGGGGGAAATGGCCGTTAAAGACTTCCTCATTGACGGTCACGTTCCGCTTGGCAAGCGCCATTTTCCCGGGAATGACTTGATCAACGTGGTCAATCAATAACATTGGGTACCGGTGGGGTAAAATGGCTTGAATTTGGTTGACATCTAAATCTGTTAACATCGCTTTTTTCACCCTTTACTTATTCAACCGTAAACAGTGGCTGATCAACTTCCACCAACTGTTCGTCTTCGACCAGCACTGCTTTGACGGTGCCGGCGACCTGGCTTTTGACCTCGGTCATCATCTTCATCGCTTCGATCACGCACACCACGTCGCCTGCATTTACCTGCTGGCCGACTTGGAGGTACGGCTTAGCGCCCGGTTTGGGCTGCAAATAGACCGTTCCCACTAAGGGCGCTTTGATCGTCTGCGCCACCTCCGCCGCTTGGGGGGCAGCTGAGGTGGGCGCAGGGGCCGCCGGCGCCGGGCTGGGCGTAGCTTCAACTGGCGCCGGGCTGGCCTTAGCCGTCCGATTCTTGCTTAAGCGCAAGTGAAAGTCGCCATCCGTCAGTTCCAATTCGCGGGCGGTGGAATCTTCAAATTGTTCCATTAACTTTTGGACCGCAGTTAGTTCCATTTTCATCCCTCCCAACGTTTAAAGGCGATAACGGCATTGTGACCACCAAAGCCGAAGGAGTTGCTCAAGGCATAGCGACTCGGGTGGTGTTGGTTGTGTTTCGTGACCAAGGTAACCGGGCAGGCCGGATCTTGGTGTTGGCAACCAACGTTAGGCGGCAAAATGCCCTTTTGCAAAGCGGCCGCCGTAATCACGGCTTCAACCGCCCCGGCCGCACCCAACAGGTGACCGGTCATCCCCTTGGTCGAACTGACCAAGACGTCATGGTCGCCAAAGACCTGCCGAATGGCTTGGGCTTCACCAGCATCGTTGGCGGCCGTTGCCGTCCCGTGGGCATTGATGTAATCAATGTCTTCAGGGGTCAGCCCGGCTTCTTGCATGGCCAAGGTCATCGCCCGAGCGGCTTGGGTTCCGGCTGGATCTGGCGAAGTGATGTGGTAGGCATCCGAGGTCGTCCCGTAGCCGACAACTTCCCCTAAAATCTGCGCTCCCCGGGCTTGGGCGTGATCCAAGGCTTCCAGGACCAACGTCCCCGCCCCTTCACCAAGGACAAACCCATTGCGCGCCTGGTCAAACGGCCGCGACGCCTGGGTCGGGTCGCTGGTCGGCGAGAGCGCCGTCAAGGCCGCAAAGCCCGCAATCCCGATTTCATTGACGGAAGCTTCGGCCCCACCGGTGATCATAACTTGGGCGTGGCCGGCCTTAATGTGGCGGAAGGCTTCCCCAATCGAATTGGTAGCACTGGCACACGCGGTCACGATTGACGTACTGATGTTTTGAGCTTGAAAGCGAATCGAGAGGTTCCCGGCCGCCATGTTGGCAATCGCCATCGGAACAAACATGGGCGACACCCGCTTGGGCCCCTTTTCGTGCATCTTGATAATTTGGTCTTGAATCGTGGTTAAGCCCCCAATCCCCGAACCATAGATCACCCCGAGGTCTTCCGGACGGGTGTTGGCGGGCGTGATCTTGGCCATGGCCATCGCTTGTTCGGCGGTTTGCACGGCGTATTGCGAGTACAGATCCATCCGCTTGGCCGCCTTTTTGCCGACAACGGCTTGCGGGTCAAAATCATTAATTTCCCCCGCCACGCTGATTCCCGTAGCGTGGGCATCAAACTTGGTAATTGGCTTAATCCCAATCTTACCGGCCAGGGTATTTGCTACAAAGGTTTCATAACCATTTCCGTTTGGGGCAATTGCCCCCAATCCGGTAATCACAACTCTTGTCATTTCTGCTTGTTCATCCCTTTACTTTGTTTCAACCTGCTCATTCCTGACGGGCGGCCCGTTACATCGTCATGCCACCGTCAACGACCATGGTTTGTCCGGTCACGTAATCATTTTCGACCAAGAAGCGGGCCGCGTGGGCAATTTCGTTCGGTTGACCCAAGCGGTGGAGCGGAATTTCGGCGATCAGCTGAGCTTGAATCTTTTCACTCAAGGCCTGGGTCATCGCACTGTCAATCATGCCCGGAGCAATCGCGTTCGCCCGCACCCCCCGTGCGGCCCCTTCCCGCGCTAAAGTCTTGGTAAAGCCGACCAACCCGGCCTTGGCCGCCGCATAATTGGCTTGGCCCGCGTTACCGTGCAGGCCGACGACACTGGCTAAATTAATCACGACGCCGGCCCGCTGTTTGAGCATCTTTTTAAAGACCAGTTGGGTCAAGAGCATTGGCGCCCGCAAATCAACGGCTAAGACGGCGTCAAAGTCCGCCGGCTTCATCCCGAGCAACAATTTGTCGCGGGTAATCCCAGCGTTGTTAACCAAAATATCAATCTGCCCGTAGGCGGCCAGGGCCGCGTGGGCGACCTGCGCGATCCCTTCATCCGTCCCCAAGTCACCGGCGACGTATTGAAAATCACCGGACAAGTTGGCGGCGACTTCAGCGGGTAAGTCCCCCCGCCCGTTTAAAATGACCTTGGCGCCCGCCGCCAAAAATTCCTGAGCAATCGCCAGGCCGATCCCCCGGGTACTCCCGGTAATTAAGGCGACTTTATTTTGCAGTTCCATTCGCAACCTCCGTGACAAATGCTTCATATTCCGTCAAATTACTGATGTGGTAGTGGGCCAATTGGGGAACTTCCACCTTGGCAAAACTCGTTAACGTCTTGCCCGGCCCCAGTTCCAACGTCGCTTGCGCCCCCGTTTGTGCGACCAAACTTTGCAACCCGGTGCCAAAGTGCGTCGGTACCGCTAATTGGCGGGCCAATACCTCCCGCATGGTGGCCGCTTCAAAGGGTTGCCCCGTCGTATTACTGATAACTGGCACTTGCGGGTCCGACACCGGGGTCGCGGCCAACTTTGGCGCCAATTGGCGACCAGCCGGCGCAAACAGGGCGGTGTGAAAGGCCCCGCTGACCGCCAAGGGGATCACCCGACTGGCCGCGTGGGCCGCTTTAATCGCGGTTACGGCTTGGGCCACACCTGCCGTGGTCCCACCAATCACGACTTGTTTGTGGGTATTATAATTGGCGATTGCCACCAGTTCGCCCGTCGCGCTAATTTCCTCACATAGGGCGGCCACGGCCTTGACATCCGGCTTTAGCAGGGCCGCCATCGCCGACGGGGTCGTGTCGGCAACGGCTTGCATGTACCGCCCCCGCGCCGCCAACAGGGCCAGTCCGCTGGTAAATGCCAAACCGCCACTGGCCAAAAGCGCGGCGTATTCACCCAGCGACAAACCGATCATCCCAGCCACCGCCAAGTTCGTATCGCGCTTGAGCATCCGGTACAACCCTAGGCTGACTGCCACAAGGGCGGGCTGCACGTTTTTGGTTTGGGCCAACTCGTCGGCTTTGTCCTGCATGATTTTGACCAGGTCTAACCCCGTCGCCGTGCTGGCGGCTTGAATCGTGCTAGCAAAAAGGGGATCTGCCATCAGGTCGATCCCCATTCCCTTTTGCTGGGCGCCTTGGCCACTAAATAAAAGCGCCGTCTTCATTACTTCGCCGCTAATTGCTTGGCCACAAAGTCGACCACGTCTTGGATCGTCGTGACCCCTTCGTCCACGTCCAATTCAATTTCAAACTTGTCTTCCAATTCGTTCATGATTTCAAAGACGTCGAGGGAATCGGCGTTTAAATCGTCCTTGATCTTGGCATCCAAGGTTACCTTGGCTTGGTCAATGTCCAATTCTTCAGCCGCAATTGCTTGAACCGTTGCAAAAATTTCTTCTTTCGTCATCTTAATTTCCTCCAATTGGTTACTGTTTTAATTTTTTAATACTGCATTACAATCGTCGCGGTACTCAGCCCACCACCAAAGCCGCTCAAGACTAAGCGGTCCCCCCGCAGCAAACGCCTCGTTTGGATACATTCATCCAACAAGATGGGTTCGCTGGCGGCTGCGGTGTTGCCATAGCGGTCGATATTCAACGGGAACTTGGCCGCCGGCTGCCCCAAGCGCTTGGCGACTTGGGCAATAATCCGGGCGTTGGCCTGGTGCAACAAGAAATGGTCAATTTGGGCTTTAGTTACACCGGCCTGGGCCAACGCTTGTTCAATCGCTTCAGGCACGCGATGGGTCGCAAATTTGTAGACCGCCCGACCATTCATTGTCAGCGGGGCCAGGGTCGGCAACGGATGGGGTAAGGGAGCCAAGGAGCCTTGTTGCTTTCCGGCCGTTAGTTGCGCACCCAACTCACCATCCGTAGTCAAGCACATTCCCCACGACCCGGCCGCCGGGGTCCGCTCGAGCAAGACGGCCCCCGCCCCGTCGCCAAATAAGACGGCCGTGGCGCGATCGTGCCAGTCCACTAGGGTGGACATCGTATCGGCCCCGATCACCAGGACCCGCTGAAAGGCCGGATTGACCATCATTTGATTGGCCACCGTCATGGCGGTGATAAACCCCGCACAGGCCGCCGATAAATCAAAGCCCGTCGCCCGCCCCGCCTTTAAGCGCCCCTGCACGGCGGCCGCCGTGGAAGGCATCAAAGTCGCAGGCGTCATCGTGGCCACAATAATCAAATCCAACGTCGCCGCCGCCCACTTGGCGCGCCCTAAGGCCTGCTGCGCGGCTTGCGTGGCTAAGTCGACCGTGGTTTCGCCCGTACTGATGTAGCGCTGGGCAATCCCGGTCCGCGTGGTAATCCATTCGTCACTGGTATCCAACCAGGCCGTTAACGCTTGGTTGGTGACCACCCGCTGTGGGGTAGCGCGACCGGTGGCGACAATTCGTAAATTTTGTGCTGTCATGTTAGGCATGTTCATCAACAAAGTTTTCCAAGTTTCGTAACGCTTTGCGCACGGTCTTCATTTCTTCATCGGTCATTCCATCCAAAAATTGGGCCACCATCATATTGTGAAAGGCCCGGTGCGCCCGGTAGAGGACGCGGCCCTTCTTGGTCAAATACAAGCGCACAATCCGCCGATCTTGCTCGTCACGCACCCGTTTGACATAACCTTTTTTAGTCAAGCGATCGGCCGTGGCCGTCATCGTCCCCGGCGTTAAGTGTAATTTCTTCGCGACCGCAGAGGCCGTTTGGTGGTCGTACATGCTGATGGCATCAATTGCGTGCATTTCCTTAATCGTCAAATCGGCGAAGGTACTCTTGCGCAATTCATGTTCTTCAATCCACATGATCCCACTGTAAACTTTGATCAACGCTTGATTGATCGCTTGGTAGTCCCGACTTTCGTTCATAATGCATTCCCCTTTCAATTCTTTGATTGCTCAAATAATTTGATTTCCAAAATACATTATAAACCGAACCGCCGCTAAAGCTTGGCTTGCCGCTCGGCAACAAAAAAGACCAACTTGGCCGTGCAGACCCGCTGCCCGGCCACTGTCGCAACGGCATCGACCATTCCCATGTTGGCCCGGACCTTTTCCATTTCAATCGTCAAAGTCAACACATCGCCCGGCCGGACCATCTGCCGGAACCGGGCGTTGTGAATCGCACCGAGGTAGGCGGTCTTTTTATAAAATTGGGGCGACTTGAGGATTAAAATCGACGCCGCTTGGGCGAGGGTCTCAATGATCAAAACCCCTGGCATAACCGGATTATCGGGAAAATGCCCTTGAAAGAATTGTTCGTTGATCGTGACGTTTTTCTTGGCCACGATGCGCTGATCGGCCACCAATTCCTCAACCGCATCGATATAACAAATCGGATACCGATTGGGAATCAAGTCCATCACTTCTTGGGCTGTCATCACTGGCACAGCTTGCACCTCACTTCGCAAAAGTATTTCGAGTATCAAAATATCCGATGGTCGAATTATATGCAAAAAGTATTTTGGTTGTCAAACTAATTTGGCGATTTTTTATTAATCAAAACCTGATTTATCAATATTTTGAAGGTTCAAACTATCAGGTGAAAGTAATATGAATATTAACCCTTCTACGTTTTCAGAAAATTGGCGGGCACGGCTGAAAAAATTTTTTTGCTTTTGGGGCAGCTAAAAAGGCTGGAAAAAAGCCTTGCCTTCTTCCAGCCCCTGATTTTTCACTTTTTAATTCACTACTTGGACCCCAGTTTGGTCGACTTGCAACTGCCAGACCTGGCCCGGCAAGCCTGCTTGTCGCACATGATTTTGAAAGGCCGCCACCCGGGTCGGTTTCAACAGGGTCATCACGGTTGGCCCGGCCCCACTGAGGTAGGTCGCCACCGCGCCAACTTGGTGGCCAATTTCACGCAACTGGGCCAACTCTGGCACCAATGCCGCCCGGGACGGTTCGTGGAATTGATCAGCCTCCATCAAGGGCCCCACTAAATCATAACGCTGGGCAAACAACGCCGCCACTAAAGTATTAGCAATCGCACTGGCATGTGTGGCCACGCCAAAAGCTAAGTGCGCTGGCAAGGCCGCCCGAGCCGCCTTCGTAGCCAAGTTGTACTTCGGGATGTAGGCCACTAAGGCTACCGGCGGTACCGGGGCCTGAACAGCCACAAATTTTTCGGCCAGACTGGTGCCAACGACCACCCCGCCTAAAATAGCCGGGGCCACATTATCCGGGTGTCCCTCTAATCTGGCCGCATGCTGAACTTTAGCCAGCGGGGTCAGTTGGAGGTCGGCCAGCTGATTGGCCAATTCGATTCCGGCCACAATCGCTGCAGAAGACGAGCCGAGGCCGTGGGAAAGCGGAATTTCATTTTGCACCAAGAGATGGTGCGGGGGCAAGGCGGGCGTTAGTTGCAACGCAGCTTGCACAATCATGTTTGTCGCCCCATGGCTGACCTGAGGCAAGTCATGGTCCACCGCCCACGTCTCAGTCGGTTCTAAGACCGTTACTTTTAAGTACCGATCGACCGCCAGGCCAATTGAATCAAAGCCCGGCCCCAGATTAGCTGAAGAAGCTGGTACCTTAATTTGCATTGCCATCGTCCCCTTTACTCAATTACCCGGTAAGCACAGTGCAACGTAGCGGTCTTCAAGGCCGCCAGGGCGGCTTGCAATTGGGCCAATTGCGCCTTGCTCATTTCGTGGGTAATGATCATCACCCGGGCTTGGCCATTCTGGCCGGCTTGTTGCACGATCTGTGAGAAGCTGGCGTTGAGTTTGGCCATCTCCGTGGTCAGTTTTTGCATTTCCCCGGGTTGGTCCGGCAAAGTCAACGCCAAGTAATAGCGGTCCTTCACCGCCGCTGACTCCGCTAAGGTCAATTGCTTAGAATAGCGGTTAAAGGAATTGCCGTTTGTCTTTAAAATCATATTCTTCATGACCGTGGTAATGTCGGATAAGACACTATTCGCCGTCGGCAAGCCCCCGGCCCCGGGACCGTAAAAGAGCGTATCACCGACGGCTTGGCCCCTGACCATCACCGCGTTATTCTCATTATTGACTTCAGCTAAGGGGTGGTGGCGGTTTACCAGGGCCGGCGCAACCTCAACAAACAAACCGTCCCCGGCTAAGCGGGCTACCCCCACCAGTTTAATCGTATAGCCAAAGGCCGCCGCTTGCGCCACGTCTTGGGCAGCCACCTGGTCGATTCCTTCGGTTGCCACGGCCGCCACTGGGACCCGGGTCCCAAAGGAGAACTGGCTGAGGATCACCATCTTGTAGGCGGCATCCTTGCCCTTGACATCGTTGGTCGGATCGGCTTCGGCAAAGCCCAATTCCTGGGCTTTTTGCAGGGCCTGTTCGTATGACCAATGTTGTTGGGCCATCTGGGTCAAAATGTAATTGGTCGTCCCGTTGACAATCCCCTTCACCTCAGTAATCTGGTCAGCGGCAAAACTGTCGGCAATCGTCCGCAAAATCGGGATCCCCCCGGCCACACTGGCTTCGTACAAGAGGTCACAGTGATTGGCGCGCGCCAACTCAATCAATTCGGCCCCTTCCGTGGCAATCAAATCCTTATTGGCCGTCACCACATGCTTATGGGCGGTTAATAACTGGGTAATCACTTCCTTGGCGGGGTGAATTCCGCCCATGACTTCCACCACGATTTGAATTTCGGGGTCCGTTAAGATTTCATTCAGATCCGTCGTCAGGTACACCTGCTGGGCGACCGCCGCGTGTTTGGCCAAATTACGCACGACCACCGTCTTTAAGGCCAATTTGCGCCCCGTCACCGCGGAAATCTTCGCCGCGTGCTTTTGGACCATTTCCAACACTCCACTGCCGACCGTGCCGAGGCCAACCATCCCTAATTTAATTTCCTCCATCCTGTCTTCCCCGTCCTTTCTTTAAAATTACAATTAATTTCTTCTCATCATTTTTTAAAGTTTACCACAGAAACCTGGCCAAATGGGGTATAATAAAGCAAAAGTAACCAGAAAAATTGGCCCAAGGAGGATCTATCAAATGAATTACCGCAGTACCCGTGACCCGCAAGCCCAGCCCGTAACGAGCGCAGCTGCCATTATCAAGGGCTTGGCCCCGGATGGTGGCCTCTTTGTCCCCAGCACGTTTCCCCAGCCCAGCTATGATTTAGCTCCGTTTACCACCCAGCCCTACCAGGCCATTGCCCAGCAAGTTTTAACCTGGTTTTTCCCCGATTTAGCCGCCTTGCCGGGGGCCGTGCAGCGCGCTTATGGTACGCAATGGGATGCCCAACAAATTACCCCGCTTTCCGCGCGCCACGGGGGCAACTATTATTTAGAACTGTTCCACGGCCCGACTCTCGCCTTCAAGGACGTGGCCTTGCAGGCCTTACCGCAACTGCTGCAACTAGCCAAGGTCCAAACCGGGGAAGACAGCGAAACGATCATTTTAACGGCCACCTCTGGCGATACCGGTACGGCAGCCCTGCGCGGCTTTCAAAACGTGGCCGGCACGCAAGTGATCGTCTTTTATCCGCGCGACGGGATCAGCCCGGTCCAAAAAGCTCAAATGCTAGGCCAAGCCGGGGGCAATCTGCATGTCGTCGCCGTAACTGGCAACTTCGATCAAGCCCAGACGACGGTCAAGCAGCTCTTTAGCGATTACGCCCTGGCCCACGAATTAGCTGCCCGCCAGCAACAATTTTCGTCCGCCAACTCGATGAACGTTGGCCGCTTGATCCCGCAAATTGCCTACTACTTTGCCGCCTACGGGCAATTATTGCAACGCCAAGAAATTCAAAGCGGGGACTTGGTCAACTTTGCCGTCCCGACTGGAAACTTCGGTGACATCCTAGCTGGGTACTACGCGAAAAAATTGGGGCTGCCGGTCGGGAAGCTGATTTGTGCTTCCAATGCCAACAATGTCTTAACCGACTTTTTTGCCACTGGGACCTACGATAAGCGCCGCGAATTTTACGTCACGAATTCACCATCCATGGACATTTTGGTCTCCTCTAACTTAGAACGCTTGCTGTTCGACGTCAGCGACCACGACGCCGATCTGGTGGCTCAACTGATGAACCAATTGCAAACCACCGGTCACTATACCGTGCCAGCTGAGGTGCATCAGCGTTTAACAACAACTTTTGCCGCTGGTTATGCCACCCCCATGCAGCTGCAAGCCGAAATCAAGCGGGTCTTTGACGCTGATAATTACCTGATTGATCCGCACACCGCCGTGGGATCGTTCGTGGCCCGCCAATACCAACAAGTCACCGGCGACCAGCGGCCGTGCGTGGTCTTGGCAACGGCCAGCCCGTACAAGTTCCCCGAAACGGTGTTGGATGCCATCAGCCCGGCCCCGGTCAGCTCCGGGTTAACGGCGATCAAACAACTGGCCGAATTTGATGCCGCCCCCCTCACCGCGGGGGTGCAAGAACTCTTCACCAATCAGCCCCAATCCCAAGCCGAGGTCGCCCCGGCCGACATGAAAGCCATTGTTCAACAAATCCTACAAGGATAAGCAAAGCCCCCGGATCCCCGGGGGCTTTATGCTATCCGTAATGCTGTTGTAGGGCGGCTAAGATCCGTTCGGCAGCGTGTCCGTCACCAAAGAGAGCCTCATCTTCATTTTGCATGGCCCGGTAGGCCCGCTTGTCGTGCAAAAGCTCAAAGACCGCTTGTTGCAAACTGGTCGGGTCGGTCCCAACCACCCGGGTGGTTTGGGCAAAGAGGGCTTCGGGCCGCTCAGTATTTTGGCGCAACAATAAGACCGGCCGGTGAAAGACCGAGGCTTCTTCGACCGTCCCCGCCGAATCGGTCACGATCAAGTAACTGCGGGCCGCCGTATTGATAAAATCACGCAGGGCCAGCAAAGGTACTAGGTGAATCCGCGCCCGGTTGGCCAAGAGCCGCTGGGCCAAGGGAAAGCCCCGCGAATCCAAGGCCATCGGGCACAACAATTCCACGTCGGGATTGGTTTCCACCACATCGCGCATCGTCCGCAAAATTCCTTCCAGGGGCAGACCGGTATTTTCTACCCGCCCAATGGTCAGTAGCAACAAGCGCCGCTGGGGTGGCAACTGAGTTAGCAAGGGACTGGTGTAATCGGCTTGGTAGCATTGCTTTACCACGTCGACAATTGGATTCCCCGTCACCACGATTTGGGCTTCCGCCCGGTGCTCAAACAAGAGGTTTTCCTTGGCCGCAGCGGTGGGCGCCAGGTACAGATCCGCCAAGGTGTCCGTGAGCTGACGGTGCATTTCGTCCGGAAAGGGCTCGGCTTTATCAAAGGTCCGCAAGCCCGCCTCCACGTGAGCCACCGGGAGCCGGTTATAAAACCCGACCAGACTGGCGGCCAGGGTCGCCAGCGAGTCCCCTAAAGTTAAAATTAAGGCCGGCTGGGCCGCATTCACCACTGTCTGCAAGTGGTGCACCAAGCGACTCAACTCGTCCGGGCGCCCCCGCAGTTCGGCTGGATTAACGGCCAATTCAAAATCCGCGGTTAAGGCAAAATCCGCTAGCACCGTGTGCAATTGTTGGTATTGTTGCGAAGCCACCACAATTACCGGCTCAAAATCCTGGGGTGCTTGTTGCATTAATTGAATCACTGGGGCAAACTTGATCACCCCCGCCCGTGTACTCAGGGGGATCATTACTTTCAATTTTGTCATCATCCCCCCTCCTTTCTTGGGGCCTGGTTTATTTTTTAGCCGGCTGCTTGGCAGTTGATTTCTGGGGCGCGTAGAGTTCCGCGACGCGGTCGACCATCGTCAGGAAGTTATCAGCATCCAGGCTGGCCCGCCCGATCAAAACCCCATCAATATCACGCTTGCTCATGATTAACTGGATGTTTTCGGGGTTCACGCTCCCCCCGTACAGGATCCGAATCTTATCGGCTACCTCATAGGAGTAGGTATCCGCAATGCTGCGCCGGATCAAGCGACACCCTTCTTCGGCCAGGGTCGGGTTGGCGTGTTGCCCCACCCCGACGGCCCAACTTGGTTCGTAGGAAATGATGATATTTTTCACTTGATCAAAAGAAACCTCACTCAAAACATCCATCAGTTGGGCAAAGACATAGTGAACCTCACCGTTGAATTCCTGTTGGACCATCGTTTCGTCAGTACAGATAATGGGCGTCATCCCGCATTGCAAAACCGCCGCCACCTTTTTAGCCACCATGGCATTATCTTCGTGAAACAGGGTTCGCCGTTCAATGTGACCACACATCACGTATTGGACACCGGCCGCCGCCAAGGCCCGCGGACTGACTTCGCCGGTGTAGGGCCCCGAAAATTCACCGTAGGAATTTTGGGCAATCACGCCGAGTTTGATCCCCTTGGTCTTTTGCACCATCGGGTACAGGGCTAAAAAGTGCGCCGCAATCCCGCAAGTTAAAACATCTTCACTTGGTAAGCGGTGTTGCACTTCTTCGACAAACTTAACGGCATCTTCGACCGTCTTGTGCATCTTCCAATTCGCCGCAATAAAAGGCTTTCGCATCCTAGTGCCTCCATTTCAGATAAAAAGTTACAAATTCTCGTACGTCCAGTGTATCATAAATAGGCAAGGACCGGCTTCTTCTTTTGAAATCGGTTTCAAATTCTTTGAAGGGAAGTGCCCCCATGCGATTTCACCGCTTTGTCACCGTCCTCTTTTACACTCTGCTGTTTAGCGGTGGCATTTGGTTTTACCAAACCAATCAACCCTTTCAAAACCGGGTTAACCTCACCGCGACCCAAGCCCAACAGGCCGTGACAAATCTGGGGCGGCGCTTGACGGGGCAAAAAACCACCCACCAAGCTGCCAAGGCCACCCATAATGACATCAACGGCGCCGACAGTGGCCAGTGGACCACTAATCAAGCTACCATCTATTTAGACATGCAAAATGAAACCCTGCAAACGGCAATGAAAGAAGCCATCCTGACGTGGAACGCGACCGGCTGTTTCACCTTTAAGATCGTCAACCAAAAAAGTCAGGCCAATTTAATTGCCACCACCATGGATAAAACGGATGACCAAGCCGCTGGCTTGACCGACATGGCCGTGAATACGACGACGGGTTACTTCATCCGCGGCCACGTCTACTTAAACGCCGCCTACCTGCTGAATCCGGCATACGGCTACACCCATGAACGGATCGTTAATACCGCTGAACACGAACTCGGCCACGCGATCGGGCTGAGCCACACCGGCCAAATTTCCGTCATGCAACCGGCCGGGTCCAACTACTCAATTCAACCCGCGGACGTGGCAGCCGTACAAAAGCTTTACCAACCGGCCGCCAAGCAATAAGCTGACCTCCCGTTCCCAACCAGGGGAGCGGGATTTTTGCTTTGGATAATGATTAATCATGTTATAATAAAAAGGATTTTGCATAAAGGACGGAATTTAATTATGAAGAAGCTGAAGCTTGAAGACGTGGCGGCTTTAGCCGGGGTTTCAAAAACCACGGTTTCCCGGGTCATTAACCGGCGCGGCTCCCTGAGCCAAAAGACCATCGATAAAGTCGAAGCCGCAATGGCCCAGCTCAACTACCACCCCAACGTGATCGCGCAACAATTGCATACCCAACGCACCAATTTAATTGGCATTTTAGTCCCCTCCGTGGCCAATCCCTTTTTTGGGGAATTAACCATGTACCTCGAAGACGCCCTTTTTCAGCGGGGCTACAAGGTACTGATCAGTGATGCTCTGAACCAAACCGCCAAAGAAGAGCGCTACCTCAGTCAACTCATGGGCCACCAAGTCGATGGGCTGATCATCGCCACGCATAATAATAAGCTGGAGGAATACCAACACGCCAATTTGCCGATTGTCGCGATCGACCGCTTCTTGCGGGCTGACATTCCGGTCGTGGCTTCCGACAACTACGCGGGCGCCAAGCTGGCGACCGAAGCCTTAATTCAGCGGGGCTGTCAGCACATTATTCACACCTACACGACCAACCCTTCCAACTGGCACGATAATCAGCGGGAAAAGGCCTTTCAAGCCGTGATGGCCGACCACCATTTACCGGCCATCACTTACACCACCGCTTTTGACTGCCCGCCCGCCGAACGAACGGCGCGATTTGAACGCTTATTTGATGAACACCCCGCGGTCGATGGCATCTTTGCCAGCAACGATCTTGACGCCGCCCGCCTGCTTAGTCTAGCGCGCGCCCGGGGCTACCGGGTCCCAGCCGACTTGCAAATCATCGGCTACGATGGGGCCCAAGCGACCCAAGAACTCGTGCCGGAACTGGCCACGATCATCCAGCCGATTGAACAAATGGCCACCTACGCCGTTAAGCTGTTGGCGGACCGCATGGCCGGCAAATTCACCCCGACTTCGACCGTCCTGCCAGTTAATTTAAAAACTGGCCAAACCTTGAAAACTCTGTCATAACACAAATCGGTTCTACAATATTTGGTACTGATGGGAGTAAAATCCTGTTAGTACCATTTTTATTAATTAGGGTTTTGTATGTACAAAAAAAGAAGACGGCTGACCCCCGCTCTTCAGTAACTAAAGAAAGGACCGTCTACAATGAATAATTATATCAAAAGCTTAACCGGTTTAACAGATAATCTTATTACTTTC
>NZ_AZFK01000014.1 GCF_001435775.1 Limosilactobacillus ingluviei DSM 15946 | reverse complement strand
GCTTCATCCTTATAGTGACTCCAGAAACTTTCCATCGGCGCATTGTCAATACATTTGCCAACTCGTGACATGCTCAATGTGAAGCCTGCTTCGGTAGTTAGACGCAGATATTGTTTCGAAGTGTACTGCGTTCCACGATCGCTGTGAAGCAGTGGATGAACATTTGGATTCTTGGCTATAGCTTGCGCCAAGTTCTGCAGTACCAATGAATTATCGTTCCGTTGACTGATATTATAGGCAATAATACTGCCGTCATAGAGGTCCTTAATGGCACTCAAAAAGGCTTTCTCCCCATTGCCATAGGTGAGATAGGTTACATCAGTAACCCACTTCTCGTTTGGGTTGGCGGCTGTGAAATTCCGCTCTAAACGGTTAGGGAAGAAGTTGGTTCCACTGACAATCGTGCACCCACGTCGTGGGCGCCGAATGATCGCCTGTAGGTCAAGATGCCGCATTAATCGCAGTACTCGCTTAAGATTAACTTTTCGATCATGTTCACGTCTTAGCACCATCGTAATCCGGCGGTAGCCATATCGACCATTATATTGATCATAAATTTGCTTAATTAACTTTTGAAGCTCTTCATTCGCCTGCTGATGAGTCGTGATTGGCATCTTTGTCCAACG
>NZ_AZFK01000083.1:51269-52111 GCF_001435775.1 Limosilactobacillus ingluviei DSM 15946 | reverse complement strand
CTTCCCGAAGTAGAGGGCTTGGCGAATCTTTTCGATGTATTCCTTCTTTTCAGCGTTCGTCAGGTTAACGGCTTCAACATCGGCTGGCAATTCCTTGCTTGCGGCAACCCGTTCTTGCTTCATCATGGAGATGTAACGAGCGTAAACGGCTTCCGTAATCACGGATTGTGGAGCACCACCATCCAGGGCAGTTTCAGAAGACCACTTCCCAGTCCCCTTGTTTGCCCCCCGGTCGAGGATCATGTCCACGATCGGCTTGGACTTGTCAGCGCCTAAGTCGTCCTTGCGCGTCAGAATGTCGGCCGTAATGTCGATCAGGAAGGAATCAAGTTCACCCTTGTTCCATTCGGCGAAGATGTCAGCCATTTCATCTACGGAGAGGCCTAAGACGTTGCGCATCACGTTGTAGCTTTCGTCGATTAATTCTTCGTCCCCGTATTCGATCCCGTTGTGGACCATCTTAACGTAGTGACCAGCCCCGTTTGGCCCAATGTAGGTCACACATGGCTTGCCATCTTCGGCCTTGGCGGCAATTTGGGTCAGGATTGGTTCAACCAGGTCGTAAGCTTCCTTTTGACCACCTGGCATCAGGGAAGGACCTTGCAAGGCACCCAGTTCCCCACCGGAAACCCCCATGCCGATGAAGTTGATCCCGGACTTGTCTAACTTCGCGTTGCGGGCCATCGTGTCATGGAAATTGGTGTTCCCACCGTCGATCAAGACATCGCCTTCGTCAAGCAGCGGAATTAATTCATCGATAACAGCGTCCGTTCCTTTACCGGCCTTAACCATCATTAAGATCCGGCGTGGCTTTTCCAGGGAGTTTACGAAGTCTTCCAAAG
>NZ_AZFK01000083.1:0-51259 GCF_001435775.1 Limosilactobacillus ingluviei DSM 15946 | reverse complement strand
TCGCTGTGGTCGCGCATCATTTCGTCCGTCCGTTCGCGGTGGCGGTTGTAAACGCCAACCGTGAAGCCGCGGCTTTCGATGTTTAAGGCCAGGTTCTTACCCATGACCGCAAGACCGATCACACCAATTTGTGCCTTTTGATCTGACATTGTGTTGTCACACTCCTTAATCTAACTAAAACATGTTTACGTTCACTATTATACAAGATCAAGCAAAAAAAGAAAGCTTCGCTAAAATATTTTTTAGCGTGAACAAATGCTTTACTAGCAACGGAAATGCTGATTCCGACAGAAGTAAGCGCTTGCTCAAGTGGGAGCGAAAGACTATATTATGGAAAAAGGCAAAAAAGGGTGGGTAATAAAATGGTGCCAAAAATGAAAGTACAATATGCACATAGTCCTCAGGATATTGCACACTATGATGCAGAACAAATGAGACAGGAGTTCTTGATGACGAAGGTCTTTATTCCAGATCAAATTTTGCTAACGTATACCTATAATGACCGGATGATTTTTGGAGGAATAATGCCACAAAAGGATGCGTTAGAAGTTGAACTAAGTAAGGATTTAGGTGTGGATTACTTTTTGCAACGCCGAGAATTAGGCTTTATTAACCTTGGTGGTGAAGGGAGCGTTGAAATTGAAGGAGTAACTTATCCGGTGTTCCCACACGATGGCTTTTATATTGGGATGGGAACCAAAAGGGTAGTTTTTCGTTCTAAAATTTCGGCGAGCCCAGCTAAATTTTATATTGTTTCTACACCGGCACACCGGACATATCCAACTCGTCGATTGCAATTTAAAGATGCGGTAAAAATGCCAATGGGTGACCAAGAGCACATGAATAAGCGAACCATTTACAAGTACATTGATGCTTCGGTGATGGGTACTTGCCAACTCCAAATGGGATACACCGTGTTAGAGCCGGGGAATGCGTGGAATACAATGCCAGCGCACACTCACGCGCGACGGATGGAAACTTATCTATACACTGAGTTTGGCAGCCCAACGACACGCGTTTGTCACTTTATGGGGGTGCCTGAAAATACCAAGCACATTTGGGTTGAACCTGACCAAGCAATTGTTAATCCGTCATTTTCCATTCACAGTGGAGTTGGGACGACCAATTATGCGTTTGTTTGGGCGATGTGTGGCGAAAATCAGACCTATGATGATATGGATATGGTGGACATGCATCAGTTACGATAAGAAATTACGGGAGAAAATCTTATGAAACGAGCAAAGTTGCTTCAAAAGATGGTTGAAACAGGTATAATTGCGGTAATTCGCTCTGAAACGCCAGCTAAAGCACTTAAAACGGTCGAGGCATTGGTAGCTGGCGGGATTACGGGAATTGAACTTACTTTTAGTGTTCCCCACGCAAGCCGGGTGATTGAACAGGTAGTGGATCGCTACGAAGGTACCAATGTTGTCGTTGGCGCCGGGACGGTGCTTGATGTTACTTCGGCACGGTTAGCAATTATGGCAGGGGCAAAATTTATTGTTAGTCCAACTTTTAGTAAGGAGGTTGCCTTTTTGTGCAACTTATATCAGGTCCCATATGTGCCAGGCGTTTACACACCAAATGAAGCGCAACAAGCATTAGAATACGGGGCGGAATTGGTAAAGTTGTTCCCGGGTAAGCTAGCCGGGCCGATGGTAATTGATGAATTCCATGGTCCATTCCCGTATTTAAACGTCATGCCATCTGGCGGGGTAAATGTTGCTAATTTAGTAGATTGGTTTGCGGCTGGTGCAAAGGTAGTGGCAGTCGGCGGTGACTTACTAGAACCTGCCAAACATGATGATTATGCCGCCGTGACTGCAAAGGCGACGGAATACATTGCCAAGTGGCGAGAATGGCAGCAAAATTAAGTGATTGATGAGCTCCGAGCCCCGGCGGTTAGGGGCTTTTTTAATTGTTTTCGCAAAGCGGAATGTCCAAATGATTACAAAAGCCAAAATTAATGCTTCACGTGAACAATAAAACGTGATATTATGTAAGCGTAATCAAATAAGAGCTGCTCCATTGTGATTGCTAATGTTAATAGTGTTCTCTAGCTTTAGCGGTCCGGATCGGTTAACGACCGATTCTAACTGTTTCTTGTTAAATTTGTTCTCGTTAACATAATGTAGGAGGATTAAAAATGGATTTAAATGGGTTGTTGAAGGATGTTGAAGAAATCCTTGCCAAAGTTGACGCTGGCGAAAAGGTTGAAAGCTTATCGGATGCGGGTGTGTATGTACCATCCGTTCAAGTAGACCGTCGCAACGTTTACTTCATTTACCACACTAAGGATGAAAAGGACCACACGGTTAAGACTCTGGTCGTTTACGAAGAAAACCCGACGATCGGTGACTTTGACGCGTTAGAAACGTTGAAGGGGGAAAACTCAACTCTGATCACGGCCGCTTTGACCGACCACAATAACCAAGCTTTGGCTAAGCGGTTCCCATGGATCAAGCCAACTTCCCGGCGGAACTATAAGTACACCTTTGGTTTGGGGGACCGGCTGGGTAACGCCTCAAACGCTCACTTGCGTCTGTTCAAGGGGACGGGGATCATGCCAGTGTTGGCCCAACAATCAATCCGGGAACTGACTTTGATGCACCGGACGAACACCGATGTTTTGCTGTCCGCTTCGTGGGCGGTCTTTGAAGAAGGCTTCACCTTTGGTTGGGGTGCTGATGGGGACCACGTAAAGACCGAATACGAAGTTGACTACGCCGTTAAGGTTGGTTGCTCCATGATCACTCTGGACTGCACGGATGTCATCAACAACGACGCGGTAACGATGAGTGATGAAGAACTGGATAAGACTTTCAACGCTTTGGACGATGACCAAAAGAAGTACTTCAACGACACTTACCTGGACAAGACCTTTGACCTGGGTAACGGCAACTCCGTTCACTTTACTAAGCACGACGTTGAAGAATCCGTTTTGACTTTCTACGGGGCAATTCTGTTTGCAGCTGATATCTACAAGAAGTTCGTAGTACCATACAACCTGGACTTCGAAATCTCAATGGATGAAACGCCATACCAAACGACGAACCCGAACCACTTCTTCTTTGGTAACGAATTACACAAGCGCGGGATCGTCCCAACTACGATGGCTCCACGGTTCTACGGTGAATTCCAAAAGGCAATCGACTACATTGGCGACAAGGACCGCTTTGAACGTGAATTTGTGCTGCACGAAGCGATCGCGGAATACTTTGGCTACAAGCTGTCGATTCACTCTGGTTCCGATAAGCTCTCCGTTTACGAAATCATTGGCCGGGTAGCTAAGAATGGTTGGCACGTAAAGACGGCTGGTACGAACTGGCTGGAAGCTTTGCGGGTCATTGCCCACAAGGATCCAGAATTCATGGTAGAACTTTACAAGTATGCTTATGAACACTTGGATGATGTGAAGGACTTCTACGTCTTTAACGCTCAAACTGATGGGAAGGCACCAAAGCCAGAAAACGTTACGGTTGACAATGTAGTAGACGTGCTGAGTGATGATGATGGCCGCCAAGTGCTCCACACGATGTACGGTTCCTTGATGAACCTTAAGCACAACTACCATTACGTCTTCCGCGACAAGTTCTGGGACATTTTGTTGAAGAACCAAGACCTGTACGACAAGTACTTGAACATCCACATTGCAGAACACATCGACTTGTTGCAAGGCAAGTACAAGACGAAGGAAGAAGCTTTAGCTGCTTTGGAACCAAAGACGGATATTTCTAAAGAATACTAAATTATTACGATCAGCCTCTAAAACAAACGCATACTGGTGCTAACTAGGTGTTCGACAAACCGCTTAGAAAGCATTAGAATAAGTTTCGGCAAACTGAATATCTACACTGGAAGGGCGAGAATCTGCGAATATTATTATGTAGCGCGGGTTCTTGCCTTTTTAGAACGAAAAATTGTAAAATTGATTAATAATATTTAGTTGACGAGTTTAGCATAGCGAAAGGAGTTCGGGATAATGGCAAAAAATGTCAAACAGGAGGAAATCCTTAATCGAAATCAATCAATAACGATTAAGGATTTGGCAAAGATTGCCGGAGTATCACATACGACAGTTTCGCGAGCGTTAAACGGCAGTGAGCTAGTAAAAGAAAGTACACGTAAAAAAATTGCAGAGTTAGCAAAGCAATTAGGG
The DNA here is from genome assembly GCF_001435775.1 of Limosilactobacillus ingluviei DSM 15946. Taxonomy (GTDB): domain Bacteria; phylum Bacillota; class Bacilli; order Lactobacillales; family Lactobacillaceae; genus Limosilactobacillus; species Limosilactobacillus ingluviei. The sequence continues at coordinate 47,100 of NZ_AZFK01000083.1, read as the reverse complement.
TATACGCCCAACATTAATGCACGGAGCTTAGTTACCAACAGATCTTATGTGCTTGGAATCTTTTTTACGAATTTGGAAACTGGGACCTCAACCAGCTTTCTGACTGAAGTAATTGAGCAGACGCAACGTATGCTATCGTCGCGATATTCAATTTCGATTAATAGTATTGATAAAGCTATTCGGGACATTGAGCAATATTCACTATCTGTCTCGAATTATGATGGCGTAATTATTATTAGTCAATCAAAATCTGACGACCAATTTATTGCGGAAGTAATTGATAGTGGCGTCCCGCTAGTTGTATTGAATCGTCGAATTGCAAATAAAGATGTTAACAACTATGCTATTAACGATTATTTGGGCAGTAAAAGCGTGACGGAAATGGCGATTCGGATGGGACATCGTCATTTTGCCTTAATTCAAGGAATTGAAACTTTTGAATCTGCTAGTCAAAGAACAGCCGGCTTTATGGATGCACTTCGAGAAGCTGGTCTAAACCCGGATGAGGCAATTATAGGTCAAGGGGATTATAAGCCGCGAAGTGGAAACATTGCGATGCGTCAAATTCTTTCTAGTGGTAAAGCTCCAACTTGTGTAATTTGTGAGAATGATGATATGGCAGTTGGAGCGCTAGATGCATGTGTTGAATTGGGGTATAGGGTTCCTGATGATATTTCAGTAATTGGTTTCGATGATATGAGTTATTCGAAGTATCTGATGCCACCGTTGACGACAGTACGGAAACCAACATCAACGATTGTTAAAAAAGGGGTAAGTAAATTAATGGGGCTCCTAGAACAACGAGGCAAAAAAGAAAATGAAAGTGTCGATCGAGAAGTCATAAGTTCAGAGATTATCGTCAGGTCCTCGGTAAAAAAAATAAACTAGTTAAAAATGGCATTCAAAAGAATCTTCAATAAATTCTTTTGAATGCCATTTTAATTATTAGTGAGTGGTTCCTCAAAGTAATCTTGGTATTGATCGATGACGCTTTCCTGTTCGTCTAGCATAAGATGCAAGTGGTTGCGTAGTAGGAAGGAAAGTTCATCGACATTACGTTGACGAACAGTATCAAGAATTTTAACGTGTTGGTTAGAAAGGGTTTCCCATTTTAAATTAGGGACTCTTAGGCGTAGTCGGCGGAATCTGTTTAACTGCATGTTATTTAATTGCAGCCAGTCCCAGACTTCTAATTTGTTAGCAGCAACGTAAAACTCCCGATGGAACTCTTGGTCAAGGTCAAAGAAAAGGTCAGGTTGGCGATTGGTGATAGCTTCGGTTTGTTGTGCAAGATTGTGAGAAAGGTTTACATAGTTTTGACTGGTGATTTTCATTACCGCTTCCAGCATTATTTGAGGTTCGATACATTCACGTACAAACCGACCATTCGTAGCGGTATTCATGTTTATTTTAGTAATGAAAGTACCACTTTGGGGAACTACATTAATCAACCCTTCTCGTTCGATTCGAATTAAGGCTTCTCTAACGGGGGTTCTACCCATTTCTAAATCTTTTCGAAAAGTTGATTCCGTAACCTTAGCGCCAGGAAGGTAATGAAAATGAATTATTTTATACTTGATTTTAGTGTAGGCTTCATCGTAATTCTTATCCATAGTTTATAATCTCCTTTGGTCAGAAGTTAGAGAGGTTGTGATGTTAGCTAATTTCCGGTTAACCATCCAGTAACAATAGAGTAAAGATAAACTCCAAGCAACGGGGTTAATGAAACAAACCGCAGTGAAGCTCATTAATACAATGGCGATCAAACTACCACAACTTCGTCCAATTAATTCGCCAACCCCAGAAAGCACGGCTTCAATACTAAAGCCAAGCCCTTGTAACGTGTTTCTATAGATCATTAACGAACCATGGAAAAAGAAAGTGAGCGACATCAAACGTAAATAACGGGCTGATAATTGGATAAGGTGCTGATTTTTACCGATTACCAAATAACTGAGAGGGGTAGCTGATAACATGATGACGGCAATGCAAAAAATGCAATATCCAACTTGGATGGTCACACCATCGTGAATACCTTGACGAATGCGCTGGATTTTTTTAGCGCCATAATTTTGGCTGATAAATGTTGCCATCCCCATACCGACGCTTTCCATAGGTAAAGTGAACATTTGGCGTATTTTTTCGCCGGCAGTTTGAGCAATGACCACTTGTGGACCAAGGGCGTTAATTGCTAACTGCATGATAATTGCTCCTATTGCTGAGATTGAATATTCAAGCCCCATTGGTACTGAAATATATATTAGTCGGTAGAAATAATGGGAAGAAAAGGCCAGATATTCCTTTTTGAATTTTATCATATTAATTTTAGTAACTAACCAAAAAATATTGGCAAGCCCACTTGTGAATTGGGCGATTAAGGTTGCGTAGGCAGCACCGCGAACGCCAAGTTTTAGATTACCAACGAAAAATAAATCTAGCAGAATATTTAGTAGGCTGGCACCGACTAAAAAATAAAAAGGATGCTTTGAATCTCCGAAAGCACGCAGAACACTAGCTGAGAAATTATATAAAACGGTAATTCCAATCCAAGCAAACTGTGGTTGAATAAAAGCAATTGCAGCTGGTAAGAGTTGTTGAGGGGTATGCATTATAGTTAGTAGGATAGGGGTTAGGATTGTCATACTAAAGCCAAAGACGGTGCTAATAATAATGCATAGATAAACACTATTCCAAAAATATCGTTGGATATCTTTAGTATGATGAGCGCCAAAGCTTTGGGCAATCGGAATTCCTAAACCAACACAAAAGCCTTGTACAAACCCAATGATCAGAAAACTCAAAGAATAGGTTGCGCCAACACTACCTAAAGCTTCACTGCTAATTAATCGTCCGACAATAATCGAGTCAATGAAACTATATAATTGTTGAAAAAACTGTTCCGAAAACGAGTGGGAGAGAGAAAAAGATGATTTGTTGTCGCGGACGACCAATAGTTAAGTCTGTTGATCCGTGCATTATCTTCAATATCCTTTCAAAAAAAGACCCATGCCATTCCATGTGGCATGAGTCCTTTGAAGTTCTTATTCTTCAGAGTGATTCATTTGGGCGTGACGTTCAGCTAAAATTTCACCGTTTTGCTTAACTTTATCACGAGTTAATGGATAAACGAAAGCCAATAAGAGGACGGCGAGAATAGCACAAACGACTGGAACTAAGGTAGCGGCACTATAGATAGCATTAACTGTGTGAGCAGATTGTTCAGCTCCCCCGGTAGTTGATGATTTGTATCCGACCCAACTTAAGAGGAAACCACCAAAGCCCCCACCGATAGCTTGAGCTACTTTCCGAGCAAATGAGTTAACCCCATAGACAATCCCGTCTTCACGGTCACCGGTAGTTACTTCGATATTATCAATAACATCCGTAATAAATGCCCAAACCTGCAAGTTAAATACTGCAAAACCTAAGGAACCAATAAAAATGAAACCTAAGTATACATAAGGACTACTGGTCCGGATCATAAAGAGGATGAAGTAAACGATGGCACTGATACTTAAACCAGCAATTGAAGAATTACGACGCCCGAAGTGGGTCGCAATATAATGCGAGAATGGTGACAGCAAAATTACAGTCGCAGTATTAACGACCATCGCGATCGCCATAACGGCACTGTTCTTAAAGTAGTCGTTGTAAACATAGGTGATCATGGTACCTGCTAAGTTTTGGTTAACTACCAATACTAAGTCGGTTAAGACCAAACCGAGCAAAGAGCGATCTTCTAGCATGGACTTCATGATCTTGCTTAACGGAATATTTTCAGACTTTTCAGTTTGAACCCGTTCAGTAGTTAAGTGAATAGTTAATTGGTAGCAAATCCATCCCAGGATTGCACAGACAATAACAACTTCCCAGAAGCGCATGCCAGAGATTTTTTGGGTTGCGCCAACGTAGATGAACATTGGGATGATGTAAGAGGTGATGGAACCACCTAAAGCTGAACCAATTGAACGCCAAGTAGACAAGGAAGTCTTGTCATCAGGATCGTTACTAATTGCGGATGCTAAAGACCCATAAGGGATGTTAACTGTAGAGTATAAAATCCCCCAAGCGATATAAGTGAACCAAACCCAAGCCATTCGAACGCCCATGGAAGCATCTTTAACCCATGGAACAAAGAGTAGAACTAAGAAGATTAACAATGGATATTCCATCCGGTTAATCCATGGAATGAAACGGCCGCGTTTGTGAAGCTTACTCTTATCAACGAGGCGTCCAACAACGACGTCAGTGATGGCATCGACGAAACGTGCTAACAAGAAAACAATGGCAGTTTGTGAACCGGAAAGTCCATAAACGTTGGTATAGAAGATCATCAGGAACGAGTTAACAACATTAAATGAGAAGTTGTTACCAATATCCCCAAACATGTACCCTATTTTGTCACGCCAATCAAAGGGATGGGCATTTACAGTAAAGGTACGTTGTCCTTTATTCTCCATTTTAAAAACCCCCAAAAACAAACAGGAATTAAACAAAAATTGCTACAAAAGCGAAAATATTGCAGAAACTAAAATAAATAATTATATCAATCGGCAAACTGATATGTTAGTTTGAGCGATATTTTTTCACTTCTTTCGACACTTGAGATGATAGCACCATTGGTAAGCGTTTTCAATAGGTTGGAGGATAAAAAAATATGATGAGAGGTAAAAATTCATCGCATATTATAGTATATAATTCTACATAATTTTTCAAAAACCAAAAAGTTAATTGACACATTATCAATGTAAGCGTATTCTACAGATAACGACGACCGATGTTTGTTTTAATATACCTAACCATAATGTAGTATATCAGTTTGCCAGTTTTAAAGATGGGTCGCCTAGTTAGTAACATGCGCTACTCGGAGGTTGATTTATGAAAAATACAACAAAGTTACTCAATATAGAGAATCATAAAGAGTTCTTGGAACTAACAACAGACGGAGCAAAATTTCGGATTTATCTGCTGGATGAAAATTTGATTCGGGTTCGCGGAACCTTCGATGACGAATTTGCAGCAGAAGAGTCCTATGCATTGATTAAGACTGCTTGGGATGACAAGACTGATAAGTTTATGGCTGATGAGCGGACTCGTGTCGAAGCATTGCCGATTAACCTTAAGGAATTGACGGACCATTATGAAGTCGAAGGCCCTAAATATAAACTTTCAATTTATCGTGAACCATTCTATCTTCAGATTGAAGACTACGATGGACATGTATTGCATAAAGACGTCCCTAAACGGTCATATGTATTAGATAACAATAATCGTAGGATTCATTACACTCAAATGGGAGATAATGAGAAGTTCTATGGATTTGGTGAAAAATCAGGGCCGTTAAATAAATACCGACGTCGAATGCGAATGCATAATACAGACTCGCTAGGGTGGGATCCCAAACAATCGGATCCGTTGTATAAGATGATTCCGTTCTATATTGATTTTAATCCTACGGAAAATGTGGCTAGTGGTTTGTTCTATAACAATTCACATGATTCCGAATTTGATATGGATTGTGAACACAGTAACTATTGGTTGCGTTATAGTAAATTTGTAGCTGATGGGGGAGAATTGGATTATTTCTTTGTTGGAGGCCCAACCATTAAAGAGGTTGTTGAACATTACACAGATTTGACTGGTAAGACAGCAATGATGCCAATGTCATCGTTGGGATACATGGGTTCGACAATGTTCTACTCGGAACTCGAAGAAGGTGATGATGAAGCGATTGTCAATTTCTTAGACAACTGTAAGAAGTACGATATTCCGTGCGATGGCTTCTTCCTTTCATCAGGTTATACTGCTGGTGATGATGATGGTAAACGTTATTACTTCCATTGGAATAAGAAACGTTTCCCAGATCCACAGCAATTTGTTAACGATTTAAAAAAGCGAGGAGCGCTAGTATCACCGAATATCAAGCCAGGGATTCTGCTAACTCATCCTTTGAACAAGGATTTTGCAGATCGGAATGCTTACGTTAAAACTGCAGATGGTCAGGCAAATCAAGTTAATCAATATTGGGGTGGCCCAGCTAATTTCATTGATTTTACTAGCGAAGATGGACGTAAAGCATGGAGCCATCATATGAAGGAATCTCTTTTGAAATTAGGGATTACTTCAATTTGGAATGACAATAATGAATACGAAACTGTTGATGGAGACGCTAAAGTGTCCATGGAAGGTTGCCAAGATAAGGTAATGGATGATGTAAGGCCATTAATGTCAACGATTATGGCAAAGGTAGCTCATACAGCTATTCATGATTATGACCAAGATGCACGTCCATACGTTACCAACCGAGCAGGCTTTGCAGGGATCCAACGATATGCACAAACTTGGGCTGGTGATAACTATACTTGCTGGGATTCTGTTAAGTACAACATTCCAACAATTCTTGGGATGGGATTATCAGGCGTTGCTAATCAGGGCTGTGATATTGGTGGTTTCTTTGGCCCATTGCCGACGGCAGAAATGTTTGTTCGTTGGGTTCAACAGGGGATCTTCCAACCACGCTTCTCAATTCATTCGGCCAATGATGATAATACTGTTACCGAGCCGTGGACGTATCCAGAATATACAAAATATATTTCTGCTGCGATTAAGCTGCGTTATTCGTTAATCCCTTATTTCTATTCCTTGCTATATGAAGCCCATGTTACGGGTGCACCAATTATGCGGCCGCTTATTTATGAGTTCCAAAACGATCCGAACGTGACAGATGAAAGCTTTGAATTTATGTTGGGCCAATCGTTGTTGGTTGCAAATGTTGTAGAGCAAGGGCAAACGGAAAAGAAAGTCTATCTTCCGGCTGGTACGAATTGGTTAGATTTAACCACTAATCAGCGATACGCCGGAGGGCAAACAATTAAAATCCCGGTTGAACTGAGCAGTATTCCGATGTTCTTACGAGACGGAGCAATTATTCCAAAGGCTCCGGGGTTGACCAATATTCACGATCAGGCAATTGAAAAGCTTGATTTGGTTGTGGAACCGAGCGAGGATGCAGAATTCACTCTGTATGAGGATGCTGGTGAAACGATGGCATATCAGAACGGAGAAAACCTGACAACAAAGATTACGGTTACTGGTCGTCCAGAAGGAGTAATCGTTGATTTTAAACGGAGTGGGAATTATGCCACTAAAGTTAAAGAAATGAATCTATCAGTATACTGTACGCGGATGGCTCCAATAAATGTTGTAGTCGCTGGTAAGTCCTTACATCGGTATTTAAACTATGATGAATTTATGAATGCTAAAGATGGCTGGTGGTTTGATGGTACTCACCGTCAAGCTAAGGTTCGGTATGAAAACCCTGATGAGCAAAATTACCAGGCCAATCTTGAATTTACGCTAAATGACTTAATTTCAATCCAATAGTGGAGGCAAACTATGACATTACTAGATGAAAATTTCTTGTTATCAAATCAATGGGCACAGAAAATTTACCAACATGCGAAGAACATGCCGATTATTGATTATCATTGTCATTTAAGTCCAAAAGAAATTTATGAAAACAAACATTATAAAAACTTAGCTCGAGTATGGATTAATGACGGTTCCGCAGGGGATCACTACAAGTGGCGTTTAATGCGGGCCAATGGAGTACCTGAAAGTTTAATTACCGGTGATGGTGATGATTTTAAGAAAGTAGAAGCGTTTGCCGAAACGATGGAGAATGCAATTGGGAATCCATTATATGAATGGACACAATTGGAATTAAAGCGTTATTTTGGGTTTGAAAAACCTTTTACTAAGGGGAATGCTCGTGAAGTTTGGGACAAGGCCAATGCATTACTGGCTACTGATGATTTTCGGCCACGCCAGTTATTGCAACGGATGAATGTAAAAGTAGTTTGCACAACTGATGATCCAGCTTCAGCTTTAAAATATCATCAACTTTTAAAAGCAGAAGAAGCCGAAAATGGGTTTAAAGTATTACCGGCAATGCGCCCGGATGCTGCTTTTAACATTCGAGCAACAACTTTTGCTCAATATATGGCAACTTTAGGTGAAGCGGCAGATGTCGAAATTAAGAATTTTACTGATTTGAAGCAAGCATTCGATCGTCGTTATGCTTACTTTGCCGAACTAGGTGGTAAATTATCCGATCATGGGATTAATACCTTCCACTTTGTTCCGGCAAATGAAGAAGAAGTAGATGCTATTTTAGCGAAGGGATTTGCTAATGAAGAATTAACGGATCATGAAGTAGATATTTACTTAACCGCGCTAATTGAAGAATTGATGCGGTTAAATAAAAAATATGGTTGGACAATGCAGTTCCACGGGAACGTCGTTCGGAATGCAAACAAGCAGTTGTTTGATCAAGTGGGACCAGACGTAGGTGGCGACTCAATTGGGACTCAAGCTGACTTTGCAGCTGAAATTATGAAGTTGCTGCAAGCAATGCAAGCGGAAGGCAACATTCCTAAGTTAATTTTGTACTCCTTGAATCCGAATGACTGGATGCAATTGGCAAGCGGAATGGGCGATTTCTATGGCGATGGTATCGATGAACATGCAATGAAGCAAAAACTTCAATTAGGGTGTGCATGGTGGTTCAATGACACTCGTCGGGGAATGCATATGCAATTAGAAATGATGGCAGAAAACAGTTTATTGCCAAACTTTGTTGGGATGTTGACGGACTCACGGAGTTTCTTATCTTACTCTCGTCATGAATATTTCCGTCGTGTCTTATGTAATTACTTGGGTGAGTTAGTAGAAAATGGTCAAGCCCCAGCTGATGAGGAGTATATGGGAAAGATTGCAGCGCGGATTTCATACACGAATGCGCATGATTACTTCCAATTTGGCGAAGTTGCTACTAAGGACTAGTCGAAAAGGTGGGGATCTACGATGCAAGTTCTTGAAAATGATAAGTTTAAAGTTGAAATCGATGAATTAGGGGCACAATTAACCCATTTGTACAACAAAAAAGAAAATTTTGATTATATTTGGAATGGTAAGTTATGGCCCAAACATGCCCCTGTACTATTTCCTGCAATTGGACGATCAGTGAATGATGAATACTTAATAGACGGAACGAAGTATGATATGCCACAACATGGTTTTGCAGGAGAACAGATTTTTACAGTTAAGAAGAACACTGGAAAGGTATTGGTCTTAGATTTAATTGCGAATGAGGAAACTAAGAAAATGTTTCCATTTGACTTTAAATTAACCATTACGTTTGAGCTTGGAGAACAAGGGTTAAGTTACCATTTTAGTGTTTTGAATCAAGAGTCTGATCGAGAATTTAGCTTTTCATTAGGTTCACATCCAGCATTTAATGTTCCAATTAATGGGGAGGGGAAGTTTACAGATTATACACTTAAGTTTGAGCCGAGTGATTTGGAACTCAAGCAGTTTGAAATCGTTAAGACCCCTAATCCGTATCGTACAGGGAAGGTAGTAACGCTGTCAGCGGCAGATGCAGGTCTCATTAATTTGAATTACGACATGTTTGAAGATGGTTTGGTGATTATCGAAAATGATGGGCTTAAAGGAGTTACTTTATCCTCACAAAATACGGATCATCAAGTACATTTAAGTTTAGCTGATTTTCGGTATGTTTGTCTTTGGACAAAAGAAGGAGCACAGGCGCCATTCTTATGTATAGAACCATTTGCGGGACTACCGGATGTTGTAGATCAGCCAAGTGAATTAATGGAAAAGGAAGCTAACACGAGATTAGCACCTGGTCAGATTAAAAATTTTGAATATGCTATTACGTTGCAGTAATACGTAGTGGAAAAGAGCAGAACAACATGGGAGCACCGCTTGTTTTGCTCTTTTTTGGAAAGGAGTTGCAGATGGAGAGAGTATTAATGGAAAAATGGAAAGAAAAGAATATCACTTTTCCGCTGCAAAAATTGATAAATCAGTGCAGTAGTGAAGGTGGTGGGATAGTCAAAATTCCATCAGGCCAATATACCATTGATTCTATCGAACTCAAAGATTACGTAACTCTGTATTTAGAACGTGGAGCACGGCTGATTGGTAGCGGGGATGAACAGAAATACTGGCATAGGCCGGGACTGTTTGAGTTAAAACAGAATATGACACCCTTGAGTTCGCTAATCCATGCTGAGCGAGCAAAACACATTGCAATTAGAGGATACGGAACCATTGATGGAAATTATCAACGATTTATCCTTCCTAATCAGGATGATGAACCACATTTGAAATTTTATAAGTATCCTCGGCCGATGATGATTTATTTTCAAGAATGCCAAGATGTTTCTCTGGAAGAAATTACGTTACAAAATTCGCCTTTTTGGACTGTGCACTTAGTTGGAAATAATGGAGTATACATTGATGGTCTTACAATAAAAAATGAAGTACGTATGCCGAATACAGATGGTTTTGACATTGACCGAAGCAAAAACGTAATAATTCAGAATTGTTTCATCCAAACGGGTGATGACGCTTTTTGTCCTAAGTGCACCGAAGAAACCAGTGAGTACGGTGATGTTGAGAACCTGATTGTGCGAAATTGCCGAGTAATAACTCAAAGTTCAGCAGTTAAGTTCGGTTCAAGTAGTTTTGGCAATTTTAGAAATTGCTGTTTTTCAAAGTTAATAATTAGGGATACGAATCGTGGTCTGGCTTTTCAACTACGAGATTCTGGAAATGCTGAGAATATTATTTTCGAAGACATTGACATTCAAACCAAGCACTACAGCCAGGAGTGGTGGGGATCTGGGGAACCAATTTATATAACATTATTGCCACGCACGCAGACGACTGATTTAACAAAGTGCCAAATCTCGAATATCATTTTTCGGCGAATTAATGCGGTCGCTGAAAATGGTGTGTTAATGATTTCTCAATTGCCAGGCCAAATTAAGGGGATTAGGTTTGAAGATGTTTTTCTAAAGTTAAAGAAATCCTTAAACACTAGGATCGAGTATGACTTGCGACCAGTTGATCAGAAAGAAAAAATTCAAGCACTACTAAAAGGAATCACGGATTTTAGTGACAGTAAGTTTGAAATTAAGGGTGGGAATCTTATTAACCCTGTGGTTGATTTGTTGCAAGCTAGGGAGGCAAACTGATGGTTCCGATTATTGAAAAAATGGAAGTTGTCCCCGTTGCCGGTCGAGATAGTATGCTCTTGAATTTAAGTGGAGCACATGAGCCATTTTTTACCCGGAATATAGTAATCTTGACAGCTAGCAATGGTGAAGAAGGAATTGGTGAGGTACCTGGTGGTAAAAAAATTACTCAGATTCTAAATGAAAGTCAAGATTTAGTGTTGGGAACACCCTTAGGAGACTATAAAAAAGTTATCAGGGGCGTAAAGAAGCGTTTTAGTGAATTAGATTCTAAGGGTCGAGGTCTCCAAACCTTCGATCAACGAGTCTGTATTCATGCGCAGACGGCTATTGAGACGGCTTTTTTGGATTTATTAGGGAAATATTTAAAAGTGCCAGTTGCCGCTTTGTTGGGTGATGGAATACAGCGAAAGAAGATCCCTGTTTTAGGATATTTATTTTATATTGGTGATCGTAAAAAAACTGACTTGCCATACGTAAAGGGTGAGGGGGCCGAAGATAGTTGGGAACGATTACGGCGCGAACCTGCGTTAACACCGGCAGCTGTGGTCCGACTTGCTCAAGCAGCTTACGAGCGATATGGATTCACTACCTTTAAGTTAAAGGGTGGGGTCTTTAACGGTGAGACAGAAGTGGCTACGATTAAGGCTTTGCATCAAGCATTCCCGATGGCGAAATTGGATCTGGATCCAAATGGAAGCTGGTCATTGAAGCAGGCTATCCGTTATACAAAAAGTTTAAAAGGTATTTTGCACTATATTGAAGATCCATGTGGTGCAGAGGATGGTTTTTCGGGACGGGAAATTTTAGCAGAATTTCAAAGGCAGACGCATGTTCCAGTAGCAACAAATATGGTTGATACTAATTGGCGACAAATGGCACATTCTTTGACATTAGGAGCTGTTTCAATACCTTTAGCTGATCCTCATTTTTGGACGATGGAGGGGTCTGTTGAAGTAGCGAAGATTTGCCAAGCTTTCAGTCTTAATTGGGGAATTCATTCAAATAATCATTTTGATATTTCGTTAGCAATGGCGATTCACGCGGCTGCTGCGGCTCCCGGAGAAATATATGCGATTGACACCCATTGGATTTGGCAAGACGGGCAAAATCTAACTAAGGATTCATACCAGATAAAAGACGGCTTTATAAGTCTTAAACAGGATAGTGTTGGTCTAGGTGTTACGATAGATCGCCAAAAATTAATTCAAGCACACCGGCTATATATACAAAATACTTGTGATCAGCGAAATGATGCTCGGCCAATGCAGTATTTAATTCCGAATTGGAGATTTGATCCGCATCGGCCAGCATTGGTTCGATAGTAGTTTTCAAAGAAAGGAAGTTTAAAGATGCTTTTTCCAAAACAAACAGCAACGCGGGCGTTAGAAGATCTTTCGGGAATGTGGCAGTTTCAAGCAGAAAAAAGTCCTTTAACGGCTACGCAACCATTACCTAATCCAATATGGATGGCAGTACCAGCTTCGTACAATGATCAAACCTTGAACCGTCAACTGAGGGATCATGTTGGCTGGTTCTGGTATCAAACAACGTTTAGTGTCCCCCAAGAGCAATTAAGAAAACGGAATGTTCTTCACTTTGGGGCGGTTGCTCAAAATTGTGAAATTTACATTAACGGAAAACAGGTAGGAAAGCATGTCGGTGGCTTTACTCCATTTGAGATTGACGTGACTCAAGAGGTTCATGTTGGAGACAACGACTTAAAGGTACGTGTAAACAATTTATTAGACGACACGACCTTGCCGTCCGCTGAGTTACATGAAAAAGATGGTAAATATACGTTACGACCACGTTTTGATTTCTATAACTACGCGGGAATTCACCGGAAAGTTCAATTATATACGACTAATCAGACGTACATTGAACATGTGGCAGTTAATTACGATATTGAAGGTAATACAACAACGATTAATCCTGATATTCAAATTAACGGGACTTATGCTAAGGCAAAATTATCAGTTATCGATGAAGATGGTCAAACGGTAGTAACTGGTAATAATGTAACTGCCACTTTAGTGCTTAATGATACTCATCGTTGGGAACCATTAAATGCCTATTTATATCAGTTACGAATTGAACTGTTTAATGACCGAGATGAACTGATTGACTCTTATAGCCAAGAATTTGGGGTTCGAACAATTAAAGTTGAAAATCATCGATTCTTAATTAATGACAAGCCGTTTTATTTCACCGGTTTTGGGCGTCATGAGGATTCTTTAGCTGCTGGGAAGGGTGAAAACCTTCCGCTTTTGAATTTAGACTATCAAATTATGAAGAATATGGGGGCGAATTCATTCCGGACATCGCATTATCCATACAGTGAAGAAGCAATGCGAATGGCGGATAGAGAAGGATTCGTAGTAATTGATGAAGTTCCAGCAGTCGGATTGTTTGAGAATTTTAATGTGTCGTTAGCTGGAGGAATGAAAGAGGGAACGACTTGGACAAATTTAGATCCAGAACAAAAGCATAAGCAAGCGTTGCGAGAGATGATTGAACGTGATCATGATCATCCATCTGTAGTAATGTGGTCAGTAGCTAATGAACCAGCAAGTCATGAAAAAGGTGCTCATGAGTACTTTAAAGAAATCATTAACTACACACGAAAATTAGATCCGCAGAAGCGGCCAGTAACGATTGTAAATATTATGATGGCTAATGCCGATAAGGATTTAGTCGGTGATTTAGTCGATGTATTATGTCTCAATCGTTATTATGGTTGGTACGTTAACTTGGATGACTTAGATGGTGCAAAACACGATTTACGTGTTGAATTAGAAAAGTGGCATGCTCATTTCCCTGATAAACCGATTGTTTTCACGGAACTAGGGGCAGATACAGTTGCAGGGATGCATTCTCTACGTCATGCACCATATTCTGAAGAATATCAAGTGGATTACTATCAAGCTAATTTCGAAGTATTCGATGAATTAGATTATGTCCAAGGTGAGCAACTTTGGAATTTCGCTGATTTTACTACAGATGCGGGAATGATTCGGATCGGCGGTGAAAACCGAAAAGGGATCTTTACTCGAAATCGCGAGCCTAAAGCAATTGCTACGTATCTTTCACGCCGATGGAATGACATGAAGAAGGAATGATTAACATGGGCTTTTACGATCAGCAAAAAGACAAGTATGTAGCCTTATCAGGATATGATGATTTTGAAATTCATTTGCGCGAGAACCTATCAGATTTTCCGAAGGCTAATGTGATACTGATCCATGGGATGGGGGAAACATTAACTCGATATGACCAACTAGCAGCAATGCTAGTCAAAAGGGGATTTAATGTTTTTCGCTATGACCAACCAGGGCATGGTCAAACTAGCGGTGAAGTTGGGGTTCTAGAGGATCCACAGCTGTTAACAGACTGTTGCTTGCAGGTAATATCAGAGGTCCGAAAACGTTATTATAACTTTTCACTATTTTTGCTGGGACACAGCATGGGAGGGTTTACGGTATTACAAACTTTAGCACAATTTCCTGGTAAAGCAGATGGAGCGATTGTTTCAGCGCCATATTCAGTGTATGAGAATCCGTTGCTTGGTACTCGACCAATTAGTGGTGATGAACATGAAGGGCTAGAGGGATTACCACAACAGGGTATAAATCGGGATGAACGATTAAGTGTGCGGAACAAAATGGATCATACTAATCCAAGGCCAACAGTTAGTTTAGCTAATGCCTTATATCAAGGCTCACTTTTTCTTCGTTCTCACATAGAGCAAATTGAAGAGCCGTTATTAATGCTTCATGGTTTTGAAGATGGACTGATTAGTTTTAAGGATACACTTGCAGTGTATGAGCGGCTAAAGGTACAAGATAAAGAACTCCATATCTATCCCTATTTAATGCATTCACTGCTCAATGACCCAATACGAAAAAAGCAAATAGTTAAGGAAATTGCAGAATGGTTGGAACGTCATAGTTTTTAAGGAGATGATTAACATGACTTTTAAAAATGAGTTATGGACAGCTACGTCAGGTGATCTACGTCAAAAAAGAACGGTATTACCAACTCCTGAAATATCCCAAGAACCAGGATTAGGAGCTCAAATAGTAATTGATCCAGCTGATCGAAAACAAGCATGGTTAGGCGTGGGAGCAGCTATCACGGATGCAACAGCTTCGTTAATTTGGAAACAAACACCGGAACAACGTCATGCGCTTTTAAGTGAATTATTTTCGCCGGAAGAGGGCGGATTTTCGTTAATTCGTATTCCATTGGGATCGTGTGATTTTGGTTCAGGAGAACAACGTCGAGATGATGAGTATGGCAGGACTAATTATGAACAGCGGATGGATGAATCTAAAGCTAGTAGTTCTGAATCGTTGACACCTGAAGAATATGAAAATCAATTTTACTCTTATGATGATGTGCCATATGGTCAACACGACTCAGCTTTAGAGAAGTTTTCGATTGGTGAGGGGACCCCAGGTGCAGCAAACGCGACAAAAGATTTACGCTATATTGTGCCAGTAGTGCAAGAGATTTTAAAGATCAATCCTGCTGTAAAAGTTTTAGCTTCGCCATGGTCGGCCCCAGCGTGGATGAAGACCACTGGCAAAATGGCTATGGGTGGTCGGATGCGCTTTGGTGAATTTACGGGCAATGGATTTTCTGATTTGGATCGGTTTGAAGGAGTTTATGCTCAGTACTTTGTGCGTTATTTGTCAGCGTATCGCAAGTATGGAATTCCTATCTATGGCTTAACAATTCAAAATGAACCGTCAAATGCAGCAGCATGGCCAGCGATGATATGGGACTTTAAAGAATTAGCTCATTTTGGTTATCGCTATTTAAGACCAGCATTGGATAAAGCGTTCCCTGAAACTAAGTTATATTTCTGGGATGGAAGTCTAAACTTAGATGCGGAAAAGATGTTAGATACTTTATCCTTAAAAGAAGCTCGAGCTTTTGATGGCTTTGCGTTTCATGTCTACGAAGGACCATACGAGAATCTGTTGAAATTTAAACGTTTTAATCCAGACTGGGAACTTTCAATGACAGAACGGCGTTGTATGATGGAGGATACTGTTGAGGATGCATCTCATATCATGATGGGATTAATCGGTAATTGGCTGGTGCGGCAAGGCGTTTCTTCGATTTTCTTGTGGAATTTAGCGCTTGATGAACGTGGCTTGCCAAATATTGCAGGCTCGACAGGACGCCGGGGAGTCGTAACAATTGATCATTCAAGTGGAAAAGTGCAACGAAATCTCGAATACTACATGCTTCGCAATTTTGGACAGGATATAGTCCCGGGGTCGATTGTGGTTGGCTCGACTACGTATACTCAAAATGGTTATTCCGGTGGTTTGGGTTCTGTTGCGTTTATGGCTCCAGATGGATCAATTGCGGCACAGCTATATAATCCAACGGATGAGGAATTACGGGCAACTGTAAAAATTAATGGAGTTACTGGTTGGCAAAGTGTTACAGTACCAGCATATGGGACTGTTTCTTTGCATAAAACAAATGGTAAACTTAACCAGAGTCATCCTAGAAAGGACGAACAATTCAAATTAAACCCATATCCAATGAATCATAAAGATGATATGGCTCCAGGAAAAGAGTAGAAAAAACGCGCGAGAATTTTTTCTCGCGCGTTTTGCATATCAATAATGTAAATATTTAGTTACCAGCAAATACGTTTACGGCATTTGTGTGAGCCTTTTGGTTAGTTTGTTGTACGTATTGAGCGTATTGATTAACAGTTTTATTGCCGGCTACGGTAACTGCGGAACCAACTCCAGCTCCAGCTAAAATAACAGCAGCGACAATTCCTCGAACTAAAGACATCATGGTGTCAATTCCTCCCTCTCTATTATGGTAATTCTCTCTTAACGTTTTATTATTATAGATGAAATCGTGAAAATTACAATGGTAAGGAATCGCTTACTTTATTTGAAAACGATTTTATTTCTCGAAAAGCGTTTTCTTAATTGTTTCGTCTACGAAAACGTGAACATGAAAAAGGATGATTTGAGTAGAAAATATCTGGAAATCAGTAAGATATTTGTCTATTGAAGCTATTTAGAGACGCTAAAGTCGCGGAGGTTTAAAATAATAAATAGATAACGGTGAATGCTTTATTTTCGAATGCTGATTTCAAAAAAACGGGTGCCAGATGTAATGTTTTATTAAATTAAAAAATGTTACCGTTTTCAATTAAAGTGTGGTAAGATAGAAATTGTTAAAAGAGTAACAGATTGAGTGTGAGGAATTTGATGACTGTTTCTTTTGACTGATTGCAATCTTTTTTCAGTAATTACTGACATCGCGATGATAAGTCGCATTTATTTTTATCAAAAAATGTTCACGTGTGTTTAATTAGGAGGGACAAACTCATGGATGGTGCGAAAACTGCATCTACGCCAACGGCTAACGACACCGTTAAGGCGGACAACTACAACAAGCGAATCCCAACCCGCCAAAAGATTGCCTATGGTTTTGGGGACTTTGGGAATGGGTTCATGTTTGACCTCGGTCAAGCTTACTTGACTAAGTTCTGGATTGATGCTGCCGGCATTGGTGCTGGTGCCGTTGCGGGGATCTTCGCCTTTTCAAAGATCTTTGATGCCTTTATGGACCCGATCGCGGGGTCGGTAATTGATGGACGGAAAAATATTGGTAAGCGTGGTAAGTTCCGGCCGGTAATGATGATTTCTGCCATTATTCTGGGGATTATGACGGTCATTACCTTTACGATGCCAATGGGGCTGTCTATGAACCAAAAGATCATTTACGCATATGCAGTGTACATGACTTGGGGTTTGGTTTACTCATTTACCAATGATCCGTATGGTTCGTTAGCCTCGGTAATGAGTCGGAATCCACAAGACCGGAGTTTCATGGCAACAACGCGTCAGGTGGGTTCCGTGGCGGCTCAATTTATCGCTGGGGTAGCTTTCATTCCGCTGATGGAATTAGTCGGCGGGGGAATGAGTTCGAAAGATCAACTGCATGGTTATCTGTTTGCGGCAACCTGTTTTGCGGCCGCTGGGATCTTAATGTTTGCAGTTTGCTACTTTGGGACGAAGGAAAATGTTAAGGTACACCGTGATCCAAACGCCAAGAAGGAAGGCTTTAAGGACTACATTAAAGTAGTCTTCACGAACGGGCCACTTGGGGCACTGATCTTGATGACGTTGTTTACGATTTCGGCAATGAACACGAATAACCAAATGATGGTTTTCTATGCTCAATACAACCTTGGTAACATTGGTCTTCAGCCAGTTATCAACGCCGTTATGATGGGTTGTTCCATCGTTGGGGTCTTCATGATTCCTAGTTTGACCAAGCGATTTGGGCAAAAGCGGACGGCCTTGGTTTCCTTCTTTGTTGGGGCAATTGCTAACATTTTGAACTTCTTCTTGCCAGATAATGTAATCTCCTTCATCGTGCTGGTTACGATTGGGTACACGGCATTGGCCATTCCAAATGGGATTACTTGGGCCATGGTTTCCAACGCGATTGACTACGGTGAATGGCACACGGGGATGCGGAAAGAAGCAATCACTTACGCTGCTTTTAACTTCTCGCGGAAGATTGCGCAATCCATTGCGGCTTTAGTCTCTGCTGGTGTCTTAGCGGTTACTGGATACGTTGCTAATGCTCACCAAACTGCGGCAACCTTAACGGGGATCAAGGCGGCGATGACTTTATACCCAGGCTTCTGCTTGATTATGGCGGCCGTAATTATCGGCTTCCTTTACAAGATCAATGACGCTAAGTTTGAACAAATCGCCACTGACCTTGACCAAGGCAAGTGGGAACACGGTATTATCGGTGACGAAGACGTTAAGTAAACTTAGAAATTTAAAGAGCATTAGGGGGCTTTTAAAATGACGTTGTTAGACAAGGATTTTCTATTAACAAATGAATGGGGTAAGAAGCTGTTCTTTGATCACGCTAAGGATATGCCAATTATTGACTATCACTGTCACTTAAACCCAAATGAAATTTACGAAAATAAGAACTATGAAAACATCACCAAACTGTGGATTAACGAAGATCACTATGGTGACCACTACAAGTGGCGGTTGATGCGGGCCAATGGGGTGCCGGAAGAATTGATTACTGGTAATGGCGATGATTATGACAAGTTTATGGCCTGGGCTGGCACAATTGAAAAGGCGGTCGGCAACCCGGTTTATGAATGGACGCACCTGGAATTGCAACGCTTCTTTGGGATTGACGAACCGCTGACGACCAAGAATGCCCCAGAAGTTTGGAAGAAGGCCAATGCTTTGCTAGCTACCGACGACTTTAAGCCGCGAAATTTGATCAAGAACTCCAACGTCAAGGCAGTCTGCACGACGGACGACCCGGCTTCTGATTTGCACTACCACAAGCTGTTGAAGGCTGAAGAAAAGGAAAGTGGCTTCCGGACTTTGCCAGCCATGCGGCCAGATAACTTGATTCAAATCAACAAGCCAACCTTTGCGGACTACTTAAAGGAATTGGGCGAACAAGCCGGAGTAGAAATCAACTCTTTCCGTGACTTAGTAAAGGCTTTGGAACAACGGTTTGAATACTTTAACGAAATGGGCGGCCGCCTGTCCGACCACTCGTTGTTGACTTACCACTTTGCCGAAGCGACCGATGAAGAACTGGATTCGATCATGAAGAAGGCAGCTGCCAACGAACCCGTTACTGGTTTGGAATACGACAAGTGGTTGACGATGTTCCTGGAAGAAATGATGAAGTTAAACAAGAAGTTCAACTGGACGATGCAATTCCACATCAATTCGATCCGGGACCTTAACAAGCCGATGTTTGAACAATTAGGTCAAGATACTGGTTACGATGCCATGGGTACTCAACCAGACATTGTGGACCAAATGGCTAAATTATATACGAAGATGCAAGAAACCCGCGATCTGCCAAAGTCGATCTTCTACTCCCTGAATCCAAACGATTGGAAGCAACTGGTAACTTTGATGGGTTGTTTCCAAGAAGGCGGCAAGCAAAAGATGCAATTTGGGGCCGCTTGGTGGTTTAACGACACGGCTGAGGGGATGGACACTCAATTACGTGACTTTGCCCAACAAAGTCTCTTACCAAACTTTGTCGGGATGCTGACCGACTCCCGGAGCTTCTTGTCATACCCACGGCATGAATACTTCCGGCGGGTATTGTGTAACTTCTTTGGTAATTTGGTGGAACAGGGCCGGGCTCCCGAAGATGAAGAATACCTGGGTAAGATTATTGAAGACATTGCCTACAATAATGCTTACGAATACTTTGGGTTCTTCCCGGATGCGACGCCAGACGAATTATTTGGCCAGCACGAAAATCGGTTCCAATACTAATTAGGAACTGAGCGCAGCTTGATTACCTACTTTGCCCCGTTGGTGGAATAAACTGACGGGGCGAAGTACGTTTAATTTTGACTGAAGATAGAATTAAAAAAATCCCCCGCTTTTGCGGAGGATTTTTTTAGTTGGCTAGTGAGTTTGGGGTCCAAGTAACCAGCTTGGAAACTCACTTAGGGTGAACCCCGTTGCTCAACTTCCTAAACACACCTAAATTTTAACACAAAACCTGTTAAAACGGTACATGGCTGAGCCTAACCAGCTCAATTAGCCTTCGGGCGGCCAAAGAACGGGGGTGAACCCCTTGTTAGACAACTTCCTAGACAACCTAGCACAGCTGGCGCTTGGAATCGCTAGTGGCGTGCTAGCTAACTGGATCTATGACAAGATCATGCGGCGCTAAACGCCCCAGTTAGCGCCAACGGAAAGCCAGACCTCAGCGCCAGCAAGCGGGCCAACTGATGGGCTGGCTTTTTGGCTTTAAAGTAGCTGCAATTAGTCGAAAACGGCTTGCTAAAGCATAGGAAATCTTGTATCGTGGAAGACGTTGTAATGATAACGTGAACATACGGGGTGGCAATAATGACAAAATACGTCTTTTACTTGGTTCGGCACGGCGAAACGTTCTTGAATACCTTGGGACGCTTTCAAGGTTGGATTGATTCTGAGTTGACCGCCAAAGGGAAGAGCCAGGCCAGTCGGCTAGGGGCAGCTTTGCGTGACGAACGCTTTGATTTGGTGGTGGCATCGGACTTACCGCGGACGGTGAAGACCAGGGATCTGATTTTAGCGGAATTAAAGCATTACCCAGCTGACGTGAGAACGATGGCGGCCTTTCGGGAGATCTTTTTTTCGACTTACGAAGGGACTTCGGTCGTAGAGAGCATCCACAAAATTACCGCGCCGTACGGCTACCGAGATCAAGAAGACGTGGTGGCTCACGAAGGGTTCCAGGCAATGCGCCAGTACATGCACGAACAGGATCCGGCGCACGCGGCTGAGCTGTATCCGGCCCTAGTCGAAAGGTTTAACAGTGGCTTGACTAAGCTTACTCATCAACTGCCTAACGGGGGAAGGGTGTTGGTGGTCAGCCATGGTTCGATCATCCGGACGATTGCGGATTATTTAGGAGTGAATACCGTTAATAATGCCCCGGCTAATGGGAGTGTGACTAAATTGGTATTAGATGAGAGTGGGCAAATAACGATTACGGAATATAACCGTAAATTGGAGCTATAAGTTTCAAGAGCATAAAAACAGCGGGTGGTTGCAGAGCCATCCGCTGTTTTTGGGTTCAGTAATTCTATTTGTAAAGGGTAGGAAAGTGGCGTTGGAAGTCCGCGATGCTTTGGTATTCCGTTGCTAGTTCCCGGCTCAACCGAATGAAGATCGGAATCAAGGCTCGGTAAGCAGCAAAGTTTTCTTCGTTTGGTTCGTACTTCTTTTCCTTGCCAATGTAGTTAACGATGTTGGTAAGGTCGCTTTCCAGGCCCAGGCTCATTTTGGCCAAGTACATGGCGGCTAGACAGCCACTTTCGTAGGAATCTGGAATCGTAATTTCGTGTTCATACACGTCAGCCATGATTTGCCGACCCAAGGAGGATTGAACGAAGCCTCCAGCAACCAAGATGTCCTTTGGATCCCCCGTGACTTCGGTTAAGGCTAGGGTGGTCATATAAAGGTTAAAGACGATTCCTTCTAACACCGCCCGAACCATGTGAGCCCGGGTGTGGTTTCGGTTTAAACCAAAGAAGGAACCGCGGGCGTTGGCATCCCAGAGGGGAGCTCGTTCACCACCTAAGTAAGGGTGGAACAACAAACCTGCTGAGCCGGCCGGTACAGTCTTGGCGATTTCAGTTAGGAGGTTGTAAGAACTGCTCTTTAACATTTTGGCGGTTTCTTGTACCCCCGTAAACATGGCATCGTGGGCCCAGTTAAAGACGATCCCACCGCTGTTGATTGGGCCGCCGACCAAGTACTTACCATTCATAATTGGGTAGCAGTACAGCCGGGCCTTAGGATCGACAATCGGCTTGTCAACAAAGGAACGCACTGCGGCGGAAGTCCCAATGTTGATTGCCAGAGTACCGGTTTCCAGTGCGCCGACCCCGATCGTGGAGAGGGCGCCGTCAGTTGCCCCCATAACGACTTTCACGTCATCGGGGATGCCCATTACCTTGGCATATTCGGAGCGGATCCCTACGATCGCGTGGGTCGTTTCCACCAGGTCGGGTAGTTGGCTACGCTTGACGTTGACCAACTTCAGCACCTCATCATCCCAATCAACACTGCGCATGTTCAATAACCCAGTTGCTGCAGCCATCGAGGTTTCTTCAGCTAAAACATTGGTGTAGCGCCAGATGATGTATTCCTTGATCCCGACCCAGTAGGCAGTCTTTTCACAGATCTCTGGGTGTTCAGCCTGTAGCCACAACAATTTGTAGAAGGGACCCATTGGGTGAATTGGCAACCCGGTGTGTTGGTAGACAAACATACCCTTGCCGTTTTCCTTGTATTCACGGGCGTACTTTTCGGCTCGATTATCCGCCCAAGTGATCGTCCGGGTCAGTGGTTTGTAGTTTTCATCCAGGGCAATCAGGCTGTGTTGCTGGGCGGACCAAGAAATGGCAATAACTTTGCCATCGGTACGCTTGGCCTTAGTTACGACTTCTTGGATGGCGGATAGGGTAGCGTTGAAGATATCATCAGGATCTTCTTCCGCCATGTCGGGAAGATCTTGGTATAAGTGATAGCCAATGTTGGCTTTAGCATAAATCTTACCATTCAGATCATAGAGCAAAGCTTTCGTACTGGTGGTACCAATATCAATACCTACAATGTAATCCATAGTCATACTTCCTTACTTAATATAGTTAGTGTTAGAAAACGAAAATTTAAGTTCTAGATATCCCAAGTGATATACCAGATGTTTTTTACATAATCATATTAAAGCGATTTCATTGCTAGGTCAAGCACAGATGTGGTCGTTCACAAATAAAAACAACAAGAGGCTCAGTTCGATGTCTCAATTGTCAATTCTTTAATTAATTCCGAATCAAAACCCCTATAAATAGCATATGTTCACGTGACACAAAAATATAGAGAATTATTTGAAAATAGTATTTGACAAGGCTAGATTCTATGTTAGAATGAAAGCGTGTTCAAATAGTACTAGTATATCAGTTAGGCACAAGCTTCTTTAATGGAGGAATTGTTATGGTGAAAATTACTGACGACTACATTGCTAACAAGGATACGTTTACGAACCTTGGAATTAATGTGCCGACGTACGATGAAAAAGAATTAGTAGCAAAAACGTTAGCAGCGCCACGGTGGGTCCACTTTGGGGGCGGGAACCTTTTTCGGGCTTTCCACGCGGCGATTGCTAATACCTTAATTGAAAAGGGCGAACTCGACACGGGAATCATTGTGGCGGATACCTACGATGACACGTTAGTCAATCAAGTGTACAAGGGCTTTGACAACCGGATTTTGCGGGTCGTAACCAAAGCAGATGGCACGAAAGATCTGCATCTGTTTGCTGATGTAGCCCAAGCCTTGTTTGCGGGGCGGGCCAATGAAGATCCAACTGGCTACAACCAATTAAAAGAAATCTTTACCAAGGACAGTCTCCAGTTGGCTACCTTCTCGATTACCGAAAAGGGATATGTCTTGAAGGATCCAGCTGGCAACTTCTTTGCACCGGTTCAACGCGACATTGAAAATGGTCCAGCTCAACCAGAGAATAACATGGCCCTGTTGGTGGGCTTGTTGTTAGCTCGGTTTGAAGCTGGGGCTAAGCCACTGACCTTGCTGAGTACCGACAACTTCTCACAAAACGGGGACAAGTTGCGTGACAGCGTGATCACGATTGCCAAAGCTTGGCAAGAACATGGCTTTGTTGAGCAAGCCTTCGTTAATTACGTCAGTGATGAAAGTCGCGTGGCTTTCCCATTATCAATGATTGACCGGATTACGCCAAACCCATCGGAATCCGTTTCCGCAGATTTGCAAAAATTAGGCTTTGAAGATGCTCACATTATCCATACGCCAAAGAAGACTAATATTGCGGCCTTCGTCAATACTGAAGAAGCCCACTACCTGGTGGTAGAAGACAAGTTCCCGAATGGTCGGCCAAAATTTGAAGACGCGGGGGTATTGATGACTGATCGCGACACGGTCAACTTGGCGGACGAAATGAAGGTTACGACCTGCTTGAACCCTCTGCACACGGCACTGGCGGTTTACGGTTCAATTTTGCACTTCAAGTCGATTTCCTCAGAAGTTGAAAATGCCAGCCTGCGCAACTTGATTAAGCAGATTGGTTACGTAGAAGGGTTACCGGTAGTCAAGGATCCGAAGGTTATCAACCCGCAAGAATTCATCGATGAACTGGTTACGAAGCGCTTGCCAAACCCATACATTCCAGACACCCCACAACGGATTGCGACGGATACGTCCCAAAAGATGGCCATTCGTTACGGGGTCACGATCAAGCACTACGTTGATGCGGCTGATCGCGAACCAAGCCAATTAAACTTTATCCCACTGGTGATCGCGACCTGGTTGCGTTACCTGATGGCAATTGACGACAACGGGGAAAGCTTTGAGCCAAGTCCGGATCCACTTTGGGATGATCTGCACGCCAAAGTGGCTGAAATTGAATTCGGCAACGTTGATCAAGACGTCCACGCAGCTGTGAAGGACATCTTGTCAAACAAGGCAATCTTCGGGGTTGACCTATATGAAGTCGGCCTGGGCGAAAAGATCGAAGCTGACTTCAAGCTGATGTTGGCCGGTAAGGGCAGCATTCAAAGCACCTTGGATGACATGTTGCAAAAGTATGGCAAGAACTTAGATTAGGAATTTAAATAAAGAGGGTTTGGAAAATGACTGAATATAAAATCGCGGTAGTAAACTCAAGCAGTTTTGGCCAACGTTATAAGGAACACTGGGAAGCCTTGGAAAAGCTTGGTACCGTGGACCGCTTTATGGTTGACCCTGATATTTCTGGTAAGGATTTGGCTGAAAAGTTGGCAGGCCACAACGTCATTATCGCTAGTGTGACGCCAAACTTCCGGGAAGACTTCTTCGAAAACATGCCGGGACTGCTGCTGATTTCCCGCCACGGGATTGGCTACAACAGTATCGATATTGCGGCTGCTAAGAAGCACGGCGTTAAGGTGACGATTGTGCCACCGTTGGTTGAACGGGATGCCGTAGCCGGCAACGCTCTGGCCAACCTGCTGGCGATTATGCGGATGACAGTTGCCGCTGCTAACCGGGAACGGGAAGGCCACTATGAAGATCGGGCCCAATTCCTGGGCGCTGAATTTGCCGGTAAGCAATTCGGGGTCATTGGTTGTGGTAACATCGGGAGTCGGGTGGCCGAGTACTTCCACCTCTTTAGTAAGGATGGCGTTGTTTTGATCAACGACCCTGAACCACACACCCCAGAAGGCTGGTGGGATGACAAGCCATGGGCTAAGCGCGTTTCCTTTGATGAAGTGCTTGAACAATGTGATTGCATTTCCTTGAACGCTTCATTAGACGAAAGCGACTTCCACTTTATCAACAAAGAAGCTTTAGCGAAGTGCAAGGACGGGGTCTACTTTGTCAACCATGCGCGGGGAGCTTTGATTGTCGAAGATGACATGATGGCTGCCGTTAAGAGTGGTAAAGTCCGGGGTTACGCTGCTGACACGATGGAAGTTGAACCAGTTCCTGGTGATCACCCATTCTTACAAGACCCAGTTCACTTCTTGATTACCCCACACACGTCAGCTTACACGGACTACTGCTTGCACGGGATGGGTGACAAGTGTGTGTCCGACGTCCAAAACTTAGTAGCTGGCAAGCCATTGGTTCGTGAATTAACGTCAGAGCTGTAACATCATTTTTGGCTGACAATGTGGGCTGTCAGCTATGTCAATAAAATTCCGTTTAAGCTAACTTAGCCACACCGGCTAAAAAATTCGCTCCTCAACAAAGGCGACTTAATTAGTGAATCGGCAAGGTTAATCACTAGTTGAGTCGCCCTTTTTACATAAAAGTGAGCTGGAGGTAATGATGGAGGATCCACTAAACATTTTGCACACCGTTGGTTTTGATGCTTTATACCCGATTATTCGAGCGGAATTAACCTTGCGGACGGCTTTGGATACCCAACGCTTTCTTGAAGCAGTTGATCAGGTCCAGCAGGTCGTCCCTCAGTTGACTTGTCGCTACCAGTTAACGAACAACCAATTTGTTCCTTTGCCTGGTGGGCAAGAGCAAACGGTGCACCTGGTTAACCGGGTTGATGAGGAAGTGGCCCGCCAACTGGACTGGGAGCGGGGCCCCCAATGGCAACTGTACTTGAGCCCGGTTAAGTTGGTGATCTATATCAGTCATATCTTGACGGATGGAGCGGGCTTTAAAGAACTGCTTTATTTATTGGCGCAAGCGTACCGGGGAGAAGAAATTTCACATTTGGTTAACCATACTGACATTGCAGCGATTCGCCACTTGTTAACAACTCATCGATCGCAACTGAAGGAGAATGATGACCACCCAGCGCACCCGTTATCCTTGCCGGCTTTGGCAGGAACTGCGGTTGATTCACGGCGTTATGAGGTAATTCATACGAAGCTTTCCCAAGCTCAGTTCGCGCACTTGCATCAAACGGCAAAAGCAGCTGGTTTGACGATCAACGATGTAACGATGGCGGCCTTTGGTAAAGCGGTGCAACAGTTTTGCGAGACAGAGCAGCTAGCGTTAGCTTGTCCAACTGACATGCGTCAATATCTTGCGGCGCCAACCCAAGCGGAGCTGCGGGTGCAAAACTTAACGGGGCGGTATAATGTGCAAATTCCGGCACGACGGACGGCTTCGTTGTTTACGGTAGCTAGCCGGTTGCATACGCAAATGGTAAAGCAAAAGGCAGAATTAACATTTTTAGAATCTTTCCGGTCGATGCTTGCGCAGCTTGACCAAGGAGCCAGTTTAGCAGCTTTGCAGGCGCAAGTTGAAGCTAATTACCACGTGCGAGATATTGCATATACAAATTTAGCGATTATAGATCGACGCAAGCTTGATTTTGGGGCCGGAGAAATCGCAAACTGCTTCATTACCGGAGGGTTTCGGCAGATGCCTCGCTACCAAATTGCGGTTTCGTCGTTTGCGGGCGCGTTGACTTTGGCTGCGAATGTCATTGGTACACCGGTTGAAATTAAGTTGGCTCAAGCGGTGATGGAAATGATGAGATTAATGCTATTAACCTTTACTGAAAGGGGGGATTCATGAAATCGAAAGCACTGCACCTTTCAAAAAAACTTGGAATGAAGAACGGGAAAATGCTGATCAGGTTGACTGATCAATTTGAATAAATGCAATGTTGGCACTAGTTCACTGTTTTGCATAATTGGGGTGAGCTAGTGCAAGTGACTCAATGGTTAATTGGGAAGCCAGCGAGTCGAAGCGGGCTTTTAAAACCTTGAACCAGTTTTAAAAGCCACTCCTTCTGAATTAGTAACAACAAAACCAAACAAGCGGCTGATGGAACAGGAACCATCAGCCGCTTTGCTGTTAGTGTGAATTCAGTTTTTCTTGGGCTAGCAGTTCTTCAAAGCTTTCCTCAGGGTCTTTACTAAAATCTTTTTGAAGCTCAGCGGTGATAGCATTAATCTTGCTTTCAGAAACACCCTGAGCTTCTGATGTCACTGTCAGTTGCGGGATGGTTTTTTAACTTCCGGATCCCCTTCGATAAGACTTTTTTTACGAGCTTTGTAAAATACCAAGCGTTGGTCCACGAACTCTTTCATAGATCCGATTGAAACGAATCACGGGTTGACTAGCAACGACCAACTGATCATAGTATTTTTGCGCTTCGTCTTGGTGTTAAAAACGACCAGTGTCCGCAAAGTGCTGCCGGAAATTTCCCGGGAAATAAAAAGCGGCCCCGGCGCCTATGGAATGGTGCCGGGGCCGCTTGACTTAGCTTTGAATCCCTAGTTGAGCTTGCAAGGCCGGTAACTCAGCGGCCGTTGGGTAGGAGGTTTGGCTGCCCTTCCTCGTCACGGTTACCGCTGCGTAGGTGTTGGCGTGGTGGAGGGCGGTTGGGATGTCTTCGCCGTGGGTGTAATAGTAGGCAAAGGCCCCGATAAAGGAATCGCCGGCGCCAATCGAATCGACGGCCGGGACCTGGTAGGACGGAATCAACAGCTCTTGGTCCTTAGTAACCCACAAAGCACCGCGGGCCCCGATCGTGACAATCACGTTCTTGACCCCCTGAGCCACGAGTTCCTTGGCCGCCGTGGTGATTTCGGCCAGGGTTTCGACCGGCCGCTTGGTCAAGCGGCCCAGTTCGGTTTCGTTGGGCGCGTAAAATTCGCACTTGGTGACGTGGGCCAGATTTAAGTCGTCGTTGGCCGGGGCGGGGTTTAACAGGACTGGAACGCCGTATTGTTCCGCCAGGTCAATAGCCCGGTAGTTAGTTGCCAAGTCGATTTCTTGTTGTAAGACGATCAGTTTGGCGTTTTTAATCAGGGCGTGGTAATCATCCAGACTAGCCGGGGTCAATTCACTGTTGGCCCCTTGGACTACGATGATGCTATTCATATTGCCGTGAATGAAGCACGGCGCGACCCCGTTGGATTGGGTGCCGACACTGACCCCGCTGATGTCGATGCCGGTTTGTTTAAAGTGGGCGAGGTAGGCCTGGCCTAAGGAGTCGGCGCCGACCTTGGAAATCATCGCTACCTTGGCGCCTAATTTCGCGGCGGCCACGGCCTGGTTCGCCCCTTTGCCGCCAAAGGCCATGTGGAAGTTGGGGGCCGCTACGGTTTCGCCCAGTTGCGGCATCCGGTCAATTTCGGTGGTTAATTCCATCATGTTGGAGCCAATTACCAATACATCGTACATCATCGTGATCATTCCCTTCGTTTCCTCAGGTTGCACTGAGGTTCATCATTAGTGTTCAGACATTACTTTTCCAACCCGGTTTGGACGTGGAAGTGCTTTTCGGCTTGTGGTGGCAACATAATCAAGGTCCCGGCTTGCTTAGCGGCCAGGCGGCCTTCAGGTGTGGAGGTGCCGGGCAGGGCAAAGGCGTTGACTTGTTGGTCGCCGTTGTAGAGGATCCAACGGGTGACGATCGGCAAGTCGGCCGTTGGGTACTTGGTCAAGAAGGTGTGACCATCACCCAATTCAACCCGGAACTCGGCCGTGTCCGTATACTTGGACAAGTCATCGGAGAAAAAGACGATTTCGGGGTCGTAGTGGCTGGCGTCGTCGAGCTTGTCAATCAGCTTGCCACTGGCTTGCAGTTCATCGGTAAAGGCCGTCCATTCCGGCGTCGGGTGAACGTGGGCCGGGACAGAAGTCCGCAGCTGGAAGGCTTCATCGGGCACGTTGGCCGTCATCGTTGCGCCAGGAACGTAGGCGTAGCAGAGGTGACACATGTACTGCAGTGGCATCGGGGCCGCGTGCGACAGGTTTTTAACGTGCATGTCAAGATCGAATAGGCCGCTGTCAGCAAATATGGTGACCGACGGGGTAGCTAAATAATGATCCCCAAAGCCCTTGATGTATTCGTAGTCGCTTTGAACGGTCAGTTGGCCGTCTTCAATCAATAAGGCGGCATGATCCATGCGGGCGGTCGCGAATTCGCCGTGTTGGACGTGGTCATCCTCCGGACTCGGGTTTCCACTGGCCAGCAAGCCTGAATTGAATTCAAAGGCCCCGTAGGTATCGGCGATTTGCTGGCCGAAGCGCGGATAGGTGAAGCCGTCTTTTTCCTTGAGGTTGATCCCATCAAAGACAGCGTCCCAAATCATCAGCCCATAAAACGGCAAGACGGTCAGATAACCGCGGTGGTTGGTAAGCTTGAGGGCTTCTACCCCGGATGGATAAGTAAAGGTTTCGACCGTGAAATCCGCGTCTTGATACAGGGTAAAGGACGTGGGGTTAAACATGGCGTGGCTTAAGTTAAACTTCTTCATACAAAAAACTCCTTCGTAAATGTATCCGCTTTCATCATAAGCGCTACAAATTCAATTGTAAATAGCCAGTCATAAAAAGTAAAAGGGTTTATGAAGGTGCGATGCCTGCCAGAAATGGAAAGCGGTCCCAAAAGATTGTGAAAGTTAAGATTTGTAAGCGCTGCCCGGGATTGATCGGGTTAAATGTCCCGAAATGAAACAACTATGAAAACGCTTTGCGACCGGGGGTAGGGCACCTATACTTGTGATTGATAAGTGATCGCTTCAAGCGGAAGTTTATTAATAAAAAACAAGTCGGAGATTAAATCAATTAAGTAAGTCTGTTAAAGATCAATAGTAACTACAAAAAAATAAATTATCTAAAAATGGATAAACTTTGGTAAAACAGTTTACCAAAGCGATGAGCTGCCCCGAAAGTTACGAAAAGCGGCCAAAATGTGCAATGGTGAATTTGCAATCGTTTTCGGGCGATGGTAAATTAGCACCATCGCTGATATGTAAAACGTTTTAAATATCTCGACTGATTGGATCATTTGAAAAGTAGGAGATGGAGAGTATGTCAAACAAGGTTGCCGTTTTGGGAAGTATCAACGTTGATACGACCTACCACATGGAACGTTTCCCCGAACCAGGGGAAACGCTTGCTGCTAAGGATAAGAGTTCTGCTCCGGGGGGCAAGGGTGCCAACCAAGCCGTCGCAGCAGCGCGGTCCGGTTCGCAGACCTACTTTATTGGGATGGTCGGCACGGACGCGGAAGGGAAGTTCATGCGTGAAGCCTTGCAAGCCGACGGCATCGACACCAGCCACATTGGTAATGACTCCCACCACGGAACCGGGACGGCTTTGGTAACCTTGGATGCCAATGGCCAAAATGACATCATGGTCTACGGGGGCGCCAACCAAGCCATGACGACGGCTAACCTGAAGGACCTCGATGCCCTGATGGAAGAAGTCGACTTCTTGGTGACGCAATTTGAAACGCCGCAAGAAGTGGCCCTGGCGGCCTTCAAGACGGCCAAGGCCCACGACGTGATCACGGTCTTGAACCCGGCGCCGGCTAAGGAAATCTTGCCGGAACTGCTGGCCTACACCGATGTGATTGCGCCCAACGAAACGGAAAGTGCCCTCTTGTCCGGGATTGAAATCACGGATGAAGCATCATTGGTGCAAACGGCGCAAGCGTTCCAAGCCAAGGGCGTTACGACGACCTTGATCACGCTGGGATCCAAGGGGGCCTTCTTTGCCACCAAGGATGACCACGGCATCGTGCCAGCCTTCAAGGTGAAGGCAGTGGACACGACGGCGGCCGGGGACACCTTCTTAGGGGCCTTGATTTCCCAGCTCGATCCGACAATGACCAACCTGGCCGACGCGATCCGCTATGCCCAACGGGCGTCCAGCCTGACGGTCCAACGGATGGGAGCGATGCCATCGATTCCAACCGAAGCGGAAGTTACGGCGGCGTTGGCAAATGATTAATCAGAGATAGTGAGGATTTAAAAATGAAGAAGTCAGGAATTTTAAACTCAGAAGTTGCATCAGTCGTAGCCGACATGGGCCACATGGACTGGCTGTCCATTGGTGATGCCGGGATGCCGGTCCCAATGGAAACCAAGAAGATTGATCTGTGCGTGGAACAAGGGTTGCCAACCTTTATGCAAGTCTTGGAAAACGTCTTAACGGAAATGGCCGTCCAAAAGATCTACTTGGCCGAAGAAATCAAGGACCAAAACCCGACCCAATTGGCCAACATTAAGCAAGCCTTGCCAAACGTGGAAATTGAATTCATGCCACACAGCGACTTGAAGAAGAGTTTGGCCAAGACCCACGCCTTTATTCGGACCGGGGAAGCGACGCCTTACTCCAACATCATCCTTGAATCTGGTGTGACATTCTAGTGACCTTAGGAGGAAATTTTCCATCATGGATAGTTTGAAAAAGCAATCTTGGGTCCAGTTAGACAACGGGTACCTGAGCAAAACGCCAATTTGGCAATACGTCTTAGTTTCATTGATCTTCCCAATGTGGGGGATGGCTGCTTCCTTAAATGACATCTTGATCACCCAGTTCAAGACCGTCTTTACCTTGAGTGACACGGCGACGGCCTTTGTGCAATCGGCCTTTTACGGTGGGTACTTCTTGATTGCCTTGCCCGCGGCCTACATTATTCGGAAGAACACGTACAAGACTGCAATTATGACCGGTTTGACTTTCTTTATCATTGGTTGTGCGATGTTCTTCCCGGCTTCTCACATGGCAACTTACGGGATGTTCTTAGCCGCGATCTTCGTGATTGCCATCGGGCTGAGCTTCCTGGAAACGTCTTGTGACACCTACTCGACGATGATGGGACCCCAAGAATCCGCTAACCGGCGGATCAACATTTCCCAAACCCTGATTCCATTCGGGGACGCAATGGGGATCATCCTTGGGAAGTACTTGATCTTTAGTGGGCACAGCAACCTGGAAGCCGAAAGTGCCGGCTTGAGCGCCGCGCAAAAGGCGGCCTTTAATAAGGAAGTCTTGCTCTTGACCCTGAAGCCATACAAGTACATCCTCTTTGTCCTGTTGGTACTCTTAGTCTTAGTTGCCATTACCAAGATGCCATACGCTAAGGCCAAGACGGACCTGGCGGCTGCACAAGGTGGGGCCGGGGTTAAGCAACCATCCCTGGGTGAATCAATTAACTACTTGCTGCACAACACCCGCTTTATGAAGGCGGTGGGGGCGCAATTCCTCTACGTGGGGATCCAAACTTGTGTCTGGTCCTTTACGATCCGGCTGGCCTTGCGGATTATCCCAGGGATTACCGACCACGCGGCTACCAACTACATGATCATCTCCTACGGGGTTTGGTTCGTTGGGAAGCTTTGCGCTAACTGGCTGATGGAACGCTTCTCGATTACCAAGGTCATGATCTGGTACTGCCTGCTTGGAACGGTGGTCTTGATTTTGACGGCGACGATTCACTCCCCAATCGCTATCTGGGGGGCCGTAGCTACCAGCTTCTTCTTCGGGCCGGTTTACCCAACGATTTACGCGCACGGGTTAGACCAAGTGACCGAAAAGCAACACACCGAAACTGGTGGGGCCTTCATGGTCATGTCCTTAGTCGGTGGGGCCTTTGTCCCAGTGATCATGGGGCGGGTTTCCGACCTGAGTGGTTCGATGCAATTATCCTTCATCGTGCCTGCAATCGGCTTTGCTTTGATCCTGTGGTTCTTCCTGTCTGAACACAAGAAGGGTGCAGCCAAGGCCGCCTAAACAATCAACCTTAATCTACTAAAACAAACCATTCGGGTGGTGGGCATTCCCCGCCCCATAATGCACTAACAATCATTCTAGAAATACTCCGCTAGAATAACTACAATCCAATTCTGCGACCCTGCCCCAGTGGCGGGGTCGTTTGTATTTCCCGGGAAATATGGTAAAAGCGAAATTCATCCGGATTGATTTGCTATAATGGAAGAAAAAGGACGGGGATTTATTATGGATATTAAAAACAATTTATTGACCTTAGCCGATGGCAACCAAATGCCGCAAGAAGGGTTTGGTATCTACAAAATTACGGACCAAGCGGAATTGACCGGGGCGGTCCACGCTGCTTATGAAGCCGGCTACCGGCTGTTTGACACGGCCCAAATGTATCAAAATGAAGCCTTGCTCGGGCAGGCCTTAGCCGATTTAAACGTGGCCCGCGACAACTTCTTTATCGCTACCAAGGTGAACGAAGCTAACCAGGGGTATGAAACAACGATTGCTTCAGTGAAGGAATCGCTTAAGAAACTGCGGATGGATTACGTCGATTTATTGATGGTGCACTGGCCAATCCACACCCACTTTTTTGAAACCTGGCGGGCCTTTGAAGACTTGAAAAAGGCCGGGTTGACCCGGTCAATTGGGGTCAGCAACTACGGGATGATCCACTTGCAATACTTGGCGACCCAGGCCAACGAAATGCCGGTCGTCAACCAATTGGAATGCCACCCGTGGCTAAGCGAAAAGCCAATGCTTGAATTCAACCGGGCTCATCAGATTGTTACCCAGGCCTGGTCGCCACTTGGGCGGGGGCAGCTTTTGACCGAACCAGTCTTGCAACAAATCGCGGCGGCCCACGGCAAATCGAGTGCCCAGGTGATCTTGCGCTGGCACTTACAAAACGGCGTCGCAATCATTCCGAAGTCGACCCACGCCGCGCGGATCCAAGAGAACGCCGCAATCTATGATTTTGAATTGTCGCCCGCTGAGATGGCCCAAATTGATGGTTTGAATTGGAACCACCGGATCAGCAAGGAACCAGAAATGGTTTATGAATTTGGGGAACAGTACCCGTACACGCGTTAAGCGGTAGGCCGCCTGGCGAAGGGCGCCCTGGTACATAGGTTAGGGTAATCGGAGTAGCATTTGTTTTTATCGCGTGTTAGTATAATTAATAAACTAACTTAAACGGGGAGCATTGAAAAATGGCAGGAAATAAACGGGCGGGCTTGCGGCTGACCAACCGGCGGCGGGTCTTGCAAGAACTTTTTAATCATGAAGCGACGTCACGAGCGGAGATCGCGAGCCGTTTGAACCTTAACAAATCGACGGTTTCATCGTTGTACAATGAACTGCAGGCGGAGGGCTTTATTGAAGAACTGGGTAGTGGGGAGTCAACCAAAAGTGGCGGGCGCCGGCCCAATTTGATTCGCTTAAACCGCGAATACGGGTTTGTCGCCAGCTTTGAAATTGGCACCAGTCATCTGCGGGCGATGTTTAACTACTTAAACGGGGAAATTATCAGCTTCCGGGAGATTGATTTGCCCAAGCGGGAT
Source organism: Limosilactobacillus ingluviei DSM 15946 (assembly GCF_001435775.1). Lineage (GTDB taxonomy): Bacteria > Bacillota > Bacilli > Lactobacillales > Lactobacillaceae > Limosilactobacillus > Limosilactobacillus ingluviei. The sequence goes on along the minus strand of NZ_AZFK01000083.1, from coordinate 11,895 downwards.
ATTTTGGCGATTATGCAGCTGATTTCAGCGGAATTGGATCGGATGCTCAGTCACAACACGACCCTGCACGGTCTCTTGGCAATTGGCTTTTCGATTCACGGGGTGATCGTCGACAACCGGATTACCGACTCGCCCTTCATTGAGTTAGGCGGGATCGACCTGGAACAATACTACCAGGATAAGTATGCCGTGCCGGTGGTCTTGGCCAACGAAGCCAATATGGCAGCGGTGTTTGAACGCGACTTTGGGGCTTCGGATCGGTACGATAATTTGGTCACCATCAGCATTCACCGCGGGATTGGGGCTGGCATCATTGCGAACCAACGCTTGTACGCGGGCAACGAAGGCTTTGCCGGTGAAATTGGCCGGTCGCTGGTGGTGGAAGGCGACCACTTAGTCAAGGTCGAAGACGTGTGTTCTGAAGGGGCGGTCTTGTCTAAGGTCCAGCGAGTAAAACAACTGCCCAACATTTCAATCGCCAAGGTTGCTGAACTCTATCATCAAGGCGACCGCGAAACGGTGGCAATTGTCGATGAGATGGTGAACCAACTGGGCAAGGTTACCTATAACGCCATGATTAATTATGGCCCGCGGGCGGTGTACTTCAATGCGCCGATCATGGAAGCCATTCCGGAAATCTACCATGGCGTTAAGCAATGGGTCGCCAAGATGGTTTTGCCATCGCAGATTTCGCTAGCGATGATTCATGGTTCGAAGATGGCCTCATTGCTCGGGGCTGGCTCGGTGGCAATCCACGTTGTCTTGGGGATGATGGACTACTCGCTGATCCTCAAGTGGCCAAAGGAAGTTAAAAATGTTGAATAAGGCAAATCGCGGCGCGACCGAAAAGTGGTCGTGCCGCGATTTTTTAGGCGTGGGCCATGGTTTGCTCGTAGTAGCGTTGGGCTTGCTCAGGGGAGATATTTAGCATCTGGGCCAAATTGGTCACGATTTCTTGCGCGGACTGTCCTTGGGCGCTGAGGAATTTGATGATCCCAGTCGCACTCTTAGCTTGGCCTTGTTTTTCCCCTTGTTGAATCCCTTGTTCCCGACTTTGGTTCAACCGGTATTGTAAGTCTGCTTCAAACTTCACGTAGGCCCACTTCCTTTCCTTGTTGCCTTTGACTAATTCAATGGTCGTTTGGACGTCGTTGATAAAGCTATCTTCAGTATTGGGCCGCTTTTCCATAAAGTCAAGGAATGTGCGGATTTCACTAGCGTGCTCAAAGTGCTTGGCCTTGGAATTAAAGACGACAATTTTGCGACCGTCGCCCATTTCTTGTCGGCGGTCAAACAAGTTGACGTTGCCAAATTCGTAGCGCGCCGCTCCCTGGTCGTAGTAGTCAAAGGCACAGAACATGATCACGTAGGTCGGCCGCTTGGCCAGGGCGCGGTAGTCTTCCCCGGGGCGTAGCAGTTCCGTGTCCATCATGTCTTAGTAGTAGCGCAAGCGGTAGGGCAGGTTCTTTTGGTCGGCGATCTGCATTTCCACCGCAAAGTTACGTTGGCGGTTGTCACGGACGTAGACATCGTAGCGGACGGCGTGGGAAGTCAGGGTGCCGACAATGGTGTGCTGGCGTTCCACTAATTTCACTGTGTCAATCTTTAATTCCGGCAGGGCCCGGCGTAATAATTCCTGGCAGAGCCGCTCGTTTTCCATGACGGCGCCAAAGATCGGATCGTCCAAAATCGTCATTTGCTCCCACTTGGTCGCGTAATGCCGCTCGATTGGTGTTAAAAAATCGTTCATTTAGCTCCTCCTTACTTCTAATCAATCCCCCCATCTTATATATACGTTTTTTTGCGCAAATTGTTGCGGATAAATAATTTAATTTTTGCCCGGCTGAAACAGGTAGTCGTAGAGATTCCAATCGGTAATCGTTCGCCGGTCTTGTTGGGCGGCTTTGGGGCTAACCCCGGTCCACTGGTGAAAAACGCGGGAGAAGTGGGCTTGGTCGGCAAAATCATATTTGGCCGCGATTTCGCCAATTGCGAGGTCAGAGTCTAAGAGGTCTTCGATCGCGTAATTGATCCGGCACAATTGGCGGAACTGATTGATCGAAACGCCGACCTGCTTTTTAAAGCTGGTCCCCAAGTACTGGGTGGACAGGTCAACGGCCCGGGCTAAATCCGTGATGGTGACAGCAGTCGTGGGATCTTTCATCAGCCGCCAAAAAACTTTGCTGATCGGGGCGGTCATTTTCGCGGAGAGCAAGGTTTTGCAGCGGGTGGCCATATCGACGTCGATCCGTTCAATGGCGGCAAGGACTTCGTGTTGGCTCTGCAGGCGTTCAATATCGCGAACGTACTGGTCATTTAAAGAATAGGCCATTTCGTAATCCATCCCCACGGTGAAAAAGGCCCGCAAGTTGACCGAAACGGAAATAATCGCCCAGTTTTTGACGCTGCGCAATTCGTCATTTTCCGCTAAGACGCCGACCCGGCCGGAATTGAGGTTGTTCTTAAAAATCGTCGGTAAGGCAGCGATGTCCCCCTGGGCAATCGCCTTTTTGACCGCTCGTTCGTAATAGTAATTGACGTGGTTGGCGTCGGCGGTAAACTGAAGGTTGGTGAATTTGGCCCCAAAGGTATTGGCAAAGGAAGCGGCTTGAAAGGCAGCCTTGATCGTCGCCAGTGGCAGCGGGGTGGCGGCCAATTCCAACAAAGTCAGCACCTGGTAGCAAAATTGCTCAGTGGTGAGCGAAGCGGTGTTTAAAAAGCGGGGCAAGAAGAGGACTTGCCCGCGCTGGCCGATCAGTTGGCTGACGTCAGTAATGATCGTTGGCCCCAGCAAGATGATTTGGTCTTGGTGCTGAATCACACAGCTGTAGAGGGAAGAACTGTGGCGCAAGAAGCCCACCGGTTTCGTTGGCTGGGCCGTAATGATGGCTTGCATTGTGGCGGTGGAAAGACCGCCTTGCTTGAATTTTAAGGTCGATTCTCCCGCTGCTTGGCGCCAGATGCCCGCCGGTAAATTCAGGGCCTTGAGAAAGTTTTCAATTCGACTCATGGTAGCGCTACCCCTTTTTCGTTCAAAAAAAGTTTGATTGCTTCATTCAAATATGTTACCGCTTTCTTAAAATATAATCAAATGGTTGGTTCGAATAACCAACTAATTGTCACGTGACTGTTATTGAGGGTTGTTTTCTTAGAAAGGTGTGACAAAGAATGGAGACGCCAACTACTAAAAAGGTTGACGAATTCGCGAAGCTGTCATGGGGCGAGCGAATTGCTTATGGGGCTGGGGACCTGGCCCAAAACTTGATTTTCGGGACGATTGGGTCCATGTTGCTGTTCTATTTGACGACGGTCTTTGGAATCTCGGCGGCGGCCGGGGCGACCATTTTTCTGATTGTCCGGTGGGTTAACGTCTTTTGGGATCCGTGGATCGGGACGGTGGTTGATAAGAGCCACTTTAAGGCCGGCAAGTACAAGCCATTCTTGCTGTACTTTGGGATTCCGCTGACCCTGTGCAGTGCGATGCTGTTCTTGCCAATTCCGGCGGTCCGGGGGAGCGTCGTCTATGCCTTCGTTGCTTACTTGGCCACGGCCTTGATTTACTCTTTGGTTAACATTCCATACGGGTCCTTAAACGCTTCTTTGACCCGGGACAACGATGAAGTATCAACCTTGACGACGGTGCGGATGACGGAAGCCAACATTGGGAACCTGTTAGTGTACACGTTCTTGCCATTATTTGTTCAAATGGCTTCCCCTGCGAAGCAGTTAAAAGATATTGGGTTCTTTGGGATCAAGCTGAACTTGGGGAACTACGCTTCGCCTGAGGCGGCCGGCGCCTACTTCAAGGTTATGTCCATCTACATGGTGATCGGGTTTATCATGCTGATGTGCACTTACTTTGGGATTAAAGAACGGGTCTTGCCAACGGCCGAAGAAACTGATGCGGTTAAATTCTCCGACCTATGGAACGAGCTGCGGCGTAACAAACCGCTGCAGGTCTTAGGCTGGTTCTTCTTGATTGCCTTTACCTTCATGTTCTTCGGTAACACTTCTTGGGCCTTTTACATGCAATACAACATCGGGCACTCCGAATGGATGGCGTCAGTTAACCTGATTGGCTCGATTCCGGGGATCTTCTTGGTCTTCTTGTGGCCAATCGTGCGACGCAAATTCGGGAAGAAGAACTTCTTCTACCTGTTCTTGCTGATGTTTATCATCGGGACGCTCTTGCTTTGGATCTGGTCTTTCCCAGGTTTGAAGGATCAAATCTGGCTGGGCTACGTTGGTCGGTTTGTCATGCAATGGGGGATTACCGCGGCGACCGGCTACATGTGGTCATTGGTTCCAGAAGTCATCTCGTACGGCGAATACACTTCCCAAAAGCGGGTGGCTGGGATTATCAACGCTTTGATGGGGCTGTTCTTTAAGATTGGGTTGGCCCTTGGGGGGATCATCCCAGGTTACATCAACGCCTTTTGTCACTTTGACGGAACCAAAGCGACCCAATCAGCGGCGGCTTTGAACGGAATCACGATTTCTATGATCTGGTTGCCAATTGTTTTGGCCGTGGTAGCGATGTGGATCATGAGCAAGTACAGCTTGAGTGACACTGAAGTTGACCGGATCAACCACGAAATCGAAGCGCGGCGCAACCAGTAGCCCAAGTTAACGAAAGGAGAAAGCACAATGAAGCTTTATGTTGATGTCAACGCCCCGGTGAGCGGGGATGGGAGCGAAAAGCGCCCCTTTACCACGATTCAAGCGGCGGCCGATGTCGCGCAACCGGGCGACGTCGTCTTAGTGGCCCCCGGGGTGTACCGGGAAAATGTTAACCCCAAGCACGCCGGCACGGCGGCTGCCCGGATTGAATACCGCTCCGTCGAACCCTTCGGGGCAGTGATTACCGGGGCCGAACCGGTGACCGATTGGGAACCAGTGAGCGGTGATGTTTGGGTGACCCGGATTGATAACTCCTTGTTTGGGGATTACAACCCGTACACGACGCGCGTAGCCGGGGACTGGTTTGACGGCCGGACGGTGCACCACACCGGGGAAGTTTACTTAAACGACCAGGCCTTGTACGAAGTTACCAGCTTGGCAGCTGTGAAGGATCCCAAGCCGTATCTGCGCTCTTTTGAACCCGAAAAGACCCTGCTGACTTGGTATGCCGAACAAGATGCTGCGGCTGATCAAACGGTGATTTACGCAAACTTCCAAGGCGTCGATCCGACGACGGCCCAAGTGGAAATCAATGTCCGTAAGGAATGCTTCTTCCCGCAACAAGAAGGGATCGGCTACTTGACGGTCAGCGGCTTTGCGATTAACAAAGCTGCCACCCAATGGGCGCCGCCGACGGCCTTCCAAGACGGGATGATTGGGCCGCACTGGTCCAAGGGCTGGATCATCGAAGACTGTGACATCGCCAACTCCAAGTGTGTCGGGATTTCCTTAGGGAAGTACCTGCAACCCAACAACGATAACAAGTGGCTGAAGACCAAGCTCAAGGACGGAACTCAGACTGAACGGGAAGCCGTTCTGCAAGCTTCCTACGAAGGCTGGGACAAGGATCACATTGGTTCGCACGTGATTCGGCGCAACCACATCCACGATAACGGTCAAGCCGGGATCGTGGGTCACCTGGGCTGCATCTTCTCGGTGATTGAAGACAACGAAATTGACCGCAACAACATCCGCCAGAACCTGGGCGGGGCCGAAACCGGGGGGATCAAGCTCCACGCGGCCATCGATGTGATCATTAGGCGCAATCAAATCCACTTTAACAACCGGGGGATTTGGCTGGACTGGCAAGCCCAAGGGACGCGGGTTTCCCAAAACGTCTTCTACGACAACACCTTGCCGTTTGACTTTGAGGTCAACGAAGATACGCTCGACGGCCTGTTGATGGGGCTGGGGGAAGACTTGTGGGTCGAAGTTTCCCACGGGCCAACCCTGGTGGACAACAACTTGATGCTGTCAGATCGGTCGTTACGTTTGGCAGCCCAAGGGGTCGCGCTGGTTCACAACCTGATTGCCGGGAGTTTCTGTGCCGTTGGGCGGGGGACCAATAATAACTCGGTCAACGTCCCATCGGACCGCTACACCCCATACCACGTGCCTCACGGGACCCAAGTGGTTGGTTTCATGAGCTTCTTGCATGGGGATGACCGCTTCTACAACAATATCTTCGTGCAAAAGCCGCTGCGGGACAGCATCAAGGCTTTAGAAGCCCGCAAGGCGGATGAACCAGATGAATGGGACGACTACAACTTTAAGGTCGGCAGCCAAGTCTTCAACGATTACCCTGTCTACGAAGAATGGATCAAGCAATTTGAAGGCTACCAAAACATCTACGCGCCAAACAACGACCGTTACTATGGTCACCTGCCGGTTTACGAAGGCGGCAACGTCTACTTCGGTGGGGCCACGCCAAGTGTGCACGAGACCGATGCTTTGGTCGTAGACGGTCCCGTCGACGTGGCGGTGGAACAACGCGCTGATGGCCTGTACTTAAAGACGGACCTCTTTGAGCAGTTGCAAGCGCACCAAGGAATTATTACAACGGCGACGCTGGGTGAAGCCTTTGAACCAGAACAACGCTACGAAAACCCGGACGGGACACCAATTACCTTCGACCAAGACTACTTTGGTCACGCCCGGGTCGGGGTCAAGACGGTTGCCGGGCCATTTGCCAGTGCGTCGGAAGCGGGTCAAAAATTGATCTAAAAACCATCCTCCGCTAGTACTCCCTACTCAAACAAAACCAATACCAAAGGACCGGCTGTGGGCGCCGGTCCTTTTTGGTGAACAAAAAAATAAAATTGTTTCGCTATTTTTGACCCTAAAACGCGTATATATAAAGTAAGGGGGACGTTGGCCGTCAGCGGCGCGCATAAAAGGTTGCACCCGCCAGAGGTGTTAAAAGCGTGCCCTTTTGTCCGTGCCTGATTGCAAACGTGTTATCATAAATACGTGAAAGGAAATGTAGGTCAGTAACCATGGAAGTTAATTACTATCATGATCAGCACGGCAAAAGTGAAATTGGCGAATTTATCGTTAATGAGCGAGAATACCCCCGCTTCAATAAGCGGGGGATGAATCGCCCCTTCTAAAGCACGTAGTGCTTTTTCTTTTGCACTATGTTATATTAAGTGTAATTAAATAATATGGTTGTGATAACAGTGAAATTAGACCGTAATCAACATTCAGTATATCTTTTGAATTACCACCTTGTGATGGTAATTAAGTACCGTCGTAAGGTAATAAACGACGAAGTGTCGGAGTACCTTAAACACCAATTCGTACGCGTTGGTGAATTCTATGGCGTAACTCTACAAGAATGGAACCATGATGTCGATCACGTTCACGTCCTGTTCAGAGCGACACCGCATACTGAAATTGCCAAGTTTCTAAATGCCTATAAGTCGTCATCCTCACGGATGGTTAAGAAGAAGTTCCCAGAAATTACGCAATACCTTTGGAAATCAGCTTTCTGGACCCAAAGCTATTGCTTAATTAGCACTGGTGGCGCGCCGCTTGAAGTCGTTAAAAAATACATCGAAAATCAAGGGATAAAATAATGGTTCAAAAAGCCTATAAAATACGATTGTATCCGACACCGGACCAGCAGGTACTGTTGGCCCGTACTTTTGGATGCATGCGTTGGTTTTGGAATCAGATGCTTACCATGCATATTTCACGATATGTAAATAATCCAAAGGCTAAGTTCATTAACACTTTTGGCATGAATAATTTGCTAAAACGTTTGAAAGAAGAATATCCCTGGCTGAAAGATGTAGACTCTTCTGCTTTCCAATGTGTGAGCCGTGATTTAAACGATGCATACCAGCGATTCTTCAAAGGCCAGAATGAGCGGCCAAAGTTTAAAAAGCGGAAGTATGCGCAAAGTTACCGTACCAAGAGCGGCTCTATTAAGATCATCGACGACCACCATATTCAGTTACCAATCCTTAAACAAGTGTATTTTCGGGCTGGTCGACTGCCACAAGGGCGGATCATTAACGCTACTGTACGCATTAATAGCGCCGGGCAATACTATGCCTCGGTTTTAGTAGAAAGCGAAAACCAAGCCTTGCCTAAAACCGGGAAACAAGTTGGTGGTGATTTGGGCCTCAAGGCCCTGCTGAATCTGTCAGATGGCTATAAAGAACCAATTCACCACTATGAAGATAAGCTGGCAAGCAAGCTCCACTATTGGGAACGTCGTGCTGCTCGTCGTCGACGCGAAGCCAAAAAGGCAATTGCGTGGGATGAACACAATAAGGTTCCTGTTCCACGACAGTTAAGCGATTTCAAAAACTATCAAAAGGCTCGTGTCATGGTGGCTAAGTATAAGCAAAAGATCAAGAACCAACGTGAAGATCAACTGCATAAGCTAACTACAACTATGGTACGCAACTATGATGTGATTGTGTTAGAAAAGCTTAATGTCAAAGCCATGATGAAGAATCACAAGTTGGCAAGAGCCATTGGCAACGCTAGTTGGGCAAAGCTGGTCACCATGTTGTTGTATAAATGCGAATGGTACGATAAGCAACTAATCCAAATCGCTCCATACTACACTAGTCAGCTCTGTGCCCACTGTGGGAAAAACAACCATCGGTTGGGGCTTAATAAATCTGAATGGTTGAGTGTTCGCGAATGGGATTGCCCAAGTTGCGGTACCCACTTAGACCGCGATGTGAATGCAGCTCAAAATATTTTGGCTCGTGGGTTAGCCTAAAGTAATCCACATCCTAGAGGAAAGGCTCGGAACGCGCCGTCCCTCTCTAGGCCGTTAGGTCTAGCGATTAATAGTCGTAACCTCTGCACGAAATTCTTTTGAGAACGGTAGTGTAAGTATGCGATGTTCTCAGAATCTCCCACTTTAAGCGTTCAAACCGTTAGGTTTAGCTAAGTGGGAGAAGTTCAATGATCGTTTAGCGCATAGTAGTCAAAAGCAAGATGTCGCCGTCTTAAAAAAATTGGCGTATCAAATTGAATTGTTAAAGGGATTAGGAACTAATCTTGGGATGCCTCAGGCGAAGTTTCTGAAGGGTTACCGTCACAAATTGTGGGAATTACGGCCACTTCCAGAGCGGGTCTTTTATACCACTTGGGACGGTAAAGCGTTCTTATTGGTAAGCCACTACACTAAAAAAACAAAATAAAACTGATCCACGGCAAATTGAGCGGGCGCTGAATTTAATTGATGATTGGGAAAGGAGACACCGAAATGGGTGATTGGGAAAAGAGTAAAAACAGCATTACTAGTATTTCTAAAGAGGAACTTTCGGTAATTGACACTTTAGCCGCCTTACATGTGCAGCGCATTAAAAGTGGCCTAACCCAACGCGAACTGGCAGAGCGGATTGGGATGAGTCAATCGCAATTAGCCAAAATCGAACGCTTAGATTCAGTTCCGTCATTGGAAACATTAAATCGTTATGCTTCCGGTTTAGGGATGAGGGTGACCTTAAATTTAACGCCACTGAAACCGGCGCTCGAAGGATGAAATTAAGGTTGCGGAGAAGTCCGGGACATGCAACGGGGCAGTAAATTTAGTAGTAGGAGCGTACGGTCAGAGCTTTCCGATTCTGACCGTGTTTTTTAGAGTAAGCTTTTAACGAGGGAGGAAAAATAATGCCGAGCGCACAAGCCATTTTACAAACCGTCTTTGGTTATGAGCAATTTCGCCCGGGCCAAGCCCAAGTGATCCAGCAGGTCTTAAACCACCAAAATACCCTGGCGGTGATGCCAACGGGGGGCGGGAAGTCGCTTTGCTACCAAATTCCGGCCTTGTTAAATAAGGGGGTAACGCTGGTGGTGTCGCCGCTGCTAGCGCTGATGAAGGATCAAGTCGATGCCTTGCGCCAAAACGGGATTCCGGCCGCGGCAATCAATTCAACGATTCCCAAAGAAGAGGTCAACCCGATCTTGCGCCAGGCGTATGAGGGCAAGCTCAAGCTCCTGTACGTAACCCCGGAGCGCTTAGCGATGGAATTCTTTCAATATCAGCTGACCTTTTTGCCCATTGATTTGATTGCCATCGATGAAGCCCACTGTATTTCCCAGTGGGGGCATGATTTTCGCCCGGCTTACCGGCAGCTGCAAGCAGCGATCGAAAAGCTGCCGACCCACCCGACAGTTTTGGCTTTAACCGCCACTGCGACCCCGCCGGTCCGCCAAGACATTGGCGAACAGCTGGCAATTCCGGCGGCCAACTTCGTGATTACCAGCTTCACCCGGGACAATTTAGCCTTTAAGGTCGTCCACCCGCAGGTCCCGGACCGTCAATACATCGTCCAGTACTTGCAGGCCCACGCCGGCGAAGCGGGAATCATCTACGCCAATACCCGCAAAAAAGTGGAAAGCTTGGCTGAATATTTACAGGACCAGGGCTTTGACGTGGCGGCCTACCACGCGGGGATGGCGCCCGAAGACCGGGCGGCGGTCCAAGACGCCTTTTTAGCTGACCAATTGCCCTTAATTGTGGCGACCAACGCCTTTGGGATGGGGATCGATAAAAGCAACGTCCGCTTTGTCCTCCACGCCACCAGTGCCGAAAATTTGGAGTCCTACTACCAAGAAGCCGGTCGGGCCGGTCGGGATGGCCTCCCCAGTGAAGCGGTAATGCTCTATCACCCCAATGATCTCCAGCAGTACCGCTGGTTTTTGGATCAATCTGACGCCGATGAAGCTTACCGGGAGGTGCAATACGCCAAACTGCAAGCTGTCACCAGCTACGCTAATACCCCCCAGTGTCTTCAACAGAACCTGGTTGCCTACTTTGGCCAGGAATGCCCACCGTGTGGGCGGTGCAGCAATTGCCTCGACGAGCGCGAAGTTGAAGATGTGACGGCGGCCGCCCGGGTGCTGATTACCGTGGTCGATGAATTGCACGGCCGCTTCGGGAAAGCCCTGGTCGCCCAGATTGCGACGGGGTCAACCAACCAGCGGGTGCGCGAGGTAGAAGGCGATCAATTGCCCCATTACAATCAATTAACGGACTATTCGCAAGCCCAGGCCAACCGCTTAATTGACTACCTGGTGGCGACGGGGTACTTAATGTTAGAGGGGGGCCAGTTCCCCGTCGTGAAGGTCACCCCGACCGGCCGGGCCGTTTTACACGGGCAAGCGACCGTCCAACGGCGGGTGGAACCACGGCCGGTGAAAAAAGCGGCCGCAGTCCCAGTCGAAACGCCAGAACAAGCGGCCCTGTTTGAACGGCTGCGCCAAAAGCGGCGGGAATTGGCGGACGAACAAGGGGTTCCGGCCTTTGTCATTTTTTCGGATCGGACCTTGCATGACATGGCCCGTTTGCAACCGCAGACCCCGGCTGAATTCCTGCAGGTCAGCGGGGTTGGCCAAGTGAAATTACGTCAGTACGGTGACGTGATGATCGCCGTGGTGGCACAGTATTTGCGCGGAGATGAATAAAACAAACGGTGATGACCAGCAATGCTTGGTCGTCACCGTTTTGGTTAGTTTAATGATGTTTGGCCGGAAATCCCGTGACTTTAGTCATGGAATGGATAGGCCCCTTTAGCGCCCGTTAGGGCGTTTTTTAGTTTCGTTGTATTTTTGATTGTTGATGTATTGCTCGACAACTTCCTTGCTCATATTGCCTAACGTGCTCATGTAGTAGCTTGGCGACCATAGATGACCACCCCAGTATTGGGATTGTCTGATTTCTGGATGTCTCCTGAGGAAGATAAAAGCACTTCTACCTTTCAGGGCCTTGATAGCACTGGTTGGCGCTTTGCTAGGTGGAAAACTAATCAGTACGTGTACGTGATCGGGCATGACTTCCATTTTCTCAATCACAATGTCATTGTCGTCAGCCACCAATTGTAGAATAGACTTCATTTTGTTTGATAATTGTTCAGTCACGAATTAAGCAATTGGAACTTCGCCAAAATGCTAAACAAATGTCGA